>JBQTJF010000174.1:0-9506 GCA_052387375.1 Betaproteobacteria bacterium
CGTCGACAACGCGATCATCGAGTCGGGCGACGAGCAGATCGTCGAGATGAACAACGGCTGCATCTGCTGCACGGTGCGCGGCGACCTGATCCGCATCCTCGGCACGCTCAAGGAGAAGCGCGACCAGGGCGCGCTCAGGTTCGACCGGGTGGTGATCGAGACCACCGGCATGGCCGACCCGGGCCCGGTGGCGCAGACCTTCTTCACCGACGAGGAGATCGGCAACTACTACCTGCTCGACTCGATAATCACGCTGGTCGACGCCAAGCACGCGCCGCAGCAGCTCGACGAGTTCCACGAGGCGCAGGAGCAGGTGGGCTTCGCCGATCGCATCCTGCTTTCCAAGACGGACCTGGTTTCGGAGGCGGAAGCCGAACAGCTTTCCCGCCGCTTGAAAAAGATGAACCCGCGCGCGCCCATCAAGAAGGTGCACTTCGGCAACGCGCCGCTCGGCGAGGTGCTCGACATCCGCGGCTTCAACCTGAACGCCATCCTCGAGCTCGACCCGCAGTTCCTCACCGAGCTGCAGCACGAGCACCACGACGAGGTGGAGTCGTTCGTGTTCCGCTCGGGCAGGCCCGTCGACCGCGACAAGCTCGAGCAGTTCCTCTCCGGCATGATCCAGCTGCACGGGCCGGACCTGCTGCGCTACAAGGGCGTGCTGTGGACGAAGGGCAACCCACGCCGCGTGGTGTTCCAGGGCGTGCACATGATGATGGGCGGCGACCTCGGCAAGCCCTGGGCCAAGAACGAGAAGAAGAGCTCGATCCTGGTGTTCATCGGCAAAAAGCTGCCGAAGGACCTGTTCATCGCCGGGCTCGAGGAGTGCCTGGCGAAGTAGGGTTGCATTCCCGGGGCGCCGGCCCCATCTTTGCCTTCTCCTCCCGGACTTCCCCATGGAACGACTCCACGGCACTACCATCCTTTCCGTGCGTCGCGGCGCCGCCGTGGCGCTGGGCGGCGACGGCCAGGTGACCCTCGGCCAGGTGGTCCTGAAGGGCGGCGCGAAGAAGGTGCGCCGGCTCTACCAGGAGCGCATCCTCGCCGGCTTCGCCGGCGGCACCGCCGACGCCTTCACGCTCTTCGAGCGCTTCGAGGCGAAGCTCGACAAGCACCAGGGCAACCTGATGCGCTCGGCGGTCGAGCTCGCCAAGGACTGGCGCACCGACCGCATCCTGCGGCGCCTGGAGGCGATGCTCGCGGTGGCCGACCGCGAGCGCTCGCTCATCATCACCGGCATGGGCGACGTCATCGAGCCCGAGCTGGGCATCGTCGCCATCGGCTCGGGCGGTCCTTATGCGCAGGCCGCGGCGCGCGCGCTTCTCGAAAGCACGCAGATGGGCGTTCGAGAAATCGTCGATCGCGCGCTCGCCATCGCCGGCGAAATCTGCATCTACACCAACCAGCAGAGAACGATCGAGGTGCTGGAGTGAGCGGCCGCATCTCGGTCATGACGCCGCAGGAGATCGTGCACGAGCTCGACAAGTACATCGTCGGCCAGGGCCGGGCGAAGCGCGCGGTGGCGATCGCGCTGCGCAACCGCTGGCGCCGGCTGCAGGTCGCCGAGCCGCTGCGCCAGGAGATCACGCCGAAGAACATCCTCATGATCGGGCCCACCGGGGTGGGCAAGACCGAGATCGCGCGGCGCCTGGCGCGGCTCGCCGACGCGCCCTTCATCAAGGTCGAGGCGACCAAGTTCACCGAGGTCGGCTACGTCGGCCGCGATGTGGACAGCATCGTCAGGGACCTCGTCGAGATCAGCATCAAGCAGACGCGCGAGCAGGCCATGCGCCTGGTGCGCACGCGCGCGCAGGATGCGGCCGAAGACCGCATCCTCGACGTGCTGGTCGGCTTCCAGTCGGCGGACGCCGAGAGCGCCACGCGCCAGAACTTCCGCAAGAAGCTGCGCGAGGGCTCCCTCGACGACAAGGAGATCGACATCGAGGTGGCGGCCGGCAGCCCGCAGATGGAGATCCTGGCGCCGCCGGGCATGGAGGAGCTGACCTCGCAGATCCAGGGCATGCTCTCCAACCTCGGCGGCGGGCGGCGGCGGCTGCGGCGCCTGAAGATCCGCGAGGCGCAGCAGCTCCTCACCGAGGAGGAGGCGGCGCGGCTGGTGAACGACGACGAGCTGAAGGCCCGGGCCATCGCCAACGCCGAGCAGAACGGCATCGTCTTCCTCGACGAGATCGACAAGATCACGAGCCGCGCCGAGGTGGCGGGCGCCGACGTGTCGCGCCAGGGCGTGCAGCGCGATCTCCTGCCGCTGGTGGAGGGCACCACGGTGTCGACGCGCTACGGCATGGTGAAGACCGACCACGTGCTGTTCATCGCCTCGGGTGCCTTCCACCTCGCCAAGCCCGCGGACCTGATCCCCGAGCTGCAGGGACGCTTTCCCATCCGCGTCGAGCTGGACTCGCTCTCGGTCGAGGACTTCGAGCGCATCCTGGTGGCCACCGACGCGAGCCAGGTGAAGCAGTACCAGGCGCTGCTCGCGACCGAGGGCGTGCGCGTGGAGTTCCGGCCGCAGGCCATCCGCCGCATCGCCGAGATCGCCTTCCAAGTCAACGAGCGGACCGAGAACATCGGCGCGCGCCGGCTCTACACCGTGCTGGAGAAGCTGCTGGAGGAGGTTTCCTTCGACGCCGGCCAGCGCGGCCCGGGCGAGGTCGCCGTCGACGCCGCCTACGTGGACGCGCGCCTGGGCGAGCTGGCTAGGAACGAGGACCTGGCGCGCTACGTTCTTTAAGCTCCTGCCTCTTTATCTCGGATGTCAGGCAGGCGCGGCACAGGCAGCCGCGGCCGGGGACGGGGGTCAGCGCAGGCAGCTCGGCGCACCAGCAGCCGCCTTCGTCCTTGCCGCAATGGAAGGACGCTCCACAGACGGCGCATTTCTCACTCGGCGCTTGCAAGGCGCTGCATTGCCTTTCGCAGAAAGTCCACCTGGCGCCTGAAGTTCGCGCAGCCCGCGCAGATGGCGAGGTGCAGGCGCAGGCGCAAGCGCTCGCCGAAGCCGAGGCGCCGGTCGAGCCCCGCGGAGGCGAGGCGGGCCGCTTCCCTGCAGGAGATGAGCATGATTGACGGTCGCCGGGCGGGCGGGTTCCTTACAGCGGATTCTATCGGCGGGGCTTGAAACCCGGCGGGGCCGACCCCCTTCAACGATCTCGTCGATGACCTGTTCAAGGGTTCCTTCGTGCGCCCGGTGGCTTACGAAGGCCGTACGCCCATGCGGGTGGACGTCGCCGAGAAGAATGGCGGCTACACCATCACGGCGGACCTGCCCGGCGTCCGGAAAGAGGACATCCAGGTCACGATCGACGGCGCGCAGGTGACCCTGGCCGCCGAAGCGAAGCGCGAGAGGGAAGTGTCGCAGGACGAGCGCGTGCTCGAGCTGACGCTGCCGAAGAAGGCCGCCGCGGCGCGCAAGCAGATCTCTATCCAGTAAGCAGTTTCAGTAGAATCCGGGGGGCGCGCATGAACGCCCCCCACCTCCACAGCCCGGAAGCCGCCGAGAAGGCGCGCATCCTCGCCGAGGCGCTGCCCTACATCCAGCGCTTCCACGGCAAGACCATCGTCGTCAAGTTCGGCGGCAACGCCATGACCGACGACGTCCTCAAGGCCGGCTTCGCCTACGACGTGGTGCTGCTCAAGCTCGTCGGCATGAACCCGGTGGTGGTGCACGGCGGCGGGCCGCAGATCGAGCAGCTGCTCGCGCGCCTGGGCAAGAAGGGCGAGTTCGTCCAGGGCATGCGCGTCACCGACGCCGAGACCATGGACATCGTCGAGATGGTGCTCGGCGGCACCGTCAACAAGGAAGTGGTCGAGCTCGTCAACCAGGCCGGCGGCAAGGCGGTCGGCCTGACCGGGCAGGACGGCGCCTTCATCCGCGCGCGCAAGATGGTGCTCGACGCGAAGCAGAACGGCGGCGTCGACCTCGGCCAGGTCGGCGAGATCGAGTCGATCGACCCCTCGGTGATCCAGGCGCTGGAAGCCGGCGGCTTCATCCCGGTGGTGGCGCCGATCGGCACCGGCGCCGACGGCACCACCTACAACATCAACGCCGACCTCGTCGCCGGCAAGCTCGCCGAGGTGCTCGCCGCCGAGAAGCTGGTGGTGCTCACCAAGACCCCGGGCGTGCTCGACAAGGACGGCAAGCTCCTCACCGGCCTGACGCCGCGCAAGATCGACCAGCTGGTCGAGAAGGGCGTCATCTCGGGCGGCATGCTGCCCAAGATCGGCTCGGCGCTCGATGCCGCGCGCAACGGCGTGAAGAGCGTGCACATCATCGACGGGCGCGTGCCGCACGCGCTGCTCCTCGAGGTGCTGACCGACCAGGGCGTCGGCACCCTCATCCGCAGCAAGTAGCCTTGAGAATCGCGGCAGTCCCGCCGTCGCGGCGGGTGTGGATATTCGACCTCGACAACACGCTGCACGACGCGCGGGCGCGCATCTTCCCGTCGATGCATGCGCAGATCAACGCCTACCTCAGGAAGTACTACGCCGTGGACGAGGCGGGTGCGGACGCGATGCGCCGCGGCTTCTGGCTGCGCTACGGCACGACGCTGCGCGGCCTGATGCGCCACCACGGCGAGGACCCGCGCCGCTTCCTCGCCGAGACGCACGTCTTTCCCGAGCTCGCCGACCTGGTGGTGCGCGAGAACGCGCTGCGCCACGCGCTCGCGCGCCTCGCCGGCAGAAAGCTCGTCTTCTCCAACGCGCCGCGCGCCTACGTCGCGGGCGTGCTGCGCGCCCTCGGCGTCGGGCGCCTCTTCGACGCCGTGTACACGATCGAGGACACCGGCTACCGCGGCAAGCCGGCGCTGCACGGCTTCCACGCGCTGCTGCGCAACCACGACCTCGATCCGCACCGCTGCGCCTTCGTCGACGACATGCTCGAGAACCTGCGCGCCGCGCACCGCCTGGGCATGTCGACGGTGTGGGTGAGCCGGACGCGGCGACGCGCACCCTATGTCGACCTGCGCGTGGCGTCGATCACGCAGCTGCCTCGTCTGGCCTTCCGTTATCGGGAAGTTTAGACTTACTCGCATGCCGCGCCCGAAAGGCGAACGCAAGCTCGAGATCCTGAAAGCGCTGGCGCAGATGCTCGAGGCGCCGAAATGGGAGCGCATCACCACCGCGGCGCTGGCCGGGAAGCTCGAGGTCTCCGAGGCGGCGCTCTACCGCCACTTCGCCTCCAAGGCGCAGATGTACGAAGGCCTGATCGAGTTCATCGAGAGCTCGGTGTTCACGCTGGCGAACCGCATCACCCAGGACGAGTCCGACGGCCGCCGCCAGGCCGAGAGGCTGGTGGAGATGCTGCTCGCCTTCTGCGAGAAGAACCCGGGCATGGTGCGCGTCATGACCGGCGACGCGCTGGTCGGCGAGCACGAGCGGCTGCAGGCGCGCATGAACCAGTTCTTCGACCGCTTCGAGGCGACGCTCAAGCAGTCGCTGCGCGCCACCTCGGACAGCGACGCCGCGGCGCGCGCCGGGGCGCTATTGCGCTACGCGATCGGCTGCCTGCACCAGTACGCGAAGAGCGGCTTCGCCAAGAAGCCGGTCGAGGGTTTCTCCGCGCAACGCCAGTACCTGCTGAGTTAGCTGGGGTAGACTCGCCAAGTCGGAGGTGCGAGCATGAATATAAGAGTGGCTGGCGCGGGCGCGGCTCTTTGCTTCGCCATCCTGGCCGCCTCGTCGCTCGCTCAGGGGCAGGCGTCGTCAAAAATCCCCCGCATAGGATTTCTGGGGAACTCCACGCCTGCGCTGGAAGCGAATCTCGTCGGGCCTTTCGGCGACGGCTTGCGTAGTCTCGGCTACGTAGAGGGCCAGGACATCTTGATCGAGTACCGATGGGCCGAGGGAAACTATGCGCGGTTTCCGGGACTCATTGACGAGCTCATTGCCCGGAAAGTCGAGGTCATCGTGACCGCAGGGACGCCTGCCACGATCGCGGTCAAGAAAGCGACGACGACGGTGCCCCTGGTGATGATCGCCGTGGGCGACCCGGTCGGCACTGGAATCGTTCCCTCACTGCGCCTACCCGGCGGCAATATCACCGGCCTGACATCGATCTCGGCCGAGCTGGATGGAAAACGCCTGGAGCTGCTGCGGGAGGTGATTCCCGGCATCTCGCACATCGCCGTGCTCTGGAATTCCTCCAGCGCGCTGCAGCTAGTCGCCGAGAAGCAGACGCGGGTCGCCGCCGACGCGCTGGGCATGAAGATGCTCTCTCTGGGGGTGAAGAGCCGGGAAGAGATCGAGGACGCCTTTGGCGTCATTCTCAGGGAGCGGCCGCAGGCGCTGCTCGTGCTCGCGGACAGGCTGTTCCTGCATCACCGCCAGCGCATCATGGACTTCGCCGCCGAGCGCCGTCTTCCGGGGGTGCACGCCTACCGGGAGCTGATCGAGGCGGGAGGGTTGATGTCCTTCGGGCCGAGCTACGAGCAGATGCACAGGCGCGCCGCCATCTTCGTCGACCGCATCCTGAGGGGCGCGAAACCGGGCGAACTGCCGGTGGAGCGGCCGGCGTCTTTCGAGCTGGTGGTCAATCTGAAGACAGCGAGGATGCTCGGCCTGACGATTCCCCAGTCGGTACTGCTGCGAGCGACCGAGATCATTCGCTGACTGCCTATCGTCCGCTGCAAACCGCGCAGGCAAGGTCTTTGCCGACCTTGACCGTCCGCCACTCGGCGCGCTTCGCGTCGAACACCACCAGCTTCCCGTCGAGCGTCTCGCCGATGCCGGCGAGCAGCTTGATCGCCTCCATCGCCTGCAGGGCGCCGATGACGCCGGTGAGGGGCGCGAAGACGCCCATCTGCGAGCACTGCACTTCCTCGACCTCGCCCTCCTCGGGGAAGAGGCAGGCGTAGCAGGGCGCATCGCCGCTGCGCAGGTCGAACACCATGAGCTGCGCGTCGAAGCGGATCGCGGCGCCGGAGACGAGCGGCTTGCGCGCCCGGACGCAGGCGCGGTTGATCGCCTTGCGGGTGGCGAAGTTGTCCGTGCAGTCCAGCACGATATCCACCCTTAAGGCGAGCGAGGCGAGATCCGTGTCGCCGAGCCGCTTCGACAACGCCACGACCTCGACATCGGGATTGATGGCGTTAAGTGCGCTTCGCGCGGCCTCGACTTTCGGCGCGCCGACCGAGTCGGTGCGGTAGAGGACCTGGCGCTGCAGGTTGGTGAGGTCGACCTGGTCGGCGTCGGCGAGGGTCAGGCGCCCGACGCCGGCGGCGGCGAGGTAGAGCGCCGCCGGGCAGCCCAGGCCGCCGGCGCCGACGACGAGCGCGCTCGCCGCGCGCAGCTTCTCCTGCCCCTCGATGCCGATCTCGGGGAGCAGGATGTGGCGCGAATAGCGGAGGAGCTGCTCGTCGTTCAGTTAATTCGGTTTGCCCTGCGCGACCGTCGGCGACTGGCTCTGCACCGGCTGGCCCTTGAGGAAGGCGAGCGCCTGCTGCAGCTGGAAGTCGTCCTTCGAGCCTAGCTCCGTCGGCTTCTGGTCGGCGGGCGGGGTCGGCGCGGGCTTCGCGCGCTGCGTCGAGGATTCCTTCTTCTCTTCCGCCGCGGCCGCGCGCCCGTTCTCGAGGTGGCGCTGCAGGTCGGCCTCGCGCACGCGCGTCGCCGTGTCGCTCGGGTCCTCGACGATGATGTCGGGGGTGATGCCGAGCGCCTGGATCGAGCGGCCGCCGGGCGTGTAGTAGCGCGCCGTGGTGAGCTTGATGGCGGTGTTGTTGCCCAGCGGCATGATGGTCTGCACCGAGCCCTTGCCGAAGGTCTGCGTGCCGATCACCTTGGCGCGCTTGTGGTCCTGCAGCGCGCCGGCGACGATCTCGGAGGCCGAGGCCGAGCCGCCGTTCACCAGCACCACCATCGGCACGGTCTTCGCCGCCGCCGGCAGGTTGCGCAGCACGTCATCGCCGCGGCGCGCGTAGTCCTCGGGGCTGGCGAGGAACTTCTTGCGCGCGTCCTCGGCGCGGCCGTCGGTCGAGACGACCAGCGACTTCGCCGGCAGGAAGGCCGCGGAGATGGCCACCGCGCCGTGCAGCAGGCCGCCGGGGTCGTTGCGCAGATCGAGCACCAGGCCCTTGACGGCGCCCTGCTTGAACACCTGGTCGAGATGGCGCACCAGGTGCTCGGCGGTCTGCTCCTGGAACTGCGACACGCGCACCCAGGCGAAGCCCGGCTCGATCATCTTGGACTTGACGCTCTGCACGCGGATCACGGCGCGGGTCAGGGTGACGACGATCGGCGCGCTCTCGCCCTTGCGCGAGATGGTGAGGGTGATCTGGGTATTGGGCTTGCCGCGCATGCGCTTCACCGCGTCGTTGAGCGACATGCCCTTCACCGGCGTCTCGTCGAGCTTGATGATGAGGTCGTTCGGCTTGATGCCGGCGCGGTAGGCGGGCGTGTCCTCGATCGGCGAGATCACCTTGACGAAGCCGTCCTCCATGCCCACTTCGATGCCCAGGCCGCCGAACTGCCCCTGCGTGCCGACCTGCAGCTCCTTGAACGCCTCGGCGTCGAGGTAGGCCGAATGCGGGTCGAGGCCGGTGAGCATGCCGTTGATCGCCTCGGTGATGAGGCGCTTGTCCTCGACCGGCTCGACGTAGTTGGTCTTGATGGCGCCGAACACCTCGGTGAAGGCGCGCAGCTCCTCGATCGGCAGCGGCGAGCGCGTGGCGCGGTCGGCGATGGCCTGGAAGTTCAGGCTGATCAGCACCCCGGCGACGGCGCCGACGAGCATGAGTCCGATGCTGCGAAGCTTGTTGTGCATAAATGGGTGTCGCTTATTTCAACTTGACCCAGCGAAGGGGGTCAAAGGCCCGGCCTGAATGCCGCAATTCAAAGTATAAACCCGTTTCCTCGTTGCCACCGCTCGAGCCGGTGATGGCGAGCGGCTCGCCGGTGGCGACCGGCTCGCCGACCTGCTTGAGCAGCGCCTCGTTGTTGGCGTAGATCGACAGGTAGCTCTCTCCGTGGTCGACGATCAGCAGGTTGCCGAAGCCGCGCATCCAGTCCGCGTAGACCACCTGGCCGCCCGCCACGGCGCGCACCGGCTGGCCTTGCGGCGCGCGGATGAACACGCCCTTCGCCTCGATGCCTGCCGCTCCCCTTGGAGCGCCGAAGCGCCCGGTCAGTTCCCCGCGCACCGGCAGGCGCAGGCTGCCGCGCAGGCGGGAGAACGGCTGCTCGCGCGCCGCGGGCTCGGGGACGCTCTCGACGATGCGCACCAGGCGCTGCACCAGGCGCGCCAGGCGCGCCTCGTCGGCCTGCAGGACGGAAAGCTGGCGCCGGTTGCGGCGGATCTCGCCGGCGACGCGCTCGAGCACGCGCTGGCGCACGCGCCGCTCGGCGAGGATCTTGTCACGCTCGGCGCGGCCGGCGCGCTCGGCCGCGCGCCGCGCGGCCTCCGCCTCGGGGGCCGGGGGGGCGGGGGGCGGGGGCGCGGGGTTACGGTCGCGGAAAACGGGGGGGGGGGCGGCGGCGGGCCGGGCGGCCAACCCCCC
>JBQTJF010000175.1:0-9190 GCA_052387375.1 Betaproteobacteria bacterium
TCAAGTCGATCACCGACTTCGGCGTGTTCGTCGGCCTGCCCGGCGGCATCGACGGCCTGGTGCACCTGTCCGACCGGTCGTGGTCGGCGGCCGGCGAAGAGGCGGTGAAGAACTTCAAGAAGGGCGAGGAGGTCGAGGCGGTGGTGCTGTCGATCGACGTCGAGCGCGAGCGGATTTCGCTGGGCATCAAGCAGCTCGAGGGCGACCCGTTCACCAATTTCATCGCCAGCCACGAGAAGAACAGCGTGGTGAGCGGCACGGTGAAGTCGGTCGACGCCAAGGGCGCGGTGGTGGACGTCGGCGGCGTCGAAGGCTATCTGCGCGCCTCCGAGTTCTCGCGCGAGCGCGTCGACGACCTGCGCGCGCAGCTCAAGGAGGGCGACACGGTGCAGGCGATGATCATCAACGTCGACCGCAAGAACCGCTCGATCAACATTTCGGTGAAGGCGAAGGACCTGGCGGAGGAGACCGACGCGATGAAGCAGCTGCGCACCGAGCAGGCGGCGGCAAGCGCCGGCGCGACCAACCTGGGCGCGCTGCTGCGCGCCAAGCTGGACAAGAGCAACACGCCGTCGCAGCAGTAAGCGCGAGCGCACGTGCCAAAGGGGGGAACGGTCGCCATGACCAAGTCGGAACTGATCGCGCGCCTCGCCCAGCGCTACCCGCAGCTCGTGGCGAAGGACGCCGAGTACGCGGTGAAGATGATCCTCGACGCCATGACGCAGGCGCTGCTCGCCGGCAACCGCATCGAGATCCGCGGTTTTGGCAGCTTCGGCCTCAACTACCGGCCGCCGCGCACCGGCCGCAACCCCAAGTCGGGGGAGAAGGTGCAGGTGCCCGAGAAGTACGTGCCGCACTTCAAGGCGGGCAAGGAGCTGCGCGAGCGGGTCGACTCGGCGACCGCCGAGCCCCAGGCGGTGCCGCAGGAGCGCGCCTCGCAGCGGGTGCGATAGGGCGCCGGCGGCGGCGTCATGCGTCTCGTCACCTGGGCGGTCCGCCTGCTCGTCTTCCTGCTGCTGGTGGCCTTCGCGGCGAAGAACGTCGAGCCGGTCCGGCTGCGCTTCTACTTCGACATGGCCCTCGAGGCGCCGCTGGTGGCGGTGCTGTTCGCCTTCTTCGCCGCCGGCGCGGTGTTCGGCATCCTCGCGCTCCTGGGGACGCTGCTGCGGCAGCGGCGTGAAATCTCGGAATTGAAAAGAAAAACAGCCATGGAAGAAGCGACGCTTCCGCCCCCAGGCCTCTAGCCATGGAGTTCGAGGCCTGGTGGCTGCTCGGGCTGCTGCCGCTGTTCTTCGGCTTCGGCTGGATGGCGGCGCGCATCGACATCAAGGAAGTGGTGCGCGACTCGCGCGCGCTGCCGAGCTCGTACTTCAAGGGGCTCAACTTCCTGCTCAACGAGCAGCCCGACAAGGCGATCGAGGCCTTCATCGAGGTGGTCAAGGTCGACCCCGAGACGATCGAGCTGCACTTCGCGCTGGGCAGCCTGTTCCGCCGCCGCGGCGAGTACGACCGCGCCATCCGCATGCACCAGAACCTGCTCGAGCGCGACGACCTGCCCGCCGAGCAGAAGGTGATCGCGCTCGCCGAGCTCGGCCAGGACTACCTCAAGGCCGGCATCCTCGACCGCGCCGAGGAGGTGTTCAAGAAGCTCGAGGCGAGCCCGCAGGCGCCGCTCGCGCGCCAGCACCTCCTGCAGATCTACGAGCAGGAGAAGGACTGGAACCGCGCCATCGAGATGAGCCGCGCGGTGGCGCCCGACGCGCGCGCCATGGCGCAGTACTACTGCGAGCTCGCCGCCTCCGAGACGGCGCAGTCGCGGCCCGACGCGGCGCGCCGCCACCTCGAGCGCGCGCTGGAGGAGAACCGCAAGTGCGTGCGGGCGAGCCTGCAGCTCGGGGACATCTTCAAGGAAGAGGACCGGCTGGACAAGGCCATCGAGCAGTGGCAGCGCATCGAGTCGCAGGACCCGGCCTACCTCGCGCTGGCCGCGCAGCGGCTCATCGGCGCGCACCGCGACGCCGGGCGCGGCGAGGAGGGGCTGCGCCTGCTCACCGACTACCTCGAGCGCTATCCCTCGCTCGACCTGCTCGACACCGTGTTCCGCGAGACGCTGGAAGCCAAGGGCCATGAGGAGGCGTACCGGCTGGTGCGCGACGAGCTGCGCCGCAACCCGACGCTGCTCGGCCTCGACCGGCTGCTGGAAGCGCAGATCATCGCTGCCGCGCAGCCCGAGCGCCGGCGCGACCTCGAGCTGGTGCGCAACCTCGTGCACGGGCACACGCTGCGCCTGGCGAGGTATCGCTGCGAGAGCTGCGGCTTCAAGGCGCGCCAGTTCCACTGGCGCTGCCCGGGCTGCGGCGGCTGGGAGACCTACCCGCCGCGGCGCACCGAAGAATTCGACCTGGCGCCATGAACGTCACCGTCATCGGCACCGGCTATGTCGGCCTCGTCACCGGCGCCTGCCTCGCGGACGCGGGCAACAACGTCTTCTGCCTGGATGTCGACGAGAAAAAGATAAAGCTCTTGAATGAAGGGTGGATACCTATCTTCGAACCCGGCCTGGAGCCGATCGTGCGGCGCAATGAGGAGGCGGGGCGGCTCCGCTTCTCCACCGATGTTGCGGCGAGCGTCGCGCACGGCGAGCTGCAGCTGATCGCGGTGGGCACGCCGCCGGACGAGGACGGCTCCGCCGACCTGCAGCACGTGCTGGAGGCGGCGCGCGCCATCGGCCGGCACATGCAGGGCTACAAGGTGATCGCCACCAAGTCCACGGTGCCGGTGGGGACCGCGGACAAGATAAGAAAAGAGATTCAGCAGCACACCAGATCCGATTTTGCGGTGGTATCGAACCCGGAATTCCTGAAGGAGGGCGCGGCGCTGGAGGACTTCATGCGCCCCGACCGCATCGTCATCGGCGCGGAGGACGAGCGCGCCGTGGCGCTGCTGCGCCGGCTCTACGCGCCCTTCCAGCGCAACCGCGAGCGCATCATCGTCATGGGCGTGCGCTCGGCCGAGCTGACCAAGTACGCGGCCAACTCGATGCTGGCGACGCGCAGTTCCTTCATGAACGAGCTTGCCAACCTCGCCGAGCCCCTCGGCGCCGACATCGAGGAGGTGCGCCGCGGCATCGGCGCCGACCCGCGCATCGGCACCGACTTCCTCTACGCCGGCGCCGGCTTCGGCGGCTCCTGCTTCCCGAAGGACGTGCAGGCGCTGCAGCGCACCGCCGCCGAGGCCGGCCGGCCGCTGCGCCTCATGGCGGCGGTGGAGGCGGTGAACGACGCGCAGAAGCACGTTCTCTTCTCAAAGATACAGAACAGATTCAAGAACCTGGAGAACAAGACGTTCGCCCTGTGGGGACTGGCCTTCAAGGCCAATACCGACGACATGCGCGCGGCGCCGAGCCTGACGCTGATCGACGATCTGGTGCGCGCCGGGGCGCGGGTGCGAGCCTACGACCCGGTAGCAGGAAGAGGTTTGAAAAAAGAGAACCTCTTAATCGTGGATTCCGCCCTGGCCGCGCTGGAGGGCGCCGACGCGCTCGCCATCGCCACCGAGTGGCGCGAGTTCCGCAGCCCGGACTTCGCCGCCATCAAGACGCGCCTCAAGACGCCGGCGATCTTCGACGGGCGCAATCTCTACGACCCGGCGCAGCTGCGCGAGCTCGGCATCGAGTACTACCCCATCGGGAGACGGGTGTAGTGGAGAAACGCCTCGACACTTCGTCAGCGCGCGTGCTCGTGGTGGGCGACGTGATGCTCGACCGCTACTGGTTCGGCGAAGTGTCGCGCATCTCGCCCGAGGCGCCGGTGCCGGTGGTGCTGATCGCAAGCGAGGAGCAACGCCTGGGCGGTGCGGCCAACGTGGCCTGGAACTGCAAGGTGCTCGGCGCGCACGCGCGCCTGCTCAGCGTCGTCGGGCGCGACGAGGCCGGCGACCGGCTGCAGAAGCTCCTCAGGAAGGAGGGCGTCGAGGCCAGCCTGCATCGCGACCGCCACCTCGACACGACGCAGAAGCTGCGCGTCATCGGCCGCAAGCAGCAGCTGCTGCGCATCGATTTCGAGAAGCCGCCCTCCACCGAGGTGCTCGCCGCCAAGCTCGAGGAGTTCAAGGGCGCGCTCGCCGATTGCGACGTGGTGGTGCTGTCGGACTACGGCAAGGGCGGCCTCGAGCACATCGAGGCCATGATCCGCGCCGCGCGCAAGGCGGGAAGGCGCGTGCTGGTCGATCCGAAAGGCGACGACTACAGCCGCTACAAGGGCGCGAGCATCATCACCCCGAACACCGCCGAGCTGCGCGAGGTGGTCGGGCGCTGGAAGAGCGAGAAGGACCTCGCCCAGCGGGCGCAGGCGCTCCGGGCGAAGCTCGGCCTCAAGGCGCTGCTCCTGACGCGCGGCGAAGAGGGCATGACGTTATTTCTGAAAAACAGAAGCAAAACGATAAAGGCCGAAGCGCGGGAGGTGTTCGACGTCACCGGCGCGGGCGACACCGTGATCGCCGCGCTCGGCGTGATGCTCGCCGCGGGCGCCGGCCTCGAGACCGCGGTGCGCGCCGCCAACCGCGCCGCCGGCATCGTCGTCGGCAAGCTCGGCACCGCCGCGGTCACGCCGAAGGAACTTTTTTCATGAACTATTACGTCGTCACGGGAGCGGCGGGTTTCATCGGCTCGCGCCTCGTCGCGGCGCTGAACCGCCACGGCGTCAGCGACATCATCGCCGTCGACAACCTCGCGCACGCCGACAAGTTCCGCAACCTCGCCGGCTGCGACATCGCCGACTACCTCGACCAGGCCGACTTCCTCGCGCGCCTGCCGTCGCTCGAGGGCGCGCTCGAGGCGCTGCTGCACCAGGGCGCCTGCTCCGACACCATGGAGCCCGACGGCCGCTACATGATGCAGAACAACTACGCCTACTCGCGCGAGCTCCTCCTCTGGTGCCAGGAGGAGGAGGTGCCGCTGCTCTACGCCTCCTCGGCCTCGGTGTACGGGGCGGGGCCCGACTTCCGCGAGGAGCGCGCCTGCGAGGCGCCGCTCAACGTCTACGGCTACTCGAAGCTGCTCTTCGACCAGTACGTCAGAAGGATTCTTCAATCGCGGACCTCGCAACTGCTCGGCCTGCGCTACTTCAATGTCTACGGGCCGAACGAGCAGCACAAGGGGCGCATGGCTTCGGTGGCGTTCCACGCCTACCACCAGCTCCTCTCCGCCGGCAAGGTGCGGCTGTTCGTCGGCTCCGGCGGCTACGGCGACGGCGAGCAGCGCCGCGACTTCGTGCACGTCGACGACGTGGTCGACGTCAACCTCTGGTTCCTCGAGCACCGCGACGTCTCCGGCGTCTACAACTGCGGCACCGGGCGCGCGCAGACCTTCAACGAGCTCGCCGCCGCGGTGATCAACGCCGTGCAGGGCACCGAGTGGCCGGTGCGCGAGCTGGTCGCCAGGGGCCTGATCGAGTACATCGCGTTCCCGCCGCAGCTCGCCGGCAAGTACCAGAGCTTCACGCAGGCCGACCTGACGCGCCTGCGCAGCGCCGGCTACCTGGCGGAGTTCATGACGGTGCAGGAGGGGGCCGCCGCCTATGTGAAGGAGCTGCAGAAGGCATGAACCGCACCATCGAGGATTTCATCGGCGACACGCCGCTCGTCCGCCTGCAGCGCCTTCCCGGCGCGGAGAATCTTCAAAGAAAGAACCTGATTCTGGCAAAACTCGAGGGAAACAACCCCGCCGGCTCGGTCAAGGACCGCCCGGCGATCTCGATGATCCGCCACGCCGAGAAGCGCGGCACCATCAGGCCCGGCGACACGCTGATCGAGCCGACCTCGGGCAACACCGGCATCGCGCTCGCCATGGCGGCGGCGATCCGCGGCTACCGCATGGTGCTGATCATGCCCGAGCACCTCTCGGCGGAGCGGCGCCAGACCATGCGCGCTTTCGGCGCGCAGATCGTCCTGACGCCGCAGAAGGGCGGCATGGAGGCGGCGCGCGACCTCGCCGAGAAGATGGTGAGGGAAAAGAAGGGCATCATGCTCGACCAGTTCGCCAACCCCGACAACCCGCTGGTGCACTACGAGACCACCGGCCCGGAGATCTGGCGCGACACCGACGGCAGGATCACGCACTTCGTCTCGAGCATGGGCACCACCGGCACCATCATGGGCTGCTCGCGCTTCTTCAAGGAGAAGGACCCGAAGATCGAGATCATCGGCTGCCAGCCCGAGGAGGGCTCGCAGATCCCCGGCATCCGCAAGTGGCCCGAGGCCTACCTGCCGAAGATCTACGAGCGCGCGCGCGTCGACCGGCTCGAGCACGTCAGCCAGGCCGACGCCGAGGAGATGACGCGGCGCCTGGCGAGAGAAGAAGGCATCTTCGCCGGCATCTCCTCCGGCGGCGCCATGCACGTGGCGCTGCGCATCTCGCGGCAGCTGAAGAACGCGGTCATCGTCACCGTCGTCTGCGACCGCGGCGACCGCTACCTGACGACCGGGGTGTTCCCTGACTAAGGCAAAAACAGGGACAGACCACGTTTTCGAGGCCTTGGAAGACGGTCCGCGGAGCTGCCAAATGCTTCCGATCGGAAGCATCGAGAAAACGTGGTCTGTCCCTGATTATTGCTGGCGATGACTCCGATCCTGGCGTTCGACATCGAGACGGTCCCCGACTGCGAGGGCATCCGCGCGCTCTACGAGCTGCCGGCGGACCTCGCTGACCGCGAGGTGGCCGAGGTGGCGTTCCAGAAGCGCCGCACCCTCACCGGCAGCGACTTCCTGCCGCCGCACCTGCAGCGCGTCATCGTCGTCTCCTGCGTGCTGCGCGACGACGAGGGCCTCAAGGTGTTCTCGCTCGGCGAGCCCGACGTCGGCGAGGGCGCGGCGATCCAGCGCTTCTTCGAGGGCATCAACAAGTACGCGCCGCAGCTCGTCTCCTGGAACGGGCGCGGCTTCGACATCCCGGTGCTGGTGGCGCGCGGCCTCATCCACGGCGTCACCGCCGCCTGCTTCTGGGACACCGGCAACGACAACAAGGACTTCCGCTTCTCCAACTACATCAACCGCTTCCACGACCGGCACGTCGACCTGATGGATGTGCTGTCCATCTACGGCGGCGCGCGCGGCTCGCCGCTCGACGAGCTGGCGCGCCTCGCCGGCTTCCCCGGCAAGCTCGGCGTCGGCGGCGCCGCGGTCTGGGACAGCTACGGCCGCGGCGAGATCGCCGCCATCCGCGACTACTGCGAGGCGGACTGCGCCAACACCTACCTCCTCTACCTGCGCTTCCAGATGATGCGCTGCGTCTACTCGCCGGAGCGCTACGCCGCCGAGTGCGCGCTGCTGCGCGAGCTCCTCGAGCGCCGCCCGGAGCCGCACTGGCGCAGGTTCCTCGGCCTCTGGAAGCGCTGAGCGTCGAGTCGCTGGACGCCGAGGGCCGCGGCGTCGCGCGCAACGCCGAGGGCAAGGTGGTCTTCGTCGAAGGCGCCCTGCCGGGGGAGCGCGTCGCCTCCGAGCCGGTGGTGAAGAAGAGGAAGTTCGAAGTTCACAAGATCAAGAGCATCGTTCAGGCGGCTGCGACAAGACGGGAGCCTCGTTGCCCGCACTTCGGCGTGTGCGGCGGCTGCGTGCTGCAGCATGCGGATACCGCGCTGCAGATCGCCGAGAAGGAGCGCGGGCTGCTCGAGAACCTGGCGCGCATCGGCAACGTCAGGCCCGAAACCGTGCTCGCGCCGGTGGCGGCGGAGCCCTGGGGCTACCGCCATCGCGCCCGGCTCTCGGTGCGGCGCGTGGAGGGGCGGGGCGGGGTCCTGGTCGGCTTCCGCGAGAGGCGCTCGACCCACGTCGCCGAGACGCGCGAATGCCACGTGCTCACCCCGGAGGTGTCCGCGCTGATCGTTCCCCTGCGCGAGCTGATCGAGAAGCTTTCGGTGCGCGAGCGGCTGCCGCAGGTGGAGGTGGCGGTAGGCGACAACGCCACCGCGCTGGTGTTCCGGCATTTGTCGCCTCTTACCGATGATGATCTTTCATTCCTGAAAGCCTTCGCGGAGGACCACGGCATCCATGCCTGGCTGCAGCCCAAAGGCCCCGAGAGCGCGCATCCGCTGCATCCCGGGCAAAGCGAACTCCGGTACGAGCTGCCCGAGTTCGGCGTCAAGCTGTGGTTCCGGCCGACCGACTTCACGCAGGTGAACCATGCGGTGAACCGGCTGCTCGTGGCGCAGGCGCTGCGGCTGCTCGAGCCGCGGCCGGGCGAGCGCATCGCCGACCTCTTCTGCGGGCTGGGCAACTTCTCGCTGCCGATCGCCTCGCGCGGCGCGCAGGTGGTCGGCTTCGAGGACAGCCGCGAGCTCGTCGAGCGCGCGCGGCGGAACGCGACGGCGAACGGCCTGGTGGCGCAGTTCGAAGTCATGAATCTGTTCGAGCCGAACCTGGCGCCTTTCGGCCCCTTCGAGAAATTCCTCATCGACCCGCCGCGCGAGGGCGCGATCGAGCTCGCGCGCACGCTGCCCGCCGAGTGGCCGCGGCGCATCGTCTACGTCTCCTGCGACCCGGCGACGCTCTCGCGCGACGCCGGCGTGCTCGCGCACGTGCAGGGCTTCCGCCTCGCGGCGGCCGGGGTGGTGGACATGTTCCCGCACACCGCGCACGTGGAGTCGGTGGCGCTGTTCGAGCGGCCATGACCAGCCGCTGGGTCATCCTCGGCGCGCTGTCGCTGACGCGCCTGTCCTTCGGCTACCAGTTCCAGTCCATGGCCTCGGTCGCGCCGATGGTGTCGCGCGAGCTGGGCCTCGACCAGGCGGCGACCGGCGCGCTGATCGGCCTGTACTGGGCCTCGGGCGTGCTGGTGGCGCTGCCCGGCGGCTGGCTCGGCCAGCGCTTCGGCGACAAGCCGATGGCCATCGCCGGCGGCGCCCTCATGGCGGCGGGCGGGCTGCTCTGCGCGCTGGGCGAGAGCTACGCCATGCTCGCCGCCGGACGCGTCATCGCCGGCCTGGGCGGCATCGTCATGAACGTCATGACGGTGAAGATGCTCACCGACTGGTTCGCCGGCCGCGAGATCGGCCTGGCGATGGGAGGCCTCTTCGGCAGCTTTCCGCTCGGCATCGCGCGCGGCCTCGCGCTGCAGGCGCCGCGCGCCGCGGCCGCCGGCTGGCCGGCGACGATGCTCACCACCCCGGCGCGCGCCGCGCTGGGGGCGGCGGCGCGC
>JBQTJF010000176.1:0-4870 GCA_052387375.1 Betaproteobacteria bacterium
CGTGCGGATTCATCACCAGGTCGACGTAGCGCTGGCGGTAGCGCAGCTCCTGGTCGGTGAGGCCGTGGAACTTCTCCGGCAGCGGCCGC
Source organism: Betaproteobacteria bacterium (assembly GCA_052387375.1). Taxonomy (GTDB): domain Bacteria; phylum Pseudomonadota; class Gammaproteobacteria; order Burkholderiales; family SG8-39; genus SCGC-AG-212-J23. The sequence goes on from JBQTJF010000176.1 coordinate 90, forward strand.
AGCGCCTTGGCGAGCAGGCGCACGCTTTCGGCGTGCACCGTCAGCTCGCCTTTCATGGTCTTGAAGAGCCTGCCCTCCACGCCGACGATGTCGCCGAGGTCCCAGTGCTTGAACGTCTCGTGGGTTTCCGCGCCTACGGAATCGGAAGTTATATAAGCTTGAATACGGCCGCTGCCGTCCTGCAGCGTCGCGAAGCTCGCCTTGCCCATGACGCGCTTGAGCATCATGCGCCCGGCCACTGAGGCGCGCACGCTCGCCTTTTCGAGGTCTTCCTTGCTTTTGTCGCCGTACCTCGAAAGAAGGTCCCGCGACCAATCCTTCTTGCGGAAGTCGTTGGGATAGGCGCCGCCCGCGGCGCGCAGCGCCTTGAGCTTCTCCCGCCGCTCCTCGATGAGCTTGTTGTCTTCTTCCATTTTTCTAGACCCCCTGCTTGAGGCTGGCGGTGATGAAGTCGTCGAGCTCGCCGTCGAGCACCGCCTGCGTGGCGCCCTTCTCCACGCCGGTGCGCAGGTCCTTGATGCGCGACTGGTCGAGCACGTAGGAGCGGATCTGGTGGCCCCAGCCGATGTCGGTCTTCGACTCCTCGAGCTTCTCGCGCTCGGCCTGGCGCTTGCGCAGCTCCACCTCGTAGAGCTTGGCCCGGAGCATCGACATCGCTTCGGCGCGGTTGCGGTGCTGCGAGCGGTCGTTCTGGCACTGCACGACGATGTTGGTCGGCAGGTGCGTGATGCGCACCGCGCTGTCGGTGCGGTTGACGTGCTGGCCGCCGGCGCCCGAGGCGCGGTAGGTGTCGATGCGCAGGTCGGCGGGATTGATTTCGACCTCGATCGACTCGTCGACCTCGGGATAGACGAACACGCTGGCGAAGGAGGTGTGGCGCCGCGCGTTCGCGTCGAAAGGGCTCTTGCGCACCAGCCGGTGCACGCCGCTCTCGGTGCGCAGGCTGCCGTAGGCGTAATCGCCGCTTACCTTGAGCGTGGCGCTCTTGACGCCCGCCACCTCGCCCGGGGTGTGCTCGAGCACCTCGGCGCCGAAGCCCTTGCGGTCGCAGTACTTGAGGTACATGCGCTCGAGCATCGACGCCCAGTCCTGCGCCTCGGTGCCGCCCGAGCCGGCCTGGATGTCGACGAAGCAGTTGTTGCGGTCGAGCGGGTTGGAGAACATGCGCCGGAACTCGAGACCGGCGACCTCGGTTTCCAGACGTTTTGTTTCCCGGGAAATGTCTTCGAGCGTCGCTTCGTCTTTGTCGGCGCGCGCCAGCTCGAAGAGCTCCGCGGAATCCTTCAGGCTGGAGGTGAGGCCGCCGAGGGACCGCACGACCGCCTCCACGGATTTCTTCTCGCGCCCGAGCTCCTGGGCGCGCTTCGAGTCGCTCCACACCTTCGGGTCGGCGAGGAGCTGGTCGAGCTCGGCTAGGCGCTTCTGCTTGCCGTCGAAGTCAAAGATACCTCCTCAGCTCGGCCGACCGGGACTGCAGGTCGGAGAGGCTGGAGGCGATCTGGTTGAGGCGTTCGGCTTCCATGCGCTAGCGGGTCGCGGCCTTGTCTTCCCAATACAAGAGTTCGGCGCGAAAGTTCCGCTCCGCCTCGTCGGGCTCGAGCGGCGCCACCACGTTCTTGCCCGGGATCGAGACGAGCGCCTTCCTCAGGCCCTCGCGCAGCGTGCTGAAGTAGAAGAACACCTGGCCGTCGGGCTGCTGCACCATGAAGAGCACGAAGTCGCGGCCGTCGTCGGCCGGGATCTGCGCGATGCGCAGCACCTCGTCGTTGCGGAAGCCGCGCTGGCGCGCCGGCAGCGACTCCTCGCCGGCCTGACGCGCGATGCCGATGGCGTCGGCGACGTCGGCGCCGAGGAAGCCGTTGGCGCCGTGCGCGCGCAGCCAGCCGGCGATCGAGCGCAGGCCGACAGTTTCCACCTTTCGCACTGCCGCGGTCCCGGAGGCGGCGTGGGCAGCAGCGGCGAGCAAAAGCGCGAGCAGGCATGCGGCGAGCCGCACGGAATCCTCCCTTCGAATTTCTTGCCGGCTATTTTACCGGCTTCGGCGTGTATTCCTCGGCGATCTTGTCGTCGAAGAAGGAGGTCGGGTTGGGCGCCGCCATGAAGCGCCGGTACACCTCGGGATAGACGCCGCTGTACTGGAACACCTGGCCGTTCGACATCTCCACCTCCAGCGTGCGCGCCTTCTCGTCGTAGCCGACCGAGCGCAGCTTCGAGGAATTGACGCGTTTGCGCTCCACTAGGCTTTCTCCACTCGTATGGCCGTTCCTGCCTTTATGCGAGAAAGTATCTTTGGATCGCCGAGAACCTTGCCCAGCACGTTGCAGGGGTTGGCAAGCTTCGGCCGCGCATCGGTCGAGATCGGCGTGCGGCCGTAGGGCAGGGCAAGCGCGTCGCCCTGCGTCCAGAAGTACACCGTGCCGGGCTCGACCACCTGGCGCGCGTCGGGCTCGAGCTTCGCGCTCACCGGCGTGGTGAAGTACACCTCCTCGCCCCAGGTCTGCGCGCGCGACTCGAACGGCGCCGCGGCGGCGAGCGCCTTCGCCGTTGCAGTTGTAGAGAGCTCTATTTCAATGCGGGTGTCTCCCGCTTCAATACGCAGCTTCATCCGCCGAGCGTGGCGCTCCAGGGCGCGCTTCCGTCGAGCGTGCCCTCGATGCTCGAGCCCTTGATCCGGCCGGTGAACTCGCCCTTGCGGCCGGCGAGCTTGAAGCTGATGCGGTCGCCGCGCAGGCGCACGTCCTCGAGCGGCACGTCGCGCCCGTCGAGGCGCGCGCTGCCGGAGACGCGCGTGAGCTGCTGGCGCAGCGACAGCGTCGCTGGCGCGCGGCTCACCGCGGGCGGCATCGACGCCTTCCACCTGCCCTGCACCTTCGCCGGCACGACGTAGAGGTAGATGAGCGTGGTGGTGACGCCGCTGATCTGCACCTTGTCCTCGAGGTCCATCTGCACGTACTTCTCGGGGATCCAGCCGGTGAGCGGGTAGTCGTGCGAGACGATGCGCGTGCCCGGCCTGAGCTCGGCGAGGAACTTGTCCTTGAGGAGGTTCACCGTGTCCGGCAGCAGGTACATGGTGATGACCGTGGCCGGCGAGATGTCGGTCTTGAAGAGGTCCGCCTTGACGAACCTGGCGCGCTCGGCGAGCCCCTCGGCCTGCGCCGCCTCGTTGGCGCGCTTCACCAGGTCGTCCTTGATCTCGACGCCGAAGCCGCGCGCGCCGAACACCTTGGCGGCGGTGAGCACGATGCGCCCGTCGCCGGAGCCCAGGTCGATGAGGAAGTCGCCCGGGCCGACCTCCGCGTAGCGCAGCATGTCGGCGACCACGCTCTGCGGCGAGGGCACGTACGGGCCGGCGTTCTTGACCGGCTCGACGTCTGCAGCATGAACGGAGAAACAGATCCCGAGTGAAACGGCGAGCGCGCGCATCATGGTTCGAAGTGCTCCACGTTGAGCTGCACGGACTTGAGCCCGTTGAATTCGTGGACGGCGAGGCGGTAGGCGGCGCGCACCTTCGGCGGCAGCGGCTCGAGCGCGCCGAAGCGCATCGCCTCGAAGCGCCGGCCGTCCCGCTCGAGCCGCAGCTTGAGATGGCGCTCGCCGACGACGCGCTGGCTTTCCACGGCGAATGTATCGCAGAAGAGCGGCTGCGGAAAGCCCTGGCCCCAGATCTCCGCGTCGAGCATGCGCGCCACCTGCAGCGTGCAGTGCGCGTCCTCGAGGCTGCCGTCGGTCTCGACGGTGCGCGTGCGCGCCTCGGCGGGCAGCAGCTCCTCCAGCGCGCGCTCGAAGGCGCGCGCGAAGCGCGCGTAGCCGCTCTCGGCGACGGTCAGGCCGGCGGCCTGCGCGTGCCCGCCGAAGCGCACGATCAGGCCCGGCTCGCGCTTCACCACGAGGTCGAGGCAGTCGCGCAGGTGCAGGCCGGGGATCGAGCGCCCCGAGCCCTTGAGGCTCGCCCCGTCGGCGGCGCGCGCGAAGCAGATCACCGGGCGGTGCAGCCGGTCCTTGAGGCGCGAGGCGAGGATTCCCACTACGCCTTCGTGCCAGTCGTTTTCGAAGAAGGAAGAGCCGTGATCGGGAAGATGCTTCAACACCTCTGTCGCCTGATCGAGCATGTCCTTCTCGATCTTGCGCCGCTCGCGGTTCAGCTCGTCGAGCGCCTGCGCGCAGTTGGCGGCGCGCGCCTCGTCGTCGGTGACCAGGCACTCGATCCCCAGGCGCATGTCGGCGAGCCGCCCGGCGGCGTTCAGGCGCGGGCCGGCGACGAAGCCGAGGTCGAAGCTCGACGCCTCGCGCTCCGCGCGGCCGGCGGCGCGCAAGAGCGCCGCCAGGCCGGGCTGCGCGCGCCCGGCGCGGATGCGCTTCAGGCCCTGCGCGACCAGGTTGCGATTATTGGCGTCGAGCGGCACGACGTCGGCGACCGTGCCCAGCGCGACCAGGTCGGTGAGAGAACCAAGATGGACGTCGGAGCGCGGGTGATTCCTGGCGCGCAGCTCTGCTCTCAGGGCGAGCATCACATAGAACATCACGCCCACCCCGGCGAGCGCCTTGGAAGGAAAGTCGCAGCCCGGCTGGTTCGGGTTGACGATGCAGGCCGCTTCCGGCAGCGCGGCGCCGGGCAGGTGATGATCGGTGATGAGCGTGGCGATGCCCAGGCTCGCCGCGCGCGCCACGCCCTCGACGCTGGCGATGCCGTTGTCGACGGTGATCAGCACGTCGGGCCGCGACTGCGCGGCGATGTCGACCAGCTCGGGCGTCAGGCCGTAGCCGAGCTTGAAGCGGTCGGG
>JBQTJF010000177.1:0-3215 GCA_052387375.1 Betaproteobacteria bacterium
GCTGCGGCGAGCCGTGTGCGGCCTCGGCCGTCATGGCGAACACCGCGGTGGAAATGGTCACCGCCGCTTTGTGACGTGCCGCGACCTGGTCCCAGTCGATGTTGTCCCGGGTCGAAGCCCGACACGCCCGGCAGGCTGCCGACATGGGTCGTAAGAACGCGCTGGGCGCCTCTCTTCACGCCCGAGAATTTATGCTCAGCGCCGCTTGAAGGTAAAGCGCCGCTTTGCCGGCGCCGGCGGGGCCTTGTCGAGGTGGCGGAAGCTGATCCGGCCGCGCGAGACGTCGTAAGGCGATATCTCGAGGCTGACGCGGTCCCCGGCGATGATGCGGATGCGGCGCTGGCGCATCTTGCCGCCCGCGTAGGCGAGAACGTCGGCGCCGTTGGTCAGGCGCACCCTGAACTGCGTGTTGGGCAGCACCTCCTGCACGGTGCCTTCCATTTCGACCAGCTCTTCTTTAGCCAAGATTCATCCCCTTTTGCCCCAAATTGCCCAGTATTCTTCGCCACGCAGCTCGACGCGGAACACGAGCACGGTCTCGCCGTCCACGCCGTGCACGGTCAGCGCCTTGTCCTGCGGCAGCCATCCGTCCAATGCTTCCCCATACACCAGCAGCCCTTCGGCGCGTCCCGCCGCCAGGGCCTGCTTGCAGTGCTCGAGGCGCTCCCTGCCCGCCGGCTTGTCCGCCCACGGCCACGCCCCGTCGGCGTTCGGGCGCCAAAGCAGATAGCTGCAGGAGCCGTCGGCCGACACGATGCCGTCGGCCCACAGCGCCATGACGACGGTGCCGTCGGACTTGCGCACGCCGCCCCAGCTTGCCGAGTCCCTCAACCATACGCCGCGCGCCTCGAAAGCGCTGCGGCGCGCGACCAGCTTGCGCGCCCTGGCGCGCGAGCGCGATGCGCCGCGCGGCCGCCCCGGCGCGCGCGGCATGGCCTTGAGCACTTCCCCGCATAGCGCGGCAAGTGCCGCTTCGTCGAGCCGCTCGGCGTTCTCGCGCAGCTGCTTGATGTCCTCCACGGACAGCCGCGCGATGCGCTCGGTCGTCCACTGCTGCGCGCCGCGGCGCTTGAACACGTTGCGCCCGGCGAGCCGGTCGGCGGCGCTCATCGGCCGTCCGATTGCGACGGCAGCACCCGCGTCCAGTCCGATCGCGGCTCGTAGCCGCAGTCGCGCGCCGCGCGCACGCAGTCGAAGAAGGCTTCGTACTCTTCCGCGCAATCGACGCTCGAGCCGCTCGCGCTCCTGTGGCGCCACTTCCAGCGGCAACGATTCCGGTGCGCGATGCTGTAGACCTCGCAGACCGCCACAGGCATGGCTTCGCTCCTGGGAAGAATTGAAGAGGCGAAGCAGGGAGAGGGAAAACCGGACCGCTTATCGGCGTTCGAACGCAGCGCTTCGTGAACCCTTATACACCCTTTCCCGCCCTTGCGGGGGCAATTGCCATGCGCCAACTAGCCGAGGACGTTCTCGGTGCTCGTGATGAGAACGCAGGTGCAGCCGGTCTCGCTCCACACGCGCTTGTCGCCCGTGCCGGCCACGGCGCGGTTGTAGTCGCCGGGGTAGAGCTTCCTGTCGTCGATCCACAGCTCACCATCGAGGAGATGCAGCTCCTCGAGCCCGGCATGGGTATGCGGCGGGTACTCGACGCCGGGCAGCAGTCGCACGAGCATGCTCACCACGTGCTTCTCCGTGTCGGTCGCGAGCAGCTTGCAGTAGATGCCCGGAGCGACCTCTTCCCAGTCCGGCTCGCGCCACGATGTTTTCGGCGGCAGCACCGGCGCGGCACCTGTTGCACCGGCGATGCGACGCGCCAGGCGCTCTTGCAGCGACGGCGCCGGGCGCAGCACCTCGGTCGGCCAGGAAGCGAAAGCGTCGATGACGGGGCGCAGGGCCTCGAGCTCGCGCCGGCAGTGCGGGCACGCGGCGAGGTGCGCTTCGATCGCCGGCGCGGCGCCAGGCGAAAGCGCCTGCACGGCGTATGCGGACACCAGCTCGGCCTGCGCGCAGGGATTTCTCACGGCGCGTCGGCTCCGGCCGCCAGCGCGCCCCGAAGCTTGTGCAGCCCGGCGCGGATGCGCGTCTTGATGGTGCCCAGAGGCTCCTTCAAGCGGGCCGCGACTTCGGCGTACGTCAATTCGCCGAAGTAAGCGGCCTCGATCGCCTTGCGCTCGTCGGGCGTGAGGACCGCCAGGGCGCGGCGCAGCGCTTCGCTCTCCTGCTTGGCCTCGAGGATATCGCGGCCGTCGGCCGACGCCGCGCCCGGCAGCGGATCGCCCGCCTGAGGGTCGACGCGCTTCCTGCGCTGCTCGAAGCGCAGCCGGTCGATCGCCCGGGAGCGCGCCTGGTTCATGATCCACCCGAGGACGGTGCCGTTGGCGGCGTCGTAAGCCGGCGCCCGCCGCCAGAGGTCGTGGAAAACGTCGAGCGTCAGCTCTTCGGCGGTTTCGCGGCTGCCGGCGATTCGCATGCTCAAGGTGAAGACGGGGCGATGCGCGCGCTCGTACAGCGCGTGCAGGGCGAGCTGATCGCCCGCGGCGACGGAGCGCACGAGCGCGACCCATTCGCGCTCGGAGACGAGGTTCTTCGGCTTGCCGGCGTAGAGAACGCCGCCCAGAGTCCCCGGCGAGCTCTGCGACGAATCCTGCTCCAGCGGCTGCGCAGCGTCCACGGCCGCAATTTTGCAGACTGGCGCGCGAAAGTTCTGTCGGGGCCATCCCTACACACGTCAATCACCTGTCGAGGGCCGAGGAGAGTGCAGCGCCTGAGTCGGCGGGGAAACCCGCGACCTGTCTTCGAGGATGATGTCCACTGCCCGGAGCAGCAGCGGATCGGGCAACTCGACGAGATCGGCCATGAACTTGGAGAGCAGCGTTTCGCTGATGCCCAGCCGCTCGGCGAGTGCCTTGTTGCCGCCGGCGACTTCGGCAGCGGCTTGCAGCAGCCTTACGGTGGTCACGCTCATGTCCCCGGTTAAACGTCAAACCGGCGCTTCCGGATTTACCGCGAGCGAAACGATGAAAAAGGGGCCGCATGGCTGCAACCCCTTCATTTGTCTGGCGCGCCCGGCAGGATTTGAACCCACGACCCCCTGGTTCGTAGGTGACCGGCCGAGCGCAAGTGATTGATTGAAGTAATAGTGCGGCGCTGCCCGTTCCGCTGTTTTGCGCCGTTTTGTCCGCGTTCGCGCGGTTTAGCCCCCAAAATCTCCCCAC
>JBQTJF010000178.1:0-3571 GCA_052387375.1 Betaproteobacteria bacterium
GCTGCCCGAGATCATGGAGCTTCCCGGCCACCCGTTCTTCGTCGGCGTGCAGTTCCACCCCGAGTTCACCTCGACGCCGCGCGACGGCCATCCCCTCTTCAAGGCCTTCGTCGCCGCCGCGCTCAAGCACCGGGCCGGCTCCAAGCTGCGGGCCGTCGCGGCGTGAAGCTTTGCGGGTTCGCAGCCGGCCTGGACCAGCCGCTAGTCCTCATTGCGGGACCCTGCGTCGTCGAGTCGCGCGAGCTGCAGGTCGAGACCGCCGGGCGCCTTAAGGAGATTACCTCCGAGCTGAAGGTGCCCTTCATCTTCAAGTCCTCCTACGACAAGGCGAACCGCAGCTCGGGGAAGTCTTTCCGCGGCCTGGGCATGGAGAAGGGACTGCAGATACTGGAAGAGGTAAAACGCCAGGTGAAAGTGCCCGTCCTCACCGACGTCCACGAGGAGGACGAAGTAAAGCCGGTTGCCGCCGTGGTCGACGTGCTGCAGACGCCGGCCTTCCTCTGCCGGCAGACCGACTTCATCCACGCCGTGGCTTCGGCCGGGAAGCCGGTCAACATCAAGAAGGGCCAGTTCCTCTCGCCGCAGGAGATGAAGAACGTCGTCGAGAAGGCGAGGGAGGCGTCGAAGGCCGACAACATCCTGGTCTGCGAGCGCGGCTTTTCCTTCGGCTACAACAACCTCGTTTCGGACATGCGCTCGCTCGCCATCATGCGCGAGACCGGCTGCCCGGTGGTCTTCGACGCCACGCACTCGGTGCAGCTCCCGGGCGGGCAGGGCAGCGCCTCGGGCGGCCAGCGCGAGTTCATCCCGGTGCTCGCGCGCGCCGCGGTGGCGACCGGCATCGCCGGCCTCTTCATGGAGACGCACCCCGACCCGGCGAAGGCGCTCTCCGACGGGCCGAACGCCTGGCCGCTCGGCATGATGCGCGAGCTGCTCGAGACGCTGGTGGCGCTGGACAGAGCGGTGAAGAAAAACGGATTCGCGGAACAAAAGGTGAAAGCATGAACATGTGGGTGCGTTTTGCCGCCCCCCTGACAAGGGGGGAGCGAGCTTTGCGAGCGGGGGGTTTTAGAAAATCGGTACGATCGTACCGATTTTCAGATCCTGAATCTCTGTTTCCAAGGCCGGTAAACACAACCCCCCGCTCGTCCCCGACTGGATCGGGGACTCACGACCCCCTTGTCAGGGGGTCGGCGGAGAGACGCCGATGAGCTCCATCGTCGACGTCGTCGCGCGCGAGATCCTCGACTCGCGCGGCAATCCCACCGTCGAGGCCGACGTGCTACTCGAGTCGGGCGTCATGGGCCGCGCCGCGGTGCCCTCGGGCGCCTCCACCGGCAGCCGCGAGGCGATCGAGCTGCGCGACGGCGATCGCAGCCGCTACGGCGCCAAGGGCGTGCTGAAGGCGGTCGAGTTCGTCAACACCGCGATCTCCGAGGCGATCGTCGGCCTGGACGCGAGCGAGCAGTCCTTCATCGACAAGACGCTCGTCGACCTCGACGGCACCGAGAACAAGTCGCGCCTGGGCGCGAACGCCATCCTCGCCGTCTCCATGGCCGCCGCCAAGGCGGCCGCCGAGGAGTCGGGCCTGCCGCTCTACCGCTACTTCGGCGGCTCGGGCGCCATGCGCATGCCGGTGCCGATGATGAACGTGGTCAACGGCGGCGCGCACGCCAACAACAACCTCGACTTCCAGGAGCTGATGATCGTGCCGGTCGGGCAGCAGAGCTTCCGGGAAGCCTTGCGCTGCGGCGCAGAGGTATTTCAATCTCTCAAGAAAATCCTGGAAAACAAGAACCTTTCGACGGCTGTGGGCGACGAGGGCGGCTTCGCGCCGAACCTGCCGAGCCACGCGGCGGCGATCGAGCTGGTGGTGGAAGCGATCGGCAAGGCGGGCTACAACGCCGGCCAGGACGTGGTGCTGGCGCTCGACTGCGCGGCGTCGGAGTTCTACAAGGAAGGGTTCTACACATTGGAAGACCGGAAGCTCAACTCCGGCCAGTTGATCGACTACCTTGGCGAGCTGGCTTCGCGCTATCCCATCGTTTCGATCGAAGACGGCATGGCCGAGGACGACTGGGAGGGCTGGAAGGCGCTCACCGCGAAGCTCGGCCGCAAGATCCAGCTCGTCGGCGACGACCTCTTTGTCACCAACACCAAGATCCTGCGCGAGGGCGTGCGCCAGGGCGCGGCCAACGCCATCCTCATCAAGGTGAACCAGATCGGCACGTTGACCGAGACCTTCGCCGCCATCGAGCTCGCCAAGCGCTCGGGCTACGGCACGGTCATCTCGCACCGCTCGGGGGAGACCGAGGACACCACCATCGCCGACATCGCGGTGGGCACCAACGCGCTGCAGATCAAGACCGGTTCGCTGTCGCGCTCCGACCGCGTCGCCAAGTACAACCAGCTCCTGCGCATCGAGGAGGACCTCGGCGACTCGGTCAGCTACCCGGGACGCGAGGCGTTCGCGCGGGCGGGATGAAGATCCTTGGCGCCATCCTGGTCGCGCTGATCGTGCTGGTCCAGTACCCGCTGTGGCTGGGCAAGGGCGGCTGGCTCCGCGCGTGGCAGCTGGACAGAGACTTACAAAATCAAAAAACTCACAACCAAGATCTGGAAATGCGAAACGCCGCGCTCGCCGCCGAGGTGAGGGACCTCAAGCAGGGCACCGAGGCGATCGAGGAGCGCGCGCGCTACGAGCTGGGCATGACGCGGCCCGACGAGCTTTTCTTCCAGTACCAGGACGTTCAGTCCGGGAAAAAACCGGGCGCCGCTCAGTAACGCCTGAAAAGCATGTAACGCGTGGCGGCGCTGCCGGCGAGATCGAGCAGGCGGCGCCTGCCGACAAAGAGCAGCGCGCCGGCCGCGGCAACAGTGAGCAAGGGATGGCGCCCGACGGCGCCGACCACGCGATCGACCGACGCCGCCCTCTCCAAGAGCGGCGCGGCGGCGGCGACGAGCGCCGCGCGCTGCGCCGCCGAGCGCTCGACGAGCTGCTCGCGGCGCGTCATGGCCGCAGCGCCTTCAGGTCGCGCTCGAGCTCGGTGATCGTCGCGTCGAAGGCGCGCGGCTTCTGGAGGGCGAGCCGGCGCAGCTGCCAGGCGACGATGCCGGCGGCGGCGAGGAAGAACGCCGCCACGCCGAGCGCCGCGACGATGCGGTTCGCCTCGCTCACGGTGAGGACGAGGGCCGCGGCGCCGAAGGCCAGGCCGAGCGCGGCGAGCACTAGCACCGCCAGCCCGCCGATCACCGCCGTGGCGAGGCGCGCCAGCTCCTCGCGCATCTCGGTCCCGGCGAGCTCGAAGCGCGTGCGGCCGAGCTCGAGCAGCCCGGCGAGCATGTGGCGCGCCGACTCCAGCAGGCCGGCGCTCATTTGCGGCTCAGCAGGATGCCGGCGATGAGGCCGATGCCGGCGGCGATGCCGATCGCCGCCCACGGGTGCTCGCGGATGCGCGCCTCCAGCTCGCGCACCTTCGGCTCGGCCTCGCCGGCCGTCTCGCGCAGGAGCTCCTCGGCGCCGGCGAGCGCGCCGCGCAGATCGTCCATCAGCTTGCTGCTGCCTTCCATG
>JBQTJF010000179.1:0-3516 GCA_052387375.1 Betaproteobacteria bacterium
CCTACGCCGGCGCGCCCACCGTCGTGCTCGGCCCCGGCGAGGCGGCGATGGCGCACCAGACCGACGAGTACTGCAGCATGGAGCGCACGCGCCAGGCGGTGGCGATCTACGAGGCGCTCATCCAGGATTGGTGCAAGGCCAAGTAGGCGCTACTTGCCGGCGATCCTGGCCAAGGCGCCCTTGGCCTCTTCATGCGCATCGCCAAGGAGCTTGAGCACCGGCCCGCATCCGCGCTTCACAGCCGCTTTCCCGCTCTTCGGCATGGACTTGAAGGCGTCGAGCAGCCTGCCTGGCGTTTGCTCCGCGATCGCTGCCGCCAGCACCGCTGCCTGGTCCAGGTCCTTGCGGACCTTCCCGCTGCCGCCCCTCGTGCGGGACTGAGAGGAGTAGATCTTGTGTAGCGCGAAATTCTGCGGCGACGGGACACGAACGGGGATGATCTGGTTGTAGCTGACGGCCACGGTATCGACGGCATCCGTGATCAGGAAGTCCAGCAAGGGAATCGCTTGAGCATGCGTCATGAGCTCAGGCACCGGGATGATCGTGCCGATCCTGTCGCCCGCGGCGAGCAGATCGACGGCGAAGATCTCCGCGCCCGGGAGCTTGAACGATGACGACGGCCGATTTGATGGCATCCCCGGTACCGGCACGAAGTTGAGGCCGGTGTCTCTCAACAATGACTGAAAGGTAGACCCGGCCGGCAGCGCGATGGAGAGTTGCCGGCATCTGGCCAGATCGATGTCTTGCGTCTTGTAGGACTGCGCGATGACGCCCATATCGTTCAGTAGCGCCCCGTAGGCGTGAGAGCCGACCAGGGTCAGCCCGGCCTCGAGGAGGCCCCTGTTGAAGAGCACCTGGAGAACTGCCGCGGGCTTCCTGTCAACGCGCTGGTACCCCAGCAGGCGCAGGCGGCCCGAGCTCGCAGCGAGCGCTTTCGCAAGCTCGATCTCGTGGCTGACGCGCTCCACGGTCGCCTTTTCCGTCGCGGCGACGGCGCCGACGTACTCATCGGTTTTTTTCCCGTCGACGCGGATGTATTCCCTGACCCAATACTGGTTTCCGGACTGGGTCCGCTGCTTGAGCGTTCCTGGAGTGCCGGGCAATACCCGTCGCTGGGACCGCGCCAGCTGCTTCACCTCCTCGAAGTAGGCTTGCGATGCCGCGTCGTGCCGGCGATGGACGAGGCGTCCGGCCACCTTTACCTCCGATTCGTCAGATTGGAGGTAAAGAATGCCTTTTTTACCTCCAACTCGCAAATGTTCCCGATCGGGAATGTTTTGGCGGCCTGATACCCTGTTTCCATGGCCGATAAAGCGCCGGTGATCGCCATCGACGGCCCCTCGGCGTCCGGAAAGGGCACGATCGCCAGCCGGGTGGCGCAGATCCTGGGATTTCACTACCTGGAGAGCGGGGCGCTGTATCGCCTGGTCGCCCTGGTGGCGCTGCGCGAGGGGCTGACGGAGGAGAAGGCGATCGCCAGGGCCGCCGAGGGCATGGACGTGGCCTTCCAGGGCGGGGAAGTTTTCCTTGAGGACCAGGAGGTTAGCCTGCATATCCGGCACGAGGATGTCGGCACGCGCGCCTCCGAGGTGGCGCGCATGCCGCCGGTGCGGGAGGCGCTGCTCAAGCGCCAGCGGGCGTTCCGGCGGCCGCTGGGACTGGTGGCCGACGGGCGGGACATGGCGACCGTGGTTTTCCCCGATGCGGAGCTCAAGGTGTTCTTGACAGCGCGCCCCGAAGTCAGGGCCGAACGGCGCTATAAGCAGTTGATAGAAAAAGGAATCGCTGCTAACCTTGCATCCCTTTCCCGGGACCTCGAGGAACGGGACGCGCGGGATCGCAACCGGCCCGTCGCTCCCCTGGTTCCCGCGCCAGATTCGCAAGTGCTCGATTCTTCGGCACTTTCAATCGACGAGGTGGTCGAGCGCATCGTCGCCTGGTGGCGGGAGAGGGGCAGGTAGCTTTGGGTGGGCGGACAGAATCCGCCCGGTTCTCAACTGGACCCGCGGGCGCAAACCTGCGGACTGAAAAGGTTTTTTCACCATGGCAAGCATTTCCCCGCAGTCCCAGCAACCCGCCGGCGAGTCCTTTGCGGCGCTCTTCGAGGAGAGCCTCAACCGCAAGGAGATGCGCGTCGGCGAAGTCATCACCGCCGAGGTGCTGAGCGTCGACGACAACTTCGTGGTGGTGAACGCGGGGCTGAAGAGCGAGAGCATCATCGCCGTCGAGGAGTTCCGCAACGACGCCGGGCAGGTCGAGGTGAAGCCCGGCGACTTCGTCAGCGTGTCGATCGAGGCGCTGGAAGACGGGTACGGGGCGACGCGCCTCTCCCGCGACAAGGCGAAGCGCATGGCCGCCTGGCTCGAGCTGGAGAAGGCGCTCGAGACCGGCGAGAAGGTGGACGGCGTCATCACCGGCAAGGTGAAGGGCGGCCTCACCGTCATGGCGAAGGGCATCCGCGCCTTCCTGCCCGGGTCGCTGGTCGACCTGCGGCCGGTGAAGGACACCACGCCCTACGAGGGCAAGCAGATGCAGTTCAAGGTCATCAAGCTCGACCGCAAGCGCAACAACGTGGTCGTGTCCCGCCGCGCCGTGCTCGAGGAGACCGCGGGCGCCGAGCGCGAGCAGCTGCTCGCCACGCTGCAGGAAGGCGCCACCGTCAAGGGCATCGTCAAGAACATCACCGACTACGGCGCCTTCGTCGACCTCGGCGGCATCGACGGCCTGCTGCACATCACCGACCTCGCCTGGCGGCGCGTCAAGCACCCCTCCGAGGTGCTCAACGTCGGCGACGAGGTCACCGCCAAGGTGCTCAAGTTCGATGCCGAGAAGAACCGCGTCTCGCTCGGCCTCAAGCAGCTCGGCGAGGATCCCTGGGTCGGGATCGGGCGCCGGTATCCCCAGGGCACGAGATTATTTGGCAAGGTTACGAATCTGACCGACTACGGCGCTTTCGTGGAGGTCGAGTCGGGCATCGAGGGCCTGGTGCACGTCTCGGAGATGGACTGGACGAACAAGAACGTGCATCCCTCCAAGGTGGTGCAGGTCGGCGACGAGGTCGAGGTGATGATCCTCGAGATCGACGAGGAGCGCCGGCGCATCTCGCTGGGCATGAAGCAGTGCATGCCCAATCCCTGGGAGGACTTCGCCCGCGAGTACAAGAAGGGCGACAAGGTGAAGGGCCAGATCAAGTCGATCACCGACTTCGGCGTGTTCGTCGGGCTGCCCGGCGGCATCGACGGCCTGGTGCACCTCTCCGACCTCTACTGGTCGTGCGCGGGCGAGGAGGCGGTGATGTACTTCAATATGGGCGAGGAGGTCGAGGCGGTGGTGCTGTCGATCGACGTCGAGCGCGAGCGGATTTCGCTGGGCATCAAGCAGCTCGAGGGCGACCCGTTCACCAACTTCATCGCCAGCCACGAGAAGAACAGCGTGGTGAGCGGCACGGTGAAGTCGGTCGACGCCAAGGGCGCGGTGGTGGACATCGGCGGCGTGGAAGGCTACCTGCGCGCCTCC
>JBQTJF010000180.1:0-2775 GCA_052387375.1 Betaproteobacteria bacterium
GTCGAGCAGCTTTCTGCGCGTCGGGTCGCCCAGCGCCTTGAAAACCTTGTCGGCGTCCATCCGTTGCGTTCGTGCGTGAGGGGATGATATGCAGGCAAACACCTGCATGTCAAGCAGCGCATCGGCCACCTTATCGCCGACGGCCTGCGGTTGTGTTAACAGGCCCTAGCGCAGTACCGCCGCCGCCTCCGCGGAGACGATGAGCGGCATCAGGCCGAGCGCCGCCAGGATCTGCATCACCTTGTCGACGCGCACGCTGCCGACGCCGTTTTCCAGCCGGTAAACAAGTTTTCGGTTGAGCCCAGCGCGCCTGCCCAGCTCGGTCTGGCTCCAGCCTGCGGCTTCTCGCGCGACAAGGATTGCGTGGCCGAGGTCGGCGCTATTCGCCCAGATGAACCAGTCGGGCATGGCGGGCATGGCACTCCCCAATGGGACAAATTTGTCCCATTCTGCGCCTATTTCGCCGCTTTTCCAGCCCCGGTAGCCCGCCACTCCCAGGGCGGCACCGCCTTCTCGTCGGCCCACAGGCCGAGCTTGCGCAGCCGCGCGTATGCCTCGGCTTCGTAGAGCGTGGCGCCGGGGGCCGCCTGGCGCGGCGACACCCAGGCCATGCCGCGGCGCACCTGCTCGGCGTTCGCGTCCTTGTCGCCGCAGCTCACCTGGCCGAGCAGCAGCCCGCGCTCCCGGTCCTTCCACTCGACCTTGGCCTCCTTCTTGAAGCAGAGCTGCGCGAGCGAGCGCGCCGAGCGCACGCCGAAGGGCTGCTTCGCCTCCGGCGCGTCGATGCCGACGAGGCGCACGCGGTGCGGCTTCTTGGCCGCATCGGCGAGCGTCAGCGTGTCGCCGTCGATGACGGTGATCACCGTGCCGGAGATCGTCTCGGCGGCGGCGGGAAGCGAAAGCACGGCCGCGAGGATCAGGGCCGGAGTTGCGGCGCGCGCCCGCGTCATGAGGATTTCCTCGCCCGGGACCACTTGGAGCGCGCGCGCTTCCGGGGCGGCGCCATGAAGCGCTCGCCGTAGCTGCCGGGGCCCGGCTCGGGAAGCTCGCGGCCGCTGTCGCGCCATTCCACCGCCGCCGGGAAGCCATACTTCTCGGCATAGCGCTTGAACCAGAGGCCCTCGGGCGTGTGACGCGTGATGCCGTCGAACAGCGTGGCGAGCATCTGCGTCTGCTCCACGCCCAGCCGGTCGAGCGCCTGGTTGATGACCAGCTTCTGCATCATGAGCTGGTTCTTCGGCACGCCTGCCATGCGCGCGGCGAGCCGTTGCACCGCCGCGTCGAGCCGGGCCAGGGGCGCGACATCGCTGGCGAGGCCCCACTCGTAGGCGGTCTTGCCGTCGATCAGATCTCCGGTCAGCATCAGGCGCTTGGCGCGCATCGCGCCCAAGCGGTAAACCCACATCGCCGGCGTCGGGCTGCCCCACACGCGCACCGGCATGTAGCCGATGCGCGCGCGGTCCTCCATGACGATGAAGTCGCAGCAGGTGGCGATGTCGCTGCCGCCCGCCACGGCGTAGCCGTGCACGCGCGCGATGGTCGGCTTGTACGAGCGCCACAGGCTCATGAAGTCTTCGGTGTTGCGCTTCATGAGGCGGTAATCGCGCATCGGGTCCCAGGGCATGGGCTGGGTGTACGCGTTGGCCCGGTCGCCCTCGGCATATTCCTTCAGGTCGTAGCCGGCACAAAACGCCTTGCCCGCGCCGCGCAGCACGATGACGTGCACGCGGTCGTCGGCGTTCGCCGCCTCTACGGCGGCGCGGATCTCTCCCGGCATCGCACCGTTGATCGCGTTGAGGCGCTCCGGCCGGTTCAGCGTGATGGTGCCGATGCGGTCCTTGATCTCGAGCTTCAGGGTGGAGAACTTCTTCATGACGTTGGCCGACAATGGCCCTCCCTTGCCGAAAGAGCTTCGCACGCGTGGGCCGGGTTGGATTCGAACCAACGACCAAGGGATTATGAGTCCCCTGCTCTGACCGGCTGAGCTACCGGCCCGTAGAAGCGAGGTTACTGCAAGCCCGGGTACTTGGGCGCTATCCGGCCGAGGAAGCCGTAACCGATGCCGGCGAGCTCGTGGGCGCGGAAGACGAGTGGGGTGAGCTCGTCGTCGGTGATCTTGTCGTCTCGGTGCTTCAGGTCGGTGTAGTAGAAGAGCACGTCGTAGGCGGTGCCGTCGAGTCCCGTGACGCGCTCCTCGCGCTGCGGGTTCCTCACCTCGAGATGGCGCACGCGCCCGAACACCACGTCGCCGAGCTTGCCGCCGGCGCGCGCCTCGCACATCAGCTTCTCCACCTGCGCGCGCGGCGTGCCCACGGCGAGCGTGGCGATGTTCTTCTTGTTCGCCTCGCGCAGCTGCTCCAGGCTGTCGATCATCAGCGTCGAGCAGCCGGCGAGGATCAGCGCGAGCGCGAGGCTAGCTCTCCTGGTCAAGGAAGCTCTTCAGCCGCTCCGAGCGCGAAGGGTGGCGGAGCTTGCGCAGCGCCTTGGCCTCGATCTGGCGGATGCGCTCGCGCGTGACGTCGAACTGCTTGCCGACCTCCTCCAGCGTGTGGTCGGTCGACATCTCGATGCCGAAGCGCATGCGCAGCACCTTGGCTTCGCGCGGCGTCAGCGTGTCCAGCACCTCCTTGGTGACGTCGCGCAGGGACGCGTAGGTGGCCGCGTCCGAGGGCGCCATGGTCGACTGGTCCTCGATGAAGTCGCCGAGGTGCGAGTCGTCGTCGTCGCCGATCGGCGTCTCCATGGAGATCGGCTCCTTGGAGATCTTGAGGATCT
>JBQTJF010000181.1:0-6794 GCA_052387375.1 Betaproteobacteria bacterium
CCGGCCAGCCGTAGTTCACGCCGGCGCGGATGATGTTGACCTCGTCGCCGCCCTGCGGGCCGTGCTCGTGCGTCCAGAGCTGGCCGGTGCGCGGGTGCAGCGCCGCGCCCTGCATGTTGCGGTTGCCGAGGGTGAACTTCTCCGGCTTCCAGCCCGGTCTGCCGACGAAGGGGTTGTCCTTCGGCACGCGCCCGTCGTCGTGCAGCCGGATCACCGAGCCGGCGTGGTCGTCGGGCTTCTGCGCGCGCTCGCGCTCGCCGCGGTCGCCGAGCGTGAGGTAGAGGTAGCCGTCGCGGTCGAAGACGATGCGCCCGCCGAAGTGCTGGCCGGCGTCGCCCTTCGGGCTCTGGCGGAAGAGCACCTGCACGTTTTCCAGGCGGCCGCCGGCGAGCCTGCCGCGCGCGAGCTCGGTGCCCACCCCGTCCGAACCGCGGGCCGCATAGGCGAGGTAGACGAGCTGGTTCTTCTCGAAATCGGGATGGAGAACGACGTCATGCAGCCCGCCCTGGCCGTACTGCGCCACCTGCGGCAAGCCCTCGATCGGCTGCGGCAGCAGCTTGTTTCCCTCGATCACCCGCAATCTTCCTTCTCTTTCCGTGACCAGCATGCGCCCGTCGGGGAGGAAGGCGAGCGACCAGGGATGCTCGAGCCCCTTGACGAGCGTCACGACGCGGAACGCGTGCTCGTCGGAGCGGAACGTCTGCGCGTACGCCGCCAGGGGTAAGAACAGAAGGGCCAGGAGATGCGTGTGAAGTCGTCCAAATTCGAGCACGCGCGTTATTACCGGTGAACGCACCGATCGATGATAGACGCGTCCCTATAATCGCCTCAAGATGAATCGCGCCGATCTCCAGCAGTTGGCCAATACACGGCTCGCGGAGGCGCGGGCGCTGCTGGCTGCCGGTCACGCTCCGGGGGCCTACTACCTGGCCGGCTATGTCATCGAATGTGCACTGAAAGCATGCATCGCAAAGGGCGTTCAGCAGTACGACTTCCCTGATCGAGACAAAGTGATACAAAGCTATTCCGACAATCTCGTTCGACTGCTGAAGATCGCGGGTCTGGAACCAACCTTGGACGGCGCCATCAAGCAGAGGCAGGCCCTTGCCGACAACTGGGCCGTGGTAAAGGATTGGAGCGAATCGAAGCGCTACGCGCTCACCATAGTTACGCAGGACGCCACCGATCTGGTGGCTGCCGTGGGCGACCCTGCCAATGGAGTCCTGACATGGGTTACACAGCACTGGTAGCCTCGGACCTGACCCCGGGGCTGATCGAGGCCGGCGAGAAGCTGATTCGCAACCTTGATGCGGCGAAGACTCCTGTGCCGGCGGCATTCTGGCTGCTGACAGAGGACAGCGGCTGGCGCCTGACGATAGCGTCACCCAAGGTCACGGAGACCGGAAGCCGGCAGTTTTACAGCACGCTGAATGCGCAGCTGCGTACTCTCGGGCATCGGGAGCTGAACATCACCCACATCACCGCCGTACGCCCGGACGATCCCACGGTCTCGCTGCTGCGCACCGCCATGCGAACCGGCCAGGATCTGTCCAGGATCCGGTTCACCGGTAATGTCATCAACGGGCGGTTGATTCCGGACGCACTGATCTATCGCTTGATGTAGCGCAGATGGCCAAGGTCGCAGTGGTCATCGGCGCGCTCGGCGTCATCGGGCGCTACATCGTCGAGAAGCTCGCCGCCCTGCCGGACTGGCAGGTCGTCGGCGTGTCCCGCCGCAAGGGCGAGGACCGCGAGCGGGTGCGCTATCTGTCGGTCGATTTATTGAATGGCCCTGAATGCGTTCAAGGGCTTTCGAATCTTACCGATGCTACACATGTCTTCTACGCCGCCTTCCAGCCCTCTCCCGGCGCCGCGGCGGACTACGCGAAGAACATCGTCGCGAACCGGGACATGCTCGTCAACGCCGTCACCGAGGTCTCCAGTCGTTCTCCGTCTCTGGAGAGGGTCGTTTTGGTGACGGGAACCAAGTATTACGGCTCGCACCTCGGCCCTTTCCGCACGCCCGCGAAGGAAAGCCAGCCGCGCCACGCCGGTCCCAACTACTACTTCGACCAGATCGACTGGCTCGCCGGCTTCCAGCGCGGCAGGCGCTGGAGCTGGACAGAGCTGCGGCCGCAGACGCTTTGCGGCTTCGCCCCCGGCACGGCGATGAGCATCATCCCGGTGATCGCCGTCTACGCGGCGATCGCCAGGGAGCTGGGCGAGCCGCTGCGCTTTCCCGGCACCGCCTGGCGCTCGATCTACCAGGTGACCGAGTCGGCGCACTTCGCCGAGGCCGCGCTGTGGGCCGCGACCGAGCCGCGCTGCGCCAACCAGGCCTACAACATCACCAACGGCGACTACTTCCGCTGGTGCAACGTCTGGCCGCGGATTGCCGAGGTGTTCGACATGCCAGCCGGAGTACCGCGGCAGATCTCGCTCGTGGAAAGCATGAAAGACAAGGCCGCGCTCTGGGCGGCGATGGCGAAGAAGCACCGCCTGCAGCCCTGGCGCTTCGACGAGCTCGTCGCCTGGCCCTTCGGCGACTACGTCTTCTCCTGCAACTGGGACGTCATGTCCGACCTCGCCAAGTCGCGCCGGCACGGCTTCCAGCGCGTGGTGGACAGCGAGGAGATGTTCGTGCGATTACTGCGGCGCTTCCGCGAGGAAAAGATCGTGCCGTGAGGTTTCTGGTCTTACTTTTTCTCGCCGTTTCACAGAGTGTTTTCGCTGATGAAACCTTGTTAGGGGCGGGCGTGCGCAACCGGCCGGTCTACGACGGCTCGGCCGGCCAGACCACCGACCTGATCCCGGTGGTGCGCTACTACGGCAGGCCGTGGTTCGCGCGCACGACGCAGGGCATCCTCGAGGGCGGCGCGCGCTTCGCGTTCGCCAACGGGCTCGAGGGCGGCGTGCAGCTCGCCTACGAGCAGGGGCCGCGCGACGGCGATCCCGGCGCTTCCATCGGCCTGCACCTCGAGTGGGATACGCGCGTCGGCCCTGCCCCGCTCAATCTCCTGGGCAGGTTGAGAAGCCATCTGGATCCCGATCGCGGCGCCCAGGCCGACATCCGCGCCACCGTCGGCGTCTACGAGCGCGCCGGCCTGCGCGCCGGGGTCTTCGGGCAAGGCACCTGGGCGAGCGAGGAGCACATGCGCGAGTACTACGGCGTCGCGGACGCCGGGCTGCTCTTCACCGCCTTGGGAGTGCTCGGCTCCTACGACATCGGCCGGCGCTGGCTCACCGTCGCGAGCGCCGAGCTGCGGCGGCTCGGCGGCACCCCGGCGCGCGGCCCGTTCGTCCAGGACCGCACCAGCTACTACACCAGCGCCGGCCTCGCCTACCGCTTCTAAATGGCTCCCCGGAGATCGGGGTCTGACCCCGATCTAGGTCGAAGGAGGTCGCCTCGGTGAGGAAGTAGGCCGCGCCGCCGCCGATCTCCCAGGTCAGGTCGGTGGAGTCGTTGCCCATGGTGTCGACGTTGGCGAAGCCGATCGCCGCCTCGACGAAGGGCAGCAGGCTGCCGCGCGAGCCGGGGAGGCCGAAGTAGTACTTGACGCCGCCGGTGACGCCGAGGGTAGTGCTGTCCGCCCCGCCGCCGTCGAAGTTGGTGCGATTCACGCCGAGGGTCGCCAGCACCTGCTCGGAGAGGTAGTGCCCGTAGCGCAGGTTGAAGATCGACAGCGTGAACTCCGCCGGCTCGTCGACCTTGTCTTAGGCGCCGAAGAAGGAGAGCTCGTGCCGGTACTGCGCCGCCGCCGCGGTCGAGAACAGCGCGAGCGCCGCGCCGATTGCCACTGCCAGTCGCTTCATGTTCCGGTTCTCCATGGATGCAGCGAAGCATGGTAGGCGTCCCACCCGGCGGCGCCTGTCGCACGCGCCTGATTCCGCGGTGACGGTTGGGATTACATTAAACTGTCGCCAATTCCAGGAGGAGGGGCCCCATGCGCCAGCACGCCGAAGACACGCTCACCGACGCCGTCGTCGCCCGCCTCGGGAAAATTTCGGACCCGCGCTTCCGGCACGCGATGACCAGCCTGGTCAAGCACCTGCACGCCTTCGCGCGGGAAGTGAAGCTCACCGAGGAGGAATGGTTCGAGGGCATCAAGTTCCTTACCGCGGTCGGCCAGAAGTGCGACGACAAGCGGCAGGAACTCATCTTGCTTTCGGACGTGCTCGGGCTGTCCATGATGGTGGTGGCGCTCAACCACCGCACGCCGCCGGGGGCGACCGAGGCCACCGTGCTCGGGCCCTTCTTCGCGCACGGCGCGAAGGAGTACGAGTACGGCGCCGACCTGCGCGCCGGCGCCACGCAGAAGGGCGAGGACCTCTGGGTGAGCGGCCGCGTGTTAGAGGCAGGGAAAGACGGCGTCTCCGGCAAGCCTATTCCTAACGCGGTGCTCGACATCTGGCAGGCCAAGGCTGACGGCATCTACGACCTGCAGACCAGCGGCGAATTCGAGCTGCGCGGCCGCGTCAAGGCGAACGCGAAGGGCGAGTACGCCTTCGCCAGCTACAAGCCGAGCTTCTACAGCATCCCGATGGACGGGCCGGTGGGCGATCTCATCCGCGCCGGCACCGGCAACCACATGCGCCCGGCGCACATGCACGCCATCGTCTCGGCGCCGGGCTACCAGCAGGTGATCACGCACGTGTTCGTCGAGGGCGACCCGCACCTCGACGCCGACGCGGTGTACGCGGTGAAGGACTCGCTCATCGGCAAGTACAGGAAGGTGGATTCGGCCGCCGAGGCGAAAAAGCTCGGCATGCCCAACCCCTTCATCAAGCTGGAGTGGGACTTCAAGCTGGCGCCCGAGGGCGAGGCCAAGGCGCGCAAGACGATCGCCGCGAGCGACGCGGTCGCGTGACGCTCAGAATTCGCAGAGTCTTGACCGGCCATGACGCCGAAGGCCGCTCGACCATCATCGCCGACGGCTTCGCGCAGAACGTGAAGGAGCTCCCCGGCATCCCGGGGCTCGCCCTCACCGACCTCTGGGAGACCACCGGCGCGCCGGCGTCGAACGACGGCCGCGCCGACGCCGCGGCGCGCCCGGTTCGCCTCGAGCCGCCGCCGAGCGGCAGCATCTTCCGCGTCGTCGAGTTCCCGCCCGACGCCGCCTGGCGCAAGAAGAGTACCGACGCGCGCGAAGGCTTCGACGCCATCGGCGCCGGCCACGCCCAGGACCAGCGCTCCTCCGACCCGATGATGCACAAGACCAGCACCGTCGACTACGCCATCGTCCTCAAGGGCGAGATCACCGCCGTCATGGAGAAAGGCGAGACGCTGCTGCGCGCCGGCGACGTGCTGGTGCAGCGCGGCACCAACCACTCCTGGAGCGTGCGCGGCCGCGAGCCGGCGCTCGTCGCTTTCATATTGGTTTCCGCCGCCCCGTTGAAGAAATGAAGGTCGGCGTCGTCGGGCTGGGCATCATGGGCTCGGCCATGGCGGCGAACCTCGCCCGGGCGCGCTTCAAGGTGCAGGCTACGACGTGCTGCCCAAGCGCGGCGCGGTGCGCTCGCTCGCCGACATCGATGCGCCGGTCGTCATCGCCTCGCTTCCAAGCAGCGAAGCGCTGCAGGACACCTGCGAAGGCCTTTCCCATAAGTGCATTGTTGTCGAAACCAGCACGCTGCCGATCGAGGACAAAGCATCGGCGAAAGAAGTTCTTCGGGGAAGAAGCATTACCCTGCTCGACTGCCCGCTCTCGGGCACCGGGGCGCAGGCGAAGACCAAGGACCTGGTGGTGCTGGGCAGCGGGGACAGGAAAGCATTCAACAAGGTGGTTCCGGTCCTGAGGGGTTTCGCCCGCTCGCACTACTACCTTGGCGAGTTCGGCAACGGCACGAAGATGAAGCTCGTCGCCAACCTGCGGGTGGCGATCCACAACGTCTCGGCGGCCGAAGCGTTCGTGCTGGCGATGAAGGCCGGGCTCGACCCGAAGAGGGTCTACAAGGTGATCGGCGACGGCGCCGGCAGCTCGCGCATGTTCCAGGTGCGCGGGCCGATGATGGTCGCCGGGCGCTACGAGCCGGCGACGATGAAGAACGAGGTGTGGCGCAAGGACATGCAGATCGTCGGCGAGTTCGCGGCGCGGCTGGGCGCGAAGACGCCGCTCTTCAGCGCCGCGGCGCCGCTGTACGAGGCGGCGCTGGCGCAGGGCTTCGGCAAGGCGGACACCGCCGCGGTGTGCGCCGTGCTCGAAGCCCTGTCGGGACTAACTAGCCAAGGGCTCCGCCCTTGATATCCCGCTGTGCTGGGCCAGGAAGCCAGAAGTCAGGAGCCAGAAGCCAGAATTGCCCGAGCATAGGCATTCAGCAGGCGGCTGACTTCGTCCAAGCGGCTCAGCAGCTCCGGGCTCTTGCCGTACCCGAGATCGTTCGCGAGGATCAGGTAGTAGCGGCTTTCCTCGATGGAGCTCTCGGCGATGTTCATAAATCTGGCCTTGTCGCTCTTCCCGCGCCGCGTGAAGCCTTCAGCGATGTTTGCAGGAATCGAGACGGCCGCCCGTCGCAGCTGCAGCGCCAAGCCGTACGTCTCCCGCGGCGGAAACGACGCCGTGAAGCGATACACATCCAGCACAAACTCATGCGCCTTGCGCCAGACGAGCAGATCCCGGAAGGTCCGTGCTCTTGGTCGCTCGGGGGACATTGAGCCAGCCGGCCATCTGCAAAAGGAAAGGGCTCGCTCCAGGCGTTCACGCTTAAGCTTCCAGGTGTCTCACCACACTGGAGGTCGGTATGAACGCCTTTCGCGAGCATCATCAGCATAGCATCCGATTCCACTATCGATGCTT
>JBQTJF010000182.1:0-4458 GCA_052387375.1 Betaproteobacteria bacterium
CCGCCATCGCCTACGTCGGCGACGGCGCCTGGGGCATGAGCTTCGGCGAGATCCTCACCTGCGTGCGCGAGAAGATCCCGGTGACGGCGGTGGTGTTCAACAACGAGCAGTGGGGCGCGGAGAAGAAGAACCACGTCGACTTCTCTTCCAACCGCTTCCTCGGCGTGAACCTGGAGAACCCGAGCTTCGCGGGCATCGCCAAAGCGATGGGCGCCGAAGGCGTGCGGATCGAATCCGTATCGCAAGTCGGCGACGCGCTGCGCCAGGCCTGCAGGGCGCAGAAGGAAGGCAAGACCACCATCGTCGAGCTGATGTGCACGCGCGAGCTCGGCGACCCGTTCCGCCGCGACGCGCTCAAGCTGCCTAAGCGCCTGCTCGAGAAGTACAAGGCCTACTCGGCCAAGTAGCGGCGCCTCAGATCTCCTCTCCCTGGTCGATGCGGTAGTGGTGCCGGCGCGTGTCGATCTGGCTGCGCCTGACCTCGACCGGTCGGTTGCCGAAGGTGTAAGCCACCCGGCGGACTTCGAGAACCGGTGCGCCGACGTGCAGCCCGAACATCTTGGCTGCCGTGGCATCGGCGTCTTGCGAGCGGAGCTCCTCGACGGCCCTGGTGATGGTCACGCCGTAGTGCCTCTGGTACACGGCATAGAGCGTTCTGCCGCCCTCGCGGAGCAGGCGCTCGGTCAGCCGCGGAAAAACGGCGACCGGGATGACGACGTCGGATACCACCACCGGTATTCCCTGCACCCGCAGCACGTTCCGGATCTTGAATACGGCACGCGCGGCTTTCGCCCGCGGCAGCTGTAGCTGGTCTGCGGTGTTGTCATTGGCTACGCCCCGGCGAAAGTCGAGGAGCTCGCTGATGGGCAGCTCCTTCTCGGCACCGTCGCGCACGATGTGGAAGAAACGATAGACGCTTCGCTGCTCGCCGTGGACGCCGACGAAGGTGCCTTTGCCCTGCCGGCGCACGACCACGCCTGCGGCGGCGAGTTCCGCGAGCGCCGCGCGGATGGTGGAGATGCCCACCTGGTAGCGCGCCGCGAGGACCGGCTCGCTCGGCATCAGCTCGCCGGGCTTCCACTCGCCGTCGCTCAGGCTGGCGACGATCTGCTGCTTGACGTGCTTGTACAGGGGGTCGAGGGCGCCCATGGGCGCGCATTCTAGGCGACAGCGCCCGGTGGGGTATAAGTTCGCATGCCGACGCCCGAGATGCTGCTCCTCGCAGCCCTCATTACCGCCGCAACCTACTCGGTGTTCGGGCTCACCGGCGCCGGCTCCACCGCGCTTGCGCTGCCGCTGCTCGCGCACTTCCTGCCCCTGAAGTTCGCGGTCCCTCTGCTGATGCTGTTGGACCTCGCGGCCTCGCTGGCCCTGAGCACGCGGGCGAGAGGGCGCGTGCGCATGGACGAGTTCGGCCGCCTCGTGCCGTTCCTGCTCGCCGGCATCGCGCTCGGCCTCACCCTTCTTATCAAGCTGCCCGAGGGGCCGTTGCTCGCGGCGCTCGGTGCGTTCCTGCTCGCCTACGGCGCCTGGTGCCTGTCGCGCAAGCCGGGCGCGGTCAGGCTCTCGCGCGGCTGGGCGGCGCCGATCGGCCTGGTCGGTGGGGCGCTATCCGCGCTCTTCGGCACGGGCGGCGTGCTGACAACGCTCTATTTCACCGGGCGGCTGACAGCCAAGGATGAGCTGCGCGCCACCTCGGCGGCCGCCGTGCTGCTGAACTCCGCGACGCGCCTGGTCCTCTTCGGCGCCACCGGGCTCCTGACGCAGGAGGGGCTGCTCTTCTCTGGCTTGCTGCTGCTGCCTTCGGTGGCTGTCGGCCTCTTCGTCGGCCAGCGGCTGCACGCCGTTGTCGCCGCCGCAGGGGTACTCAGGGCCGTCTATGTCGTCCTGCTGCTCGCCGGCCTGTCGTTGCTCGCGCGCTATATCCCTGCCCTTTGAAGGGTTGACGCCGCGCGGGGCCGGAAACGAAAATGCGACTCATTCGAATGAGTCGCACGACGACCCGGAATCTCGAGCAATGGCGCCGCCCGCCGGCGCTGCCGGGCAGCCATTACGTCGATACGCGGGTCTATAACGACCACGCCATCTTCGCGGAGGAGATCGAGAAGATCTTCGGCCGCGTCTGGCTGCCGGTCTGCCACGAGAGCGAGCTTGCCGAGCCCTACGACTTCCGCACCGCCGGTGTCGCCGGAACGAAGCCGATCGTCATGGTGCGCGGTCCGGACGGCAGAATCCGCGCCTTCCTCAACGTCTGCCCGCACCGCGGCAACACCATCGTGCGGGCGCCTTCGGGAAGCCTGACGCGGGCGGAGCCCTCGGGAAACCCGAAGAACATGACCTGCATGTTCCATGGCTGGCAGTTCGACGCCATGGGCCGCTGCGTCGAGATCCCGCGGGAGGAGCAGGGCTATCAGGGGCGCATCTGCAAGGCCGACGTGGGGCTGCGCGAAATCCGCACCGAGGTGGCGCACGGCGGCTTCGTCTGGGTGAACCTCGACGACGACTGCGAGCCGCTCGCCGATTTCGTCGCCGGCGCCTTCGAGCTCATGTCCCGCGAGCTCGACACCGAGCCGCTGGAGATCTTCCACTACCAGAAGGCGATCATCCCGACCAACTACAAGCTGTGGCACGAGACCAGCCGCGAGTTCTACCACGACTACATGCACTTCCATAACCGCGCGACCGGCATGCTGCAGAAGGGATACTTCGATCGCAAGTACACCACCTTCCGCAACGGGCACGCGGCGACCGGCCTCACCACCATCACCTATGAGGCGTACGAGGGCGGCAAGGAGCGGCTGCTGACGTTCCCGGGCTTGCCCAAGAACGGCTGGAAGCAGCTCAACATCTTTCCCAGCTGCACCTACAGCCTGCGCACCTCGTGCCTGCGCGTCAGCGTCATGACACCGATCAGCGAGCGCGAGACGCTGATCGAGATTCGCGGACTCGGACTGAAGCGCGATACGCCCGAGGAACGTGCCGAACGCATCGCCGACCACGACACCATCTGGGGCCCTTTCGGGCGCAACCTGCACGAAGACCTGCTCGCCGTGCGCAACCAGTCCGTTGCCATGCGCACGGGGTCGGGCAGCCGGTACCTGCTCATTGCGCGCGAGGAGAACGAGACCATCCACGACGAAATCGGCCTTCGCTCCTACTTCGCGGAGTGGTCGAAGCGCATCGGCCGCCCGGCGAGCAATCCATGACGCTTCCCGACCCGAGGACGCGTCAGCTCGTCGAGGAGGTCGTCTACGAGAGCTGCCTCGCGCTCAACGCGGAGGACTGGAAGGCCTTCCTCGCATTCTGCGACCGCGATGCCTTCCGCTACCGGATCGTCAACTACAGCCCGGAGATCCGGCGCGAGCAATGCTGGATGGACCGCGACTGGAAGGGGCTGAAGACGATCCTGGAGCTGCTGCCGCGGCACAACTCCGACCATTCGCCGCTGACGCGCCATGCCACCGTCTACAAGGTCACCGTCGATGCCGCGGCGAACGAGGCGGACGCGACGACGCTCGTGAGCATCTACCGGACCGAGCTCGACGGCGGCGACTCCCACTTCGATTCCGGACAGACCAGCCTCTTCGCCGTGGGCAAGTACGAAGACCGTATCCGCCTCGGCGCCGACGGCGGCGCGAAGCTCCTGCGCCGCACCGTGCGCCTGGACACGCGCCAGATCGGCATAGGTTCGCACGTCCCTTTCTGATGGCGTGGGTCAAGCTCTGCGATGTCGACGACGTGCCGCCGGGCGAGATGTGGAGCTTCGTCGTCGAGGGGGTCGAGATGCTGCTGGTGCGCGGAGAGGATTCCCACCTCGTCGTTCCGCCCTCGTGTCCGCACATGGCCAATCCCCTGATCGAGGGGTTCTTCGACGGCGAGGTGCTGACTTGCAGCAAGCATTTGTGGCAGTGGTCGGTGCGCGACGGGCAGCCGACGGGCGAGGCGCAGGCCCCCCTGCTCAGGTACGAGTCCCGGATCCGCGACGGCGCGGTCTGGGTGAATCTCGAGAAGGAGCTCGCTTACAGCCACGAGGCGGGAAGCGGGCCGAGCTCAACGTAGAGAGGAGGAAGACATGTTTCTGAGGAAGATCGCTTTACTCGCGTTCGGCATCGCCTTTTCGGCTGCCGCTCTCGCGCAACCCTGGCCGCAGAAGCCGGTGCGCTTCATCGTGCCCTTCGGGGCCGGCGGAGTCACCGACGTAGCTGCGCGCCTTGTCGGCGAGAAGCTCTCTGCCGCGTGGGGGCAGTCGGTGATCGTGGAGAACCGCCCGGGTGCGGGCGGCAGCCTTGGCGCCGCCGAAGCCGCGCGCGCGGCGCCCGACGGTTACACACTGTTTTTCCCGTCGGGTTCGGTGATGACCGCCAACCAGTACATCTATCCCGAGCGCAGCTACGATCCGGAGAAGGATTTCGTGCCCGTTACGAACGTCGTTACCGGTCCGCAGGTCCTGATCGTGGC
>JBQTJF010000183.1:0-1687 GCA_052387375.1 Betaproteobacteria bacterium
AATTATCTGCGGGACAGGTTCCTGCGTCTCGCGGTGGGAACGGTGCTTCGAGATCATCGGGGAGGCGCTGCACCAGCTCGACGAGCGCGATCACGAAACTGCGACCAGAATCACGGACTTCAAGCGCGCCGGACAACCACTAGCCTCGCCAAGCGCGGGATCACTTCATGACCGTCACGAAACAGGCCGTCGCGGAGCGGATCGCCGACTATCTCCACCACCGCATCACGCTGGCCCAGCTTGTGGACTGGGCCGAAAACGCGCTGATGAAGGGCGAATTCGAGGAAAAGGATGCCGAGGTCATCGCGGCCGTCGTTTCGCGCCTCGGCGTCGCCGACGTGCGCGCCTTCGGCCTCGCCTGGGACGATTGCGAGGAGCTGCTCAGACAGCTCGGCTTTTCCGCCCGCATCGATATCGTCACATCCTGAATCCCCTCGGCCGGGTTCGCGCTGGCTCACCTCCTGATTCAGTAGCGCGCTGATTCTTCTCCAACGGAGGCACGACCGAGGGGGTCAGAGCCCGAATCTGGTCCGGCTTGCGTCAGTAGGGTTGGGGCTCCGACCCTGAATCTTGGTGGCGTCAGAACGGGACTTCGCGGTACTGCCCCGGCTTGAGTAAATCGAGCTCCTCCGCGATTCGGCCTGTTATCGCCTGCAAGCGAGGCCAGCTCGTCGTCGGCAGCACGAGGACGGCGATGCGGCGCCCGGCCAGGTTCTGTTGGTGCTGCAGGTTGCGGTCTGTCGTTACGAAGATGTCGAATTCCGGCTCGGCTCTCGCAAGCAGCTCGCCGTTGTCAAGCTGCGACCAGCCGAGCTCGAAGGCAGTCTGCACCGCGTGGCCAGGCAGGTGTTCGCGCAGCGGGGCGGGAACGCCTTGGTCGAAAAGAACGCCCACTAAGGCGCGGGTTCAGGCCGCCTGCGCGCTGCGCGCGGCGTGCTCGAGAACTGCGTCGACCTGCGCCCGGGCGACGCCAGGAAACCAGCCGAGGAACTGCTCCACCGTCGCCCCACCCTCGAGATTCTCGAACAGCGCGCTTACCGGCACGCGCGTGCCGCGAAACACCCAGGCGCCGCTCAGCTTCGCGGGATCGCGCTCTACCGCCGGACAGGTCATCCAATCGAGCACCGGCCCATTCTAACCCTCACTCCGCAAGCTCACCTCCTGAGCCACCGCCGTACTAATACTGTCACCTCTAACGAGGAGGCACTACCCATGTACCAGGGCATGCTCCCCGCGGCGCCACCTACGCCGACGCTTGCACCGCTCTCCCGCTCCCAGGCGCCAACGGGGTCAGGTCTGGAATTTGATGAGCGAAGCGCCTCGACGATTTCGGACCTGACCCCGAATTTGCACGGCGAGCTGGACGAAATCCTCCCGCGCCTTCCCGCCTTCGACCGCGTGCCCTTCGCCACGCCCGGGGGGCCGCCACACGGCTTCCTCGACGCCGTCGTGCGCCGCGCCGAAAGCCCGCGCGGCCTGCCGGCGGTCCCGGTCGCCGTCGTCTCGGTTTGCCCCCCTGATAAGGGGGGAAGCGAGCGGGTCTTTCGCGAGCGGGGGGTTCACCCGCGCGACATGCAGGCCGAGGCGAGCCTCACCGCCTACGGTGCGCGCCTGTGGCTCGCCGTGCGCCCGCCGCGCGAGCACGACTTCGCCAAGCCGAACAGGCGACTCGTTACTACGGCGACGG
>JBQTJF010000184.1:0-19685 GCA_052387375.1 Betaproteobacteria bacterium
CTGGAGGCCTTCGCAGGCCCGCTCGACCTGTTGCTCTACCTGATCCGCAAGGAGAACCTCGACATCCTCGACATCCCGATGGCGCCGCTCACGCGCCAGTACCTGGAGTATGTCGAGATCATGCGCAGCAGGAACCTCGAGCTCGCCGCCGAGTACCTGGTGATGGCGGCGATGCTGATGGAGATCAAGTCGCGCCTGCTGCTGCCGCGGCCGCCGGCGGCGGCGCCGGAGGAGGAGGACCCGCGCGCCGAGCTGGTCAGGCGCCTGCTCGAGTACGAGCAGATGCGGAAGGCGGCGCAGGCGCTCGACGCGCTGCCGCAGGCGGGCCGCGACCTGCTCGCCGTCTCGGTGTGGATCGAGCGCGCCGTGTCGGAGCGGCTGCCCGAGGTCGACGCGCAGGACCTGGCCGAGGCCTGGCGGGGACTGCTCAACCGCGCCAGGCTCTCGGCGCACCACCACGTGTCGCGCGAGGAGCTCTCGGTGCGCGCGCACATGAGCGGCATCCTGCGCGCGCTGCGCGAGCGCCGGGTCCTGGAGTTCAGCGAGCTCTTCGAGCCCTCGCGCGGCGTGGCAGTGCTCGTGGTCACCTTCCTCGCGCTGCTCGAGCTGGCGCGCGAGCTGCTCGTCGAGATCACGCAGTCCGAATGCTTCGCGCCGATTTACGTAAAATTGGCGTATGCACAGCCCGTCTGACGCGAAGCGCATCCTCGAGGCGGCGCTGCTCGCCTCGCAGGAGCCGCTCGGCATCGCCGAGCTGAAGCGCCTGTTCGGCGGCGAGGTGAGCGCCGAGACGCTGAAGAAGCTGCTCGCGGAGCTCGCCGAGGAATGGCAGGGGCGCGCCGTCGGCCTGGTCAGCCTCGCCAGCGGCTGGCGCTTCCAGACCCGCTCGGAGTTCCAGCCCTACATCGAGCGCCTCTTCCCCGAGAAACCGCCGCGCTACTCGCGCGCGGTCATGGAGACGCTCGCCATCATCGCCTACCGCCAGCCGGTGACCCGCGGAGACATCGAGAATATCCGCGGGGTTACGGTCTCGACGGCGATCATCCAGGCGCTCGAGGGCCGCGGCTGGATCGACGTCGTCGGCCACCGCGAGACGCCCGGCCGCCCGGCGCTCTACGCCACCACCAAGGGCTTCCTCGACGACCTCGGGCTGCGCTCGCTGGAGGAATTGCCGCCCCTGCAGGAGATTGCCCGGACACTGGAATTGAATGTCCAGCCCGCGCCGGCCGCCGAGGCGCTCGCCCGTCCCGCCGACCCCGAAGAAGAGCCCGCCGCCGCCACCGGCACCGGGGGCTGAGCGGCTGCAGAAGCTGCTTGCCGCGGCGGGCCTGGGCTCGCGGCGCGAGATCGAGCAATGGATCGCCGCCGGCCGCGTCACCGTGGACGGCAAGGTGGCGGGGCTCGGCCAGCGCGCCCTGCCGACCCAGGAAATCGCGGTCGACGGTAAGCGGGTCGGGGCGCGGACGTCCGCTGCGGCGAGAGTCCTCATCTATCACAAGCCCGTCGGAGAGCTGGTGACCCGCAGCGACCCCGAAGGCCGGCCGACCGTGTTCTCGCGCTTGCCGCCGGGCCGGTGGATTGCAGTCGGCCGGCTCGACATCAATACCTCCGGGCTGCTGCTGCTTACCGACTCGGGCGAGCTTGCCAACCGGCTGATGCATCCGCGCTACGAAGTGGAGCGCGAATACCTGGCACGCGTGCAGGGGGAAGTCGACGTGGGCAAGCTGCTCGGCGGCATCGACCTCGAGGACGGGCGAGCCGCATTCGAGCGCGTCGAGCCCTGGGGCGAGAAGAAGGCCGGCAGGAACCGCTGGTATCGCGTCATGCTGCGCGAAGGGCGCAAGCGCGAGGTGCGCCGCCTTTTCGAGGCGCTCGGCGCCCGGGTGAGCCGGCTCGTCCGCGTTCGCTACGGGCCGGTGTCGCTGCCTCGCGATCTGGCGCCGGGAAGCTGGCGCGAGATGGAGAATCCGATTATACTTCAAAAGCTTTGAGTTGAGCGGGTTGCAGCGTCACCAAAGATGGGCTTCGGCCCATTTTTTGTTTGAGGACCGAGGAACTGATTACGCCGGTCGTCACCGGCATGGGATACGAGCTGGTCGATCTGCAGGCATCGAACGGCGGCCGGCTGCTGCGCCTGTTCATCGACAGGCCCGGCGGGGTGGGGGTGGAGGACTGCGCGGCGGTGAGCCGGCAGCTCACGCGGGTGCTCGAGGTCGAGGGCGTCGACTACGAGCGCCTGGAGGTATCTTCTCCGGGACTCGACCGGCCGCTGCGCAAGGCGAGCGACTTTGCGCGCTTCGCCGGCCGGAAGGCCGAGGTGCGCATGCGCACGGCCGACGCGAGCGGGCGCCGGCGCTTCGTCGGCGTGCTGCGCGGCACCGAGGGCGACCGGGTAAGCCTGGAGCTGGAAGGGCAGACGGTGGCACTGGCGATCGCGGACATCGACCGGGCGAAGCTGGTGCCGAACTTGTGAGGGACGTAGTCGATGAATCGTGAACTGGTAATGCTGGTGGATGTGCTGGCGCGCGAGAAGAACGTGCCGCGCGAGATCGTCTTCGGCGCGCTCGAGATGGCGCTCGCCTCGGCGACGAAGAAGAAGTACGCCGAGGACATCGACGTGCGCGTGCACGTCGACCGCAACACCGGCGACTACGAGTCCTTCCGCCGCTGGAAGGTGCTGCCCGACGACACGCCGGACTGGAACAGCGCGCAGATGCTGTCCCTCGAGGAGGCGCAGGACCGCAAGCCCGACGCCAAGCTCGACGAGTTCCTCGAGGAGCCGATCAAGAACGTCGAGTTCGGCCGCATCGGCGCGCAGACCGCCAAGCAGGTGATCCTGCAGCGCATCCGCGACGCCGAGCGCGAGCAGATCCTGAACGACTTCCTGTCGCGCGGCGACGAGCTGGTCACCGGCACGGTGAAGCGCATGGAGCGCGGCAACGCCATCATCGAGTCCGGGCGCCTGGAGGCGCTGCTGCCGCGCGAGCACATGATCCCCAAGGAGAACCTGCGCGTCGGCGACCGCGTGCGCGCCTGGGTGATGAAGATCGACCGGCAGGCGCGCGGCCCGCAGCTGATCCTCTCGCGCACCGCGCCGCAGTTCATCATGAAGCTGTTCGAACTCGAGGTGCCCGAGATCGAGGAAGGCCTGCTCGAGATCAAGTCGGCGGCGCGCGATCCCGGCATCCGGGCGAAGATCGGCGTGCACACCAGCGACAAGCGCATCGACCCGATCGGCACCTGCGTCGGCATGCGCGGCTCGCGCGTGCAAGCGGTGACGCAGGAGCTCGCCGGCGAGCGCGTCGACATCGTGCTGTGGTCCGCCGACCCGGCGCAGTTCGTCATCGGCGCGCTGGCGCCGGCCGAGGTCACCTCGATCGTGGTCGACGAGGAGAAGCACGCCATGGACGTGGTGGTCGACGAGGAGAACCTGGCCGTGGCGATCGGGCGCAGCGGCCAGAACGTGCGCCTCGCCTCCGAGCTCACCGGCTGGCAGATCAACCTCATGACCGAGGAGGAGTCGACCAAGAAGCAGCAGGAGGAAAGCGGCCGCATCAAGCAGCACTTCATGCAGCGGCTCGACGTCGACGAGGAGGTGGCCAACATCCTCATCGAGGAGGGCTTCTCGACCCTGGAAGAGATCGCCTACGTGCCGATCAACGAGCTGAACGAGATCGAGGCCTTCGATGCGGACACCGTGAACGAATTGCGCAACCGGGCGCGCAACGCGCTGCTCGTGGCGGCCATCGCCAACGAGGAGAAGATGGAAGGCGTCGACCCGGAGCTGCTCAAGCTCGAGGGCATGGACACCCCGCTCGCCGGCAAGCTGGTCGAGAAGGGCGTCAAGACGCGCGACGACCTCGCCGACCTCGCGGTCGACGAGCTCTCGGAGATGACCGGACTGGACGAGGAGAAGGCGAAGAAACTGATCATGGCGGCCCGTGCCCACTGGTTCGCCGACGGTGAATCCCAGAACGAGGCCGAGAAACCGGCCAAGAAGCAGGAGGCCGCGTAACGAGGGCGCAGACGAGCGTAGCGCAGTTCGCCAGCGAGCTTAAGGTGCCGCCCTCGGTGCTGCTCGAGCAGCTCCGCGCGGCCGGCGTGGAGAAGAAGCAGCCCAACGACTCGCTCAGCGAGCAGGACAAGTCGCGCCTGCTCGAGTACCTGCGCCGGACGCACGGCTCCGCCGACACGAAGAACAAGATCACGCTGACGCGCAAGCAGACGAGCGAGATCCGCAAGACCGACGCCACCGGCAAATACCGCACCGTGCAGGTGGAGGTGCGCAAGAAGCGCGTCTTCGTCAAGCGCGACCCCGCCGAGGTCACCGCCGCCGCCGTGGCGGCCGAGGCGCCGCCGGCGCCGCCGCCCGCCGTTGACTCGAAAGAGATCGAATTAAGGGAAGAAGAAGCGCGACGCCAGCAGCAGCTCGCCGAGCTGCAGGCCGCGGAGCTGCGCGAGAAGCAGGAGCGCGAGCGCAAGGAAGCCGAGCAGTAGGCAGCGGAGCAGAAGGCGGCCGAGGCCGCGCCCGCCGCGGCGGCGCCCGCGGCGCCGACCACGCTGCACGCGCCCAAGGCGGGCGAGCCCAAGACCGACAAGAAGCCCAAGAAAGCGAAGCCCACCACGGTGCTGCGCGACGACTCGGTGCGCCGGCGCCAGATCAAGACGCGCGGCGACGCGGGCGGCGGCGTCGGCGGCTGGCACGCGCGCGGCGGCGGCCGGCACCGGCCGGCCGCCGGCGGGCAGGAAGCCGCCTATGCGCAGCCGGTCGAGCCGATGGTGCGCGAGGTGGCGGTGCCCGAGACGATCACGGTCGGCGAGCTCGCTCACCGCATGTCGGTGAAGGCCGCCGAGGTGATCAAGGCGCTGATGAAGCTCGGCACCATGGCCACCATCAACCAGGTGCTCGACCAGGAGACGGCGATGATCCTGGTCGAGGAGATGGGCCACAAGGCCAAGGCCGCCAAGCTGGACGATCCCGAGGCGTATCTCACCGAGGCGCCCGAGACGGCGGGCGCCGAGGGCACGGCGCGGCCGCCGGTGGTGACGGTGATGGGCCACGTCGACCACGGCAAGACCTCGCTGCTCGACTACATCCGCCGCACCAAGGTGGCAGCGGGCGAGGCGGGCGGCATCACGCAGCACATCGGCGCCTACCACGTCGAGACGCCGCGCGGCGTCGTCACCTTCCTCGATACGCCGGGCCACGAGGCCTTCACCGCCATGCGGGCGCGCGGCGCGAAGGTGACCGACCTGGTGGTGCTGGTGGTCGCCGCCGACGACGGCGTCATGCCGCAGACCATCGAGGCGATCAATCACGCGAAGGCGGCCGAGGTACCCCTGGTGGTGGCGATCAACAAGATCGACAAGCACGAGGCCAACCCCGAGAAGGTGAAGCAGGAGCTGCTCGCCCAGGGCGTCGTGCCCGAGGAATATGGCGGCGACTCGCCTCTCGTGCCGGTGTCGGCGAAGACTGGCAAGGGCGTCGACGAGCTGCTCGAGCAGATCCTGCTGCAGGCCGAGGTGCTCGAGCTCACGGCGCCGGTCGACGCGCCCGCCAAGGGCGTGGTGATCGAGGCGCGTCTCGACAAGGGGCGCGGCCCGGTGGCGACGCTGCTCGTGCAATCCGGGACGCTGAAGCGCGGCGACGTGGTGCTGACCGGCGCCGTCTACGGACGCGTGCGCGCGATGCTCGACGAGAACGGCAAGCCGGTCGCCGCGGCCGGGCCCTCCATCCCGGTGGAGATCCAGGGCCTTTCCGAGGTGCCGGCCGCCGGCGAGGAGATGGTGGTGCTCGCCGACGAGCGCAAGGCGCGCGAGATCGCGCTCTTCCGCCAGGGCAAGTTCCGCGACGTCAAGCTGGCGAAGCAGCAGGCGGCCAAGCTCGAGAACATGTTCGAGCAGATGGGCGAGGGCGAGAAGAAGGTGCTGACGCTCGTCATCAAGGCCGACGTGCAGGGCTCGCAGGAAGCTCTGGTGCACGCGCTCACGCGCCTCGCCACCAGCGAGGTGAAGGTCACCGTGGTGCACGCCGGCGTGGGCGGCATCACCGAGTCGGACGTCAACCTGGCCATGGCCTCGCGCGCCGTGATCATCGGCTTCAACACGCGCGCCGACGCGACGGCGCGCAAGCTCATCGAGTCCGCCGGCATCCAGGTGCGCTACTACAACATCATTTACGAGGCGGTCGAGGAGATCAAGGCGGCGCTCTCCGGCATGCTGGCGCCGGAGCGCAAGGAGCAGGTCATCGGCATGGTGGAGGTGCGGCAGGTGTTCCGCATCTCCAAGGTCGGCACCGTCGCCGGCTGCTACGTGCTCGAGGGCCTGGTGAAGCGCGGCGCCCAGGTGCGCGTGCTGCGCGACAACGTCGTCATCCACACCGGCGAGATCGACTCGCTCAAGCGCTTCAAGGACGACGTGCGCGAGGTCAAGGCCGGCTTCGAGTGCGGCATGTCGCTGAAGAGCTTCTCCGACCTCAAGGAAGGCGACCAGTTCGAGGTCTTCGAGGTGATGGAGGTCGCGAGGAGCCTGTGAAGCGCGGTCAGGGACGCCCCCAGAGGATCGGCGACCTGATCCAGCGGGAGCTCTCGGACCTGCTCGCCCGGGAGGTGCGCGACCCGCGCGTCGGCATGGTGACCATCACCTCGGTCGACGTCTCGCCGGACATGTCGCATGCCAAGGTGTTCTTCACGCTTCTCGACAAGCAGCACCTCCAGGAAGTGCAGCAAGGCCTCGGCCGCGCCGCCGGATTTCTGCGCAGCCAGCTGGCCAAGCGGGTCAAGCTCTACAGTGTCCCGGAGCTGCGCTTCCAGTACGACGAGTCGATCGAGCGCGCCGACCGCCTGTCCCGCCTCATCGACAGCACCAAGCCGCGCGAGTGATCGACGGCGCGCTGCTGCTGGACAAGCCCCTCGGGCCCAGCTCGAATGGGGTCCTCCAGGAGGTCAAACGACTCTTCGGCGCGAAGAAGGCCGGCCACGCCGGCACCCTGGACCCGCTCGCGAGCGGGCTGCTGATCGTGCTGTTCGGCGAGGCGACCAAGCTCGCCGGCCTGCTGGTCGACCAGGAGAAGGAGTACCTCGCGATCCTCAAGCTCGGCGAGACGACCACCACCGGAGACGCGGAAGGGGCGGTTCTCGAAAGAAGGGAGCTTGCGGTCATCGGGGACCGAATCCAAGAAATTCTGAAAACCTTCCAGGGCGAGATCGAGCAGCTGCCGCCGATGCACTCGGCGCTCAAGCGCGAGGGCGTGCCGCTTTACCGGCTGGCGCGGCGGGGCGTGACGGTCGAGCGCGTGCCCCGGCGGGTGCGGATCGACGAGCTCGAGGTCGTGCGGTTCGAGCCGCCGCGGCTCGAGCTGCGCGTCCGCTGCAGCAAGGGCACCTACATACGCACGCTAGCAGCGGACATCGGCGCGGCGCTCGGCAGCGGCGCGCACCTTGCGGCGCTGAGGCGCACCCGGTCGGGGCGCTTTGATGTGCGCGATGCCGTCGGCCTCGATGGCCTGAAAGGCCTTTCTCCGGAAGGACGTCGCGCGAGGCTCCTGCCGCTGCCGGCGCTGGTCGAAGGCCTGCCGCGCGCCGAGCTCGATGCGGGCGCAGAAGCGCGCCTGCGCAACGGGCAGGCGTTGCAAATCAGCGGCCTGGCGGAGGGTGTGGTCGCGGTGGTGCGCGCCGACGGCGCGCTGATCGGCCTCGGCCGCGCCGAGGCGGGCTCGCTGCGGCCGCTGAGGCTTACCCAAGCGGCTGATCTACATCGATAAACCTTGTGATCTGGCGGGCGCATCGGTTAGAATCGCCGGCTCACAAAAGAGAGAGATAGCGAATGGCATTGCAGGTCGCGCAGAAGGCGCAGGTGGTGAAGCAGTACCAGCGCTCGGGCAAGGACACCGGCTCCCCGGAAGTGCAGATCGCGCTCCTCACCGAGCGCATCAACGGCCTCACCGAGCACTTCAAGACGCACGTCAAGGACTTCCACTCCCGCCGCGGCCTGCTGAAGTTCGTCAGCCAGCGGCGCAAGCTCCTCGATTACCTGAAGCGCAAGGACGCGGACAAGTACCGCGACCTGATCGAGAAGCTCGGCCTACGCAAGTAGACGCCCCCCAGCATGTCGTGACAGCAGCGCTCATCGCCCGATGAGCGCTTTTTGCTTTCAAGGACCCCCGTGAACCCGATCAAAAAGACATTTTCGTACGGCGCGCACCAGGTAACCCTCGAGACGGGCGAGATCGCCCGCCAGGCCCATGGCTCGGTGGTCTGCACCATGGACGACACCGTGGTGCTCGCCACCGTGGTGGCGGCCAAGGAGCCGCGCGTCGGCCAGGACTGGTTCCCTCTCACCGTCGACTACGTCGAGAAGACCTACGCCGCGGGCAAGATCCCCGGCGGCTTCTTCAAGCGCGAGGGACGCCCGACCGAGAAGGAGACGCTGACCTCGCGCCTCATCGACCGGCCGATCCGGCCGCTCTTCCCCGACGGCTTCCTGAACGAAGTCCAGGTCGTCGCCACCGTGCTCTCGCTCAACCCCGAGGTGGACTCGGACATCCCGGCGATGCTCGCCGTGTCGGCGGCGCTCACGCTCTCGGGCATCCCGTTCAACGGCCCGATCGGCGCCTGCCGCGTCGGCCATGTCGGCGGCGAGTACGTGCTCAACCCGACCATGGGCCAGCTCAAGGAGTCGCGGCTGAACCTCGCGGTCGCCGGCACGGAGCAGGGCGTGCTGATGGTGGAGTCCGAGGCGCTCGAGCTGCCGGAGGACGCGATGCTCGGCGCCGTGGTGTACGGCCATGAGCAGATGCAGGCGGCGATCCAGGCGATTCACGAGCTCGCCGAAGTGGCGGGCAAGCCCGCCTGGGAGTGGCAGCCGCCGGTCAAGGATGAGGCGCTCATCGCGCGCGTCGCCGCGCTGGCCGAGAGCGACATGCGCCAGGCGTTCGCCATCAAGCAGAAGCAGACGCGCAACACCCGCCTGGGCGAGATCCGCAAGAGCGCCCTCGAGAAGCTGGTGGCGGAGGACCCCGAGGTCAACGTCAACGTGGTGAAGGACACCTTCTTCAACCTCGAGTCGAAGATCGTGCGCGGCCAGATCCTCGACGGCGAGCCGCGCATCGACGGCCGCGACACGCGCACGGTGCGCCCGATCACGGTCAAGGTGGGCGTCCTGCCGCGCACCCACGGTTCCGCCTTGTTCACCAGGGGCGAGACCCAGGCGCTGGTTACGGTAACCCTTGGCACCGGCCGCGACGAGCAGATCATCGACGCGCTTTCGGGCGAGTACCGCGAGCGCTTCATGTTCCACTACAACATGCCGCCGTACGCCACCGGCGAGACCGGCCGCATGGGCCCGTCGAAGCGCCGCGAGATCGGCCACGGCCGGCTCGCCAAGCGCTCGCTGGTCGGCCTGCTGCCGACGCAGGAGGAGTTCGGCTACTCGATCCGCGTCGTGTCCGAGATCACCGAGTCGAACGGCTCCTCGTCGATGGCCTCGGTGTGCGGCGGCAGCCTGGCGCTGATGGACGCCGGCGTGCCGGTCAAGGCGCACGTCGCCGGCATCGCCATGGGCCTGATCAAGGAAGGCAACCGCTTCGCCGTGCTCTCCGACATCCTCGGCGACGAGGACCACCTCGGCGACATGGACTTCAAGGTGGCCGGCACCGACAAGGGCGTCACCGCGCTGCAGATGGACCTGAAGATCGAGTCGATCAACAAGGGCATCATGAAGGTGGCGCTCGACCAGGCGCGCGAGGCGCGCCTGTCGATCCTCGACATCATGAAGCAGGCGATCGAGGGCTCGCGCACCGAGCTGTCCACCTTCGCGCCGCGCATCATCAAGATGAAGATCAACCCGGACAAGATCCGCGACGTGATCGGCAAGGGCGGGGTGGTGATCCGCGGCATCCAGGAGGAGACCGGCACCACCATCGAGATCGAGGACGACGGCACCATCGCCATCGCCTGCGTGTCCGCCGAGGGCGGCGAGGCGGCGAAGAAGCGCATCCAGGAGCTCACCGCCGACGTCGAAGTGGGCAAGGTCTACGAGGGCACGGTGCTGCGCCTGCTCGACTTCGGCGCCATCGTGCAGCTGCTGCCGGGTCGCGACGGGCTGCTGCACATCTCGCAGATCAGCCACGAGCGCGTCAACGCCGTGTCCGACCACCTCAAGGAAGGCCAGAGCGTGAAGGTCAAGGTGCTCGAAGCCGACGACAAGGGGCGAGTCCGCCTGTCGATGAAGGCGGTCAAGGAGCCGGGGGAAACCGCCAAGCAGGGCGGTTAGAGAAGCAGGTCTTTCCTCCTACTTCGCCACCTGGCGCTCGCGCAGCTCGTCGAGCGTCTTGCAGTCGATGCAGAGCGTCGCGGTCGGCCGCGCCTCGAGGCGCTTGAGGCCGATCTCCACACCGCAGCTGTCGCAGTAGCCGTACTCGTTGGCGTCGATGCGGGCGATCGTCTCGTCGATCTTCTTGATCAGC
This sequence comes from Betaproteobacteria bacterium, assembly GCA_052387375.1. Classification (GTDB taxonomy): domain Bacteria; phylum Pseudomonadota; class Gammaproteobacteria; order Burkholderiales; family SG8-39; genus SCGC-AG-212-J23. Next base: position 10,466 of record JBQTJF010000184.1, read on the forward strand.
TTGCGCTCGCGGTCGCGGTTGCGCAGCTCGAGCGCCATGTCGGACTCCTGGCTGGCGCGGTCGTTGGGATCGGCGAACACCGTCGCCTCGTCCTGCATCGTGTGCACGGTGCGGTCGATCTCCTCCGAGAGCTCGGCCTTGAGCGCCTCGAGGATCTTCTTGAAGTGCTTGCGCTGCTGGGCGTTCATGTACTCCTCGCCCTTTTTCGCGGCGTAAGGCGTGAAGCTCTTTCTCGTCAGTTCGACAGGCATTTCAGACCCGAAAAACGAAAGGCGCTTTGTAGCAGAAAAGACCCCCCGTCGCAAGCAAACTCAATTGTCTTGGCCGTGCGCTAAGAGTATCATCCGTCGGCATTTTCGGGGTGTGGCGCAGCCTGGTAGCGCGCTTGCTTTGGGAGCAAGATGTCGCGTGTTCAAATCACGCCACCCCGACCAGTTTCGCGGTTCGCCTGTCCGGCTGCCCGTAGCTCAACCGGATAGAGCACCAGCCTTCTAAGCTGGGGGTTGGGCGTTCGAGTCGCCCCGGGCAGGCCAAGCGTCGCAGCAATGGTGACCGTAGCTCAAAGGTAGAGTCCCGGATTGTGATTCCGGTTGTTGTGGGTTGGAGTCCAATGGGCCACCCCACCATGCGTCCGCGCCCGCGCATGTGGCGCCCGCCGCGGCTGTCGCGGCAGGACTCCCCGTCGGCGCTGTTCGCCGCCGTGCAGGCGGCGGCGCTCGCGCAGGTCGCCGCCAATCGCGCGGGGACGCTGCGCTCCGAGGACCCGGAATACCTGCACCAGCTGCGCGTCGGCATGCGCCGCCTGCGCTCGGCGCTGCGGGCCTTCCGCGACGTCGCGCCCAGGCAGAAGGCGAGGCGCCTCGCGTGCCGCACGAAGGGCGCGATGCGCGGCCTGGGGACGGCGCGCGACTGGGACGTGTTCATGGCGTGGCTGGAACGCGAAAGGCCGCCGCGCCGGCTCCTGGACAAGGCGCGCGCCGCGCGGGACGGGGCGAGAGCTTCGATGCAGGCCGCGGTTGCGCGCATGAAGCTCGCGCCGGTGCCCGCCAAGCGCTCGGGCGAGCCGGTCGGGGAGTTCGCGGCGTCATCGCTCGCGCGCCTGGAGCGCAAGGTGCAGAAGCAAGCGCGCCGCATGGACTGGGACGACGCCGCAGACCGGCACACGCTGCGCGTGCGCGTCAAGCGGCTGCGCTACGCGAGCGAGTTCTTCGGCCGCGAGCGCCCCGGCCTGAAGCGGCTGCAGGAGGTCCTGGGCGAGCTGAACGACGTCGAAGTCGCGCGCCGGCTGCTGCGCAGGCTTTCCGCCCGCGAAAAGAACCTCTATCAGGCGCTCGACCGGCGCGAGCGCACGCTGCTGCGCGCGCTCGAGAAGATGAAGACCTCTTGCCTCGGCCAGAGGAGCGGCAGGCGCGGATAAGCGCGCTCCACGGCCTTGCGCCCGTCGCCCACCTCGCAGACGAGCAGCCCGCCAGCCCTGAGGTGCGCCGGCGCTTCGGCGAGGATGCGCGAGACGAGTTCGAGGCCGTCCTTGCCGCCGGCGAGGGCAATTCCCGGCTCGTAGCGGTACTCCTGCGGCAGCGCGCGCATCGCCGCCGTCGTCACGTACGGCGGGTTTGAGACGATCAGGTCGTACTTCTCGCCCCGAAGCGCGTCGAAGAGGTCCGAGCGCACGAGCCGGACGCGCTTTCCCAGGCGATAGCGCAGGACGTTCTTCCTCGCCACCGCGAGGGCCGGCGCCGACAGGTCCGCCGCGTCGACCCGCGCGCGCGGGTAGGCGCGCGCCGCGAGCACGGCGAGGCAGCCCGAGCCGGTGCACAGGTCGAGGATGCGGCGCGGCGCGAGGCGCAGCGTCCTCAGCACGAACGGGATGTGCGAGCGCGGGACGATGACGCGCCGGTCGACATGGAAAGCGACGCCGTCGAGCCGCGCTTCGCCGAGTAAATAGGCGAGAGGGACCCGCTCTTTGATCCGTTTCTGAACGAGCGGCTCCACTCGTTCGGCGTCGGCTGACAGGTTCAGATCGGCATCGAAGGGCAGGCCAAGGCCCCGCAGCACCAGCCAGGCGGCTTCGTCGCGCGCATTGCCGGTGCCATGGCCGTAATGGAGCCGGGCGGCGCGAAGGCGGCGCTCGGTGCGGGCGATCAGCTCCCCGAGGATCAAATGAGGGTCAAGGGAGAAGGGCGCGCAGCGTCTCGAGGTAGATGCGCGGCAGCTCCTCGAGCTCGGCGAGCGAGATGTGCTCGTTCAGCTTGTGGATGCTGGCGTTGACCGGCCCGAGCTCGATGATCTCGGGGCAGATGTCGATGATGAAGCGCGCATCCGAGGTGCCGCCGGTAGTGGCGAGCTCGGCAGAGCGGCCGGTGTGCTTCTTGTTCGCCTGCAGGACGGTCTCGGCGAGCCGGCCGCGCCGGCTGAGGAATGGCTTGGCGCCGAGCACCCAGTCGATCGTGAATTCCAGGCCGTGCTTGGCGAGGATGGATTCGGTTCTCTCTTTCAGGGAATTCTCGGTGCTCTCGGTCGAGAAGCGGAAATTGAAGTCCACCTCCACCGAGCCCGGCACGACGTTCGCGGCGCCGGTGCCGGCGTGGATGTTCGACACCTGGAAGCTGGTCGGCGGGAAGCTGTCGTTGCCCTTGTCCCACTGCGTCCTCGCCATCTCGGCGAGCGCCGGCGCGAGGAGGTGGACGGGGTTCTTCACCAGGTGGGGGTAGGCGACATGCCCCTGGACGCCTTTTACCGTCAGCTTTGCCGAAAGCGAGCCGCGGCGGCCGTTCTTCATGGTGTCGCCGAGGCAGTCGACCGAGGTGGGCTCGCCGACGATGCAGTAGTCGATGCCCTCGCTGCGCCGCTTGAGCGTCTCCACCACGCGCGCCGTGCCGTCGACCGCCGGCCCTTCCTCGTCGGAGGTGAGGAGGAAAGCGATCGAGCCGCCATGGTTGGATCTCTCTTTGAGAAACATCTCAGTCGCAACGACGAAAGCGGCAATGGAGGACTTCATGTCCGCCGCGCCGCGGCCGAAGAGCTTGCCGTCGCGGATGGTCGGCACGAAGGGATCCGAGTGCCATTCCGAGAGCGGGCCGGTCGGCACCACGTCGGTATGGCCGGCGAAGCACACCACCGGCGCCTGGCTGCCGCGCCGCGCCCACAGGTTGCTCACCGCGCCGAAGCGCATCGGCTCGCAGCGGAAGCCGGCGCGCTCCAGGCGCGCCGCGATCAGCGCCTGGCAACCGCCGTCCTCGGGGGTGACCGACTTGCGCGCGATGAGCTCGCGCGCAAGCTCCAGCACTTCAGGCATTCATGTCGATCTTGAAGTCGCCGAAGGAGGCGGGCGCGGCGGAGAGCGGCTGGCCGCTCTTCTCGTCGGGCTTGGGGGCCGGCGGCACCGGCACCGACTGGCTGCTGATCTCGCCGGCGGTCGCCTGGTTGATGAGCCAGAGCATGTTGGTCGCGGAGTCGGCGTTCGCCATCGCCTCCTCCTGCGTGACCTTCTTCTCCATGAACAGCCTGAACAGCGCCTGCTCGAAGGTCTGCGAGCCCGGCGACATGCTCTTCTCCAGCGCCTCCTTGATCTCGTTGATCTCGCCCTTCTCGATCAGCTCGGCGATGTGGCGCGTATTGAGCAGCACCTCGACCGCCGCGACGCGCGCGCCGGTCTTGGTGCGCACCAGGCGCTGCGAGATGACGGCCGCCAGCGCCGCCGACAGGTCGAGCAGCAGGCTGGGCCGGTTCTCCAGCGGGTAGAAGTTGATGATGCGGTTCATCGCGTGGTAGCTGTTGTTCGCGTGCAGCGTGGCGAGGCAGAGGTGCCCGGACTGCGAGTAGGCCAGCGCCATCGCCATGGTCTGCTTGTCGCGGATCTCGCCGATCAGGATGCAGTCGGGCGCCTGGCGCAGCGCGTTCCTCAGCGCGATGTCGAAGGTCTTGGTATCGGTGCCCACCTCGCGCTGGTTGACGATCGACTTCTTGTTCTGGAAGATGAACTCGACCGGGTCCTCGAGGGTGAGGATGTGGCCCGACTTGAGGGCGTTGCGGTGATCGAGCATCGCCGCGAGCGAGGTCGACTTGCCCGAGCCGGTGGCGCCGACCATGAGGATCAGGCCGCGCTTCTGCATGATCACTTCCTTCAGCACCTCGGGCAGGCCGAGCGAGTCGAGCGCCGGGATGCTGCCGGGGATGTAGCGCACCACCACCGCGGGCGAGCCCTTCTGCCGGAAGGCGCTGATGCGGAAGGCGCCCACGCCCTCGAGGTTGTAGGCGGTATTGAGCTCCATCTCCTCGTCGTATTCCTTGATCTGGCGCTCGGTGAGCACCTCGTTGAGGAGCTGGCGCACCGTGTCGGCCGTCATGATGGTCTGGTTCACCGGCACGGCGACGCCGTTGATCTTGATGTTGATCGGCGAGCCGACCGAAAGGAAGATGTCGGAGGCCTTCTTGTCGGCCATCACCTGGAACAGCCGCTTCATTGCAGACATCGGGTCCCCCCTAGACCAGTTACCGCTAGTTTAATCTCCCCGGAGCAATTCGTTCAGGCTGGTCTTGGCCCGGGTCTGCGCGTCGACCCGCTTGACGATCACGGCGCAGTACAGGCTGTGCTTGCCGCCGGGCCCGGGCAGGCTGCCGGGGACCACCACGGACCCCGCGGGGACGCGGCCATAAGTCACATTTCCGGTCTCGCGGTCGAGGATCTTCGTGCTCTGGCCGATGAACACCCCCATCGACAGCACGCTGTTCTCCTCCACGATCACCCCTTCGACCACCTCGGAGCGGGCGCCGACGAAGCAGTTGTCCTCGATGATGACCGGGTTCGCCTGCAGCGGCTCGAGCACCCCGCCGATGCCGACGCCGCCGGAAAGATGCACGTTCCTGCCGATCTGCGCGCAGGAGCCGACCGTGGCCCAGGTATCGACCATGGTGCCCTCGTCGACATAGGCGCCGATGTTGACGAAGCAGGGCATGAGCACCACGTTGCGCGCGATGTAGGCGCCGCGGCGCGCCATCGCCGGCGGCACGACGCGGAAGCCGCCGGCCGGGAAGTCGAACGCCTCGAACTTCGAGGCGACCTTGTCGTAGTAGCGCGTGGCGCCGCCTTCCATCACCCGGTTGTCCTCGAGCCGGAAGGAGAGCAGCACCGCCTTCTTGAGCCACTGGTGCGTCAACCACTCGCCGCGGCGCTTCTCGGCGACGCGCAGCCTGCCGGTGTCCAGCGCGGCGATGGCGTGCTCGACCGCCTCGCGCAGCTCGCTCGGGGCGCTCGAGGGGTTGAGCGAGGCGCGGCCCTCCCAGGCGGCGTCGATGAGCTTCTGCTCAGGCGACATTTCTCACGAATTGCGCCATGCGCTGCGCCGCCGCCACGCACTCGGCGAGCGGCGCGACGAGCGCGATGCGCACGCGGTTGCGGCCGGGGTTGACGCCGCCCGCCTCGCGCGCGAGATAGCTGCCGGGCAGCACCAGCACATTATATTCAGCGTGCAGCCGGCGCGTGAACTCGGCGTCGTCGATCGGCGTGCGCAGCCACAGGTAGAAGCCGCCCTGCGGCATTTCCGCGCCCGGCACGAGCGGCAGCACCGCCTTGAACTTCTCGGCGTAGAGGCGCCGGTTGTCGCGCACGTGCGCCTCGTCCCCCCAGGCGGCGATCGACGCCTGCTGTACGGCGAGGCTCATCGCCGAGCCGTGGTAGGTGCGGTAGAGGAGGAACTTCTTCAGCAGCGCCGCGTCGCCGGCTACGAAGCCCGAGCGCATGCCCGGCGCATTGGAGCGCTTCGAGAGGCTGGAGAAGATGACCAATCTCTCGTAGTTGGACCGCCCCAGCCTGTGAGATGCCTCCAGCGCACCGAGCGGAGGCTCGTCGAAGTAGATCTCGGAATAGCACTCGTCGGAGGCGATGATGAAGCCGTGGCGATCGGACAGCTCGAAGAGCGCGCGCCAGGCGCCGAGGTTGAGGACCTTGCCGGTCGGGTTGGCGGGCGAGCAGACATAGAGGAGCTGCACGCCGGACCAGTCCTCGGGGTTGCCGTAGACCGGCGTCGCGCCGGCGAGCAGGGCGGCGCCCTCGTAGATCTGGTAGAAGGGATTGGGCGTCACCACCCGCGCCGGGCGCGTCGGATCGAGCACCGTCTGCGCGAAAGCGAAAAGCGCCTCGCGCGAGCCGTTCACCGGCAGCACCTGTGTCTCGGCGTCGGGGGCGGGGATGCCGTAGCGGCGCGCCAGCCACGCCGCGATCGCCTGCCGCAACCCGGGCGTGCCTGCCGTCGCCGGATAGCTCGCGAGCCCGTCCAGGGCGCCGGCCAGCGCGTCCTCGATCAGCCGCGGGGTCGGGTGCTTGGGCTCTCCGATCGACAGGTTGATCTCGGCCGGCTTGCCACCGGTCAGCGCGCGCAGCCTCTCGAAGGGATACGGCTTAAGTTTTGCGAGCAGGGGGTTCAGCCGCGCCAGCCCTTCTTGCGGTGCTCGGCGACCACCGAGGTGTGGATGCCGCCGCGCACGTTGAACTTCGCTTCCAGCCGCAGATAGCGCGGCCTGGTCGCGCGCACCAGGTCGTCGAGGATGCGGTTGGTGACCGCCTCGTGGAAGGCGCCGACCTCGCGATAGGACCAGACGTAGAGCTTGAGCGACTTCAGCTCCACGCAGCGGCGGTCGGGAACGTACTCGAGCGCGAGCGTGGCGAAGTCCGGCTGCCCGGTCATCGGGCAGACGCAGGTGAACTCGGGGATCTCCATGCGGATGCGGTAGTCGCGCTCGGGAGCGGGGTTGGGAAACGTCTCCAGCCGCTTGGTCTTAAGCCGTGTACTTCGGCGCGAAGGCATCGAGCGGACGGATGTTATCATTTTCCGCGTGCGGCTCACGCAAATAAGGCTTTCCGGTTTCAAGTCGTTCGTCGATCCCACCTCGATCCATGTTCCCGGCCAGCTGGTCGGCGTCGTCGGCCCGAACGGCTGCGGCAAGTCGAACGTGATCGACGCGGTGCGCTGGGTGCTGGGCGAGACGCGCGCCTCGGCGTTGCGCGGCGACTCGATGCAGGACGTGATCTTCAACGGCGCGGTGAACCGCAAGCCGATGCAGCGCGCCGCGGTCGAGCTGATCTTCGACAACTCGCTCGGCCGCGCCGCCGGGCAATGGTCGCAGTACGCCGAGATCTCGGTGAAGCGCGTCCTGCAGCGCGAAGGCGAGTCGAGCTACTACATCAACGGCGCGCACGTGCGCCGGCGCGACATCACCGACATGTTCCTCGGCACCGGCCTCGGCCCGCGCGCCTACGCCATCATCGAGCAGGGCATGATCTCGCGCGTCATCGAGGCCAAGCCCGACGAGCTGCGCGTCTTCCTCGAGGAAGCGGCGGGCGTCTCGAAGTACAAAGAGAGGCGTCGCGAAACAGAGACGCGACTCGCGGACACGCGCGACAACCTGGCGCGCATCAACGACATCTGCCTCGAGCTGGGCGCGCAGCTGGAGAAGCTCGAGGCGCAGGCGAAGGTCGCCACCCGCTACCAGGAATACCAGGCCGAGCTGCAGCTCAAGCAGCAGCTGCTGTGGTTCCTGCGCCGGCGCGACGCCGCCGCCGAGCGCGACCGCCACGCGCAGGAGATCGCCCGGGCGGCGAACGAGCTCGAGGCCGAGAACGCGAAGCTGCGCGCTCTCGAGGCGCGCCTCGAGGCGGCGCGCGGCGCGCACTACCAGGCCGGCGACGCGCTGAACGCCGCGCAGGGCGCGCTCTACGCCGCCAACGCCGCCGTCGCCAGCCAGGAATCGGAGCTGCGCCACGTCGAGGAGACGCGCAGCCGCCTCGAGAGCCAGCACACCGAGCGGCGCACGCAGCTCGCCGCCTGGCGCGAGCAGCGCTCGCAGCTCACGCAGGCGCTGCACCTGTGGGCGGCGCGGGCCGGCACGGCGAGAGAGCGCCTCGCTGAATCGAGGAATAGATTGGAGGTTGAAGATCAAAAGCTGCCCCAAACCGAGGCAGCTTGGCGGTCCGCCCAGGAGCGCGTCGCCGAGGCGCGCAGCCAGCTGCAGCAGGCGCAGAGCCGGCTGCAGCTCGAGCAGGCGAACCACGCCCACCTCGAGCGCGCCGCGCAGGCGCTCGGGCAGCGGCGCGAGCGCCTCGAGGGCGAGCTGCAGACCCTGGTCGAGCCCGACGCCGCCGGGCTGCAGGCGCTCGAGGCGAGCGGCGCCGAGCTCGAGCAATCGCTGCGCGCGGCGCAGGAAGCCGTCGAACGGCTGCAGGCGGCCTGCGCGCAGTTCGACGAGCGCGCTGCCGCGGCGGGCACGGCGCTGGGCGAAGCCGAGCGCGAGCACGCCGCCGCCGAGGCGCAGCTCGCCACGCTCAGGCAGATCCAGGCCGCCGCGGACGAGAACGCGCCGCTGCGCGAGTGGCTGGAGCGGCATGGCCTGGCAACGGCGCCGCGCCTTTTCCAGAAGCTGCGCATCGACGCCGGCTGGGAGACGGCGGTGGAATCGGTGCTGCGCGAGCGGCTGCACGCGCTGGAGCTCGCCGACGCCGGCCGCTCCGGCGCGCTGCTCGACGACGCGCCGCCGGCGCGCGCGAGCGTCTTCGACCGCGCCGAGTCGCGCCCGGCGCCGGCGGCGGCGGGCCTCGAACCGCTCGCGGGCAAGGTGCACGCCATCGACGCGCGGGTGTCGGGGGCGCTCGCCGACTGGCTGGCGGGGGTGTACATCACGGAGCGCCGCCCGGACCGCGCCGCGCGCGAGGCGCTTCCCGGCGGCGCGGTGCTCGTCGACCGGGCCGGCCACCAGTACACGCGCCACGCCATCGGCTTCCACGCGCCCGACCAGGCCGACGCGGGGCTGCTCGCCCGGCAGGCCGAGATCGAGGCCACCGAGGCGCGTTGCGCGCAGCTCGCCGCCGGCCTCGCCGCCGCCCGCTCGCGCCAGGCGCGCGCCCAGGACGACGCGGCGGCGCGCGCCGCCGAGCTGGAGGGGGCGCGCGGCGAAGTCGAGCGGCGGCAGAAGGCGCGCCACGATGCGCAGATCGAGCACCTCAAGCTCGCGCAGGCGCAGGAGCGCTGGCGCGAGCGCAGCAGCCAGGTGCGCTCGGAGCTGGAGGAAGTGGCGCAGGAGGCCGCCGGCGGCGAACGGGGGCTCGCCGATTCCGGCACTGCCGCGGCCCGCCTGCAGCGCGAGATCGAGGCCGCCGCGCAGGCGCTGGAGGTGGCGCGCGAGGCGCACGAGGCCGCCGAAGGCGCGCTCGCGGCGCAGCGCCGCGCCG
>JBQTJF010000185.1:0-9291 GCA_052387375.1 Betaproteobacteria bacterium
AGGCGGAACTCCGAGAAGTGCGAGGTGGTCTTGATCAGCTCGACGATCTGCACCAGGTCTTCGTAGGTGAGGTTGCGCTCGGTCATCGGGGGCATAATATTTGACCATGGCCCAGCCCGTCATCATCACCGTCGCGATCACCGGCGCGGTGCCGAAGAAGGCCGACAATCCCGCGGTCCCGGTCACGCCCGCGGAGCAGATCGAGTCCACGCATGAGGCCTTCGAGGCCGGCGCCTCGCTGGTGCACATCCACGTGCGCAATCCCGACCAGTCGTCGGGGTCGAGCCCGGAGCTCTTCGCCAGGGTGCAGGAGGGCGTGCGCAAGCACTGCCCGGGGATGATCGTGCAGTTCTCCACCGGCGGCCGCGGCCGCGACCGGAGCCAGCGCGGCGCGATGCTGTCTCTGAAGCCCGACATGGCCTCGCTCGCCACCGGCTCGGTGAACTTCCCGGCGCAGATCTACGAGAACCCGCCCGACTTCGTCGAGGGCCTGGCGAAGACCATGCTCGAGTACGACATCAAGCCCGAGGTCGAGGTCTTCGACCTGGCGATGCTCTACAACGCGGCGAACCTGGTGAAGAAGGGCCTGCTCAAGGACCCGCCGCACGTGCAGTTCGTCATGGGCGTGCCCAACGCCATGCCGGCGCGGCGCTCGATCTTCGATTTCCTGAGAAAAGAGATCGCGGATGTCCTGCCGCGCGCCACGTGGGTGGCCGCGGGGGTCGGCCGCGCGCAGTGGGAAGTGAACCAGTGGTGCCTCGAAACCGGCGGCCACTGCCGCACCGGCCTCGAGGACAACCTGAAGATCGCCCCCGACCGCCTCGCGGCGAGCAATGCCGAGCTGGTCAAGAAGATCGTCGATGCATGCGAGAAGTACGGCAGGAGGGTGGCCAAACCGAGCGAGGCGCGCCAGATACTGGGCCTTCGCGCGGCGGCCTGAGCACGGGACTATCTTCCCGGGACGAGGTTGAAGCGGCCGCGGTCTGGTAGCCGAAAAACGAGGAAGTCGCGGTCCAAGGTCCAGATCTCACGCCCTCCGGCTTTGGTCGCCGCGTAGACGAGGCCGGCGTCGGCAAAGTCGCACGGCAGATCCGTGTACTCAGCCATAGTGCGACGCATGAAATCTATCCCGTCATCGATGGAAACGACCTCGACCCCTGCAGCGACGATCCAATCCAGGATACGCACCTGCAGACGGTCAGGCATGAACGAGCACGCTTCGGCGACCACGGGCCATGTGGTCAGGAAGCGACCGTCGTAGTCCTTGAGAAGCTGTGTGATCGGCGCGTGGAAGCGGTCGCGACGATTGACGATCGCGACGAGCGCGCCTGTATCAAGGAGCGCGTTTCGCACGCCGATACTTGGCGCGGAGGGCTTTGCGGGCGTATTTGCGGTAGTTCAGCGCGAGGTCAGAGGGACCTTCCATGCAGCCGAGCAGGCCCACCTTCACCGCGGCATCGTAAGCGGTCAAGCGGGTGGGGGCGCGTTTGGCAGTCGCTGATTTCACGGCTGCGGGCATTGTACCAATCGTTCGCTCGCCTATAGCATCGCTGTCATGAGCGACGCCCCGCTCAATGCATTCCGGCCTCTACATGGCAATAGGCTCTCCTCCCGCGAGCTTGTGGAGCTTTATCTCTCGCGCATCCAGAAGTACGGCGAGAAGCTGCACGCCTTCGTGAGCGTGTACGCCGACGACGCGCTGCGCGCGGCGCATGCGGCCGACGAGGCGATCGCCGCCGGCTACCGCCTCGGCCCGCTGCACGGCGTGCCGATCGCGGTGAAGGACATCGTCGACATCGAGGGCCGGGTCACCACCGGCGGCTCGAAGGTCTGGGAAAAGCGCGTCTCGCCCGCGACGGCGAAGCTCGTGAAGCGCCTGGTGCAGGCCGGGATGATCGTCATCGGCAAGACGCACTCGGTGGAGTTCGCCATGGGCAGCTTCGGCACCAACCAGCACATGGGCACGCCGTGGAACCCGTGGGATCTGAGGACGCTGCGCGCCCCGGGCGGCTCGAGCTCCGGCACCGGCGTCGCCGTCGCCGCGGCGCTCGCGCCCTGCGGCATCGGCACCGACACCGGCGGCTCGGTGCGCATCCCGGCCGCGTGGTGCGGCATCGTGGGCCTCAAGACCACCATCGGCCGGGTCAGCGTGGAAGGCGTGCTGCCGCTCGCGCACACGCTCGACACGCCCGGGCCGATGTGCCGGGACGTGGAGGACGCGGCGCTGCTCTTCAACGTCCTCAAGGAGCCCTCGCCCGACGACGCGCTCGCCGGGCTGCGCCGCGGCGTGTCGGGCATGGTGCTCGGGCGCCTGCCCGCGGCCGACCGCGAGCCCGCGAGCGCGGAGGTGCTGGAGGCCTACGACGAATCCCTGCGGGTGCTGGAGAAGCTCGGCGCGCGCATCGTGGACGTGCCGCTTCCCCGGAAGTTCGCGGACCTGGGAGCGATGGTCGGCCGCATCATCGGCGCCGAGGGCTACTCCTACGTCGGCGAGCTGGTCGACGACGCGAAACTCCCGGTCGACGACGACGTGCGCCCGCGCATTCAGCTCGGGCGCGGCATGTCGGCGAAGGAGTATCTGCTGCTCCTGCGCGGGCGCGAAGCGCTGAAGCGCGAATGGGACAGCGCGCTCGCCGGGGTCGACGCGCTGCTGACGCCCGGCACCGCCACGACCGCGCCGCGCGTGCAGGACATCGACCAGAAAGGCACCGCCGCGACCTATACGCGCGCCATCAACCTCGTCGACTGGTGCGCGCTCGCGCTGCCGAACGGCTTCACGAGTGCGGGACTTCCGACCTCGCTGCAGATCGCCTGCCCGGGCTATGGCGAGGCGACCGCGCTGCGCATCGGCTGGGCGTACGAGCAGGCGACGTCGTGGCACCGCCAGAAGCCGCCCGTATGACCTATCTCGGTCCTCGGGGGCGTGGGTATCGACGCGACTCCAGCGTCAACCGGACGGCGCCGTCGTGCGTGAAAAGAGGTTGTGAGTAGCCGGCGGCAGAACGAGAAGAAATTCGGGCAATGGCAGGAGCTGCCTGGCGGCGGGAGGCGCTATTGGATGGATGTGTCGGGTAGGCACGGCTGGCGGGCTCGTTACATGAAGGAGGTCGACGCCGACGAAACGACAGTTCGCTTTTGGCAGGAAATCTATGACGATACCGGCCGACTATCAGAGACCCATGAGAAGTACCCGGTGGATAAGGGACATACGAAGGCGTAGGATGGCCAGGATGATCGTTACGAAACAGCAGGTTGCGGAAAAGATCGCGGCGTACCTCCATCACCGCCTGACGCTGGCTGAGCTGGTGGATTGGGCGGAGCGCGCCCTGATGGACGCGGAGTTCGACGAGAAGGACGCCGCCACGATTTCCGCGGTCGTTGCGCGCCTCGGTGTGGCAGACGTGCGCGCCTTCGGACTGACTTGGGCAGACTGCGAGGAGCTCCTCGCCAAGCTCGGTTTCTCGGCTCGCATCGAGATCAGCGCGGCCTGAAGCCTAGCGCTCGCCGAGGATAAGATCCGCCGCCTTCTCGGCGATCATCACCACCGGCGCGTGCGTGTTGCCCGACACCAGCGTCGGCATGATCGAGCAGTCGACCACGCGCAGCCTTTCGATTCCATGGACTTTGAGTTCATGGTTCACGACCGCCATCGGATCGCTGCCCATCTTGCAGGTGCCGGCGGGGTGGAAGATGGTGGCGCCGTAGTTGCGCGCGAACTCGAGCAGGTCCTGCTCGGTCTTCGCCTGCGCGCCCGGGCGGTACTCCTCGGCGACATAAGGCTGCAATGACCTGGTGGCGGCGAGCGCCCGGGCGAGCTTGATGCCCTCGATGGCGCAGCGCCGGTCGAGCTCGGTGGAAAGGTAGTTCGGCTGCATCGCCGGCGCCTGGAAGGGGTCGCGGGAGCGGATGCGCACGCTGCCGCGCGATTCGGGCCGGAGCTGGCACACCGACATGGTGAAGCCCGGCCAGGGGTGCGGCTGCGCGCCGGCGAGCTCGGCCGAGAGGGTGGCGAAGTGGAACTGCACGTCGGGCGTCTTCGAGCCCGGCAGCACGCGCGTGAAGAGCCCGCCCTGGTTGATGCCGATCGCCAGCGGGCCGGTGCGCTTCAAAAGCCATTGAAAAGCAATTTTTGCTTTCCTGAACCAGTTGGCGAAGTCGTCATTCGTCGTGATCGGCTTGGTGCACTTGTACATGACGCGCAGCTGCAGGTGGTCCTGCAGGTTCTCGCCGACGCCGGGCAAGTCCGCAACCACAGGGATGTCGAGACTCTTTAGTAATTCGCCAGGACCGATGCCCGAAAGCTGCAGGAGCTGCGGGCTCTGGATGGAGCCGGCGCTCAGGATGATTTCCGAAGCAAAGACTTCTTTGTTTCCGTACTGGATGCCGACGGCGCGGCTGCCTTCGAGCAGCACCTTCTCGACGTGCGCGCCGGTCAGCACCTCCAGGTTCGGGCGGCGCTCGGCCTCGCGCAGGTAGGCGGTGGCGCTGCTCGAGCGCAGCCCGTTTTTCGTGAAGAGCCGGTAGTAGCCGACGCCTTCCTGGTTCGGGCCGTTGAAGTCCTCGACGCGCGGGATGCCGAGCTCGTTCGCCGCGGCGATGATCGCCTCGATGAGCTCATGCGATTTCCCGATCGCCGACGTTTCCATTCTGGATTTCTTGAAGTACGGCAAGACATCCTGCCAACCCCATCCGGCGTTGCCCTGCGCCGCCCAGGCGTCGTAGTCCTGCGGCTGCCCGTGCACCACGATGAGGCCGTTGATTGACGAGGAGCCGCCCAGCCCGCGCCCGCGCGGCCAATAGATGCGCCGCTCGTTCATGTGCGGCTCGGGCTCGGTTTGAAAGCCCCAGTTGTAGACCGGGTGAAACATGGTCTTGCCGTAGCCGATCGGCAGGTGGATCCACGGCGAGCGGTCGCGCGGCCCGGCCTCGACGAGCAGCACGCGCCGGCGCGGATCGGCCGAGAGGCGGTGCGCGAGCACGCAGCCGGCGGAGCCGGCGCCGACGATGACGGCGTCGGGGCGCATCAGCCGGGCGCCCGGCCGGTGCTCCCGCGCACGATGAGCTCGACGCGCAGCTCCTCGACCGCGGCGACATGCGCGCCGGCGAGGCGCGCCAGCATGCGCTCGGCGGCGAGGCGCCCGATGTCGGCGGCCGGCACGCGCACCGTGGTGAGCGGCGGCGTGGCGACCGCCGCCATCTCGATGTCGTCGAAGCCGGCGACCGACATCTGGCGCGGCACCTCGATGCCGCGGCGCGCGCACTCGTGCAGGGCGCCGAGCGCCAGCAGGTCGTTGCCGCACACCACCGCCGTGAAGCCCGGCGCGCGCTCGAGCAGGTCGCGCAGCGCGCGCTGGCCGTGGCCGAGCGAGAAGGCGGTCTCGATCACGCGCCCGGGCGGCAGCTCGAGGCCGTGCGAGGCGAGCGCCTCGCGCGTGCCGGCGAGGCGGTCGCGCGCGCGGTCGTTGCGCGCCGTGCTGCCGGCGATGGCCGCGAATTCCCGGTGACCGAGGTCGAGCAGGTGCTGGGTCAGGCGTATCGAGGCGAGCCGGTGCGGCACGCCGATGCAGTGCTGGTAGCCCGCGGGATCGATCGACCAGGCGAGCTCGTAGGGCACCTCCGACTGCGCGAGCATGCGGTACAGGTCGGGGTGATGGTCCATGCCGACCAGCACCAGCCCGTCCACGCCCCGCTCGAGCAGGGCGCGCGCCGCGGCGAGCTCCCCGTCCGGGTCGTACTCGTGCGTCGCGAGCAGCAGCGTGTAGCCGCGCGAGGCGAGCTCGTGCGCGAGCGCCTGCGTCGCGGCCGCGAAGATGGGGTTGTCGACCGGCGGGAACACCGCGCCAATCGTGCGCGAGCGCCGCGTGGCGAGCGCCCGCGCCGCGCCGTGCGGCAGATAGCCGAGCATGGCGGCGGCCTCGCGCACCTTCTCGCGCGTGCGCTCGTGCACGAGCTGGGCGTCGGCGAGCGCCCGCGACGCGGTCGACAGGGACACCCCGGCGGCGCGCGCCACGTCGGCCAGCCTTGCATTGGCCTTGCGCTTCATGCGCGCCGAACTTTAGATGAAAGCGCTTGTAGGGCGCCATGCTGCAGTGCAACTTGACCATAGGGAGGCGAGCCCCTTAGCCTCGATGGAAGCGCTTTCATCCGTTCACCCCCTGAGGAGGAGGTACCGACATGGCTAGGCCGCTGCTCAAGTTGTTGGCGTTGCTTTCGCTGGCGCTCGCGTTGAGCCCGCTCGCTGCATGGGCACAGCAAAGCGCGCGCATGAGGCTGCAGACCGCGGTTCCGGCGGCGGCCGACGAGTTCAAGATGCTGCAGGTGTTCGCCAAACGCGTCGATGCGATGACCGGCGGCCGGCTCAAGGTCGAGGTGCTCCCGGACGGCGCGGTGGTCGGCGCCTTCGAGATCCTCGACGCGGTCGACAAGGGGCTAGTCGAGTCGGGCTTCGCCTGGACGCACTACTGGTCGGGCAAGCACCCGGCGGCGATGCTGTTCGGCTCGCCCTCCGGCGGCGCCGGCCTGGGCATCGACCAGATGGCGTGGGTCTCGTGGTACCTGGAGGGCGGCGGCAAGCAGCTCTACCAGGAGCTCTTCGACCAGCACCTGAAGGTGAACGTGGTCGGCTTCATCATCCAGCCCGTCGGCCCGGAGGCGCTCGGCTGGTTCCAGGAGCCGATCCGCAGCATGGCGGACCCGCGCAAGAAGCGCTTCCGCACCCCGCCCGGCATCCCCGGCGCGATCTACAAGGAGATGGGCGTGACGGCGGTGGCGCTGCCCGGCGCCGAGATCATCCCCTCGGCCGAGCGCGGCGTGCTCGACGCCGCCGAGTGGTGCTGCCCGGTGACCGACCTCGCCTACGGCTTCCAGCGCGCCTTCAAGCACTATTACCTGCAGGGGCTGCACCAGAACGTCGTCAACGGCGACATCTATGTCAACAAGACGTTCTGGAACAAGCTGCCGAAGGACGTGCAGGCGATCTTCGAGGGCGCGACGATCGCTGCCATGATGGAGGGCACCGCGTATCGCATCCGCGCCAACGCGCTCGCGCTGCAGGAGCTCAAATCCAAGCACGGCGTGCAGACGCACGACACGCCGCCGGAGTACTTCCCGGCCTTCATGGCGGCGGCAAAGAAGGTGATGGACGAGAACGCGGCGAAGAACGCCTTCTTCAAGAAGGTGCTCGACTCGCAGGCGCAGTTCGCCAGGGACGTGGTGCCCTACTGGGTGAGCATCCAGAAGCTCAACACCTCGGTCGGCGAAGCCTATCTCAAGGGCAAATAGGGAGCGCCGTCAAGGAAGAGGCGGCCGGCAGGCCGCCTCTTTTTTTGGGGCAAGCGAGTGAGCCTCGAGCGCGCCATCCGCGGCATCGACACGATCAGCGACTGGTCGGGGCGCGTCGTCGCCTGGCTGATCCTGCCGCTCATCGGCGCGATGACCTACGAGGTCGTCATCCGGCACGTGTACGAGCCGACGCAGTGGGCCTACGACACGAGCTACATGCTGTACGGGGCCCTCTTCATGCTCGGCGCTGCATATACGCTGTTCCGCGGCGCGCACATTCGCACCGATTTCCTCTACCAGCAGTGGCCGGTGCGGGTGCAAGCGACGGTCGACGCCGACTGCTACCGCTTCCTCTTCTTCCCCGGGATCGCCGTCTTCCTCTGGCTCGGCGCCGAGTTCGCCTGGGCCTCCTGGCTGCGCGACGAGCGCACGGTCGGCTCGAGCTGGATGCCGATCATCTACCCGCTGAAGGCGGTGATGCCGGTTGCCGCGGCGCTGCTGCTGCTGCAGGGCGTGGCCGAGTTTCTGAAGTGCATCTACGCGCTGCGCCACGGCCGCTGGCTGGTCGTGCACAAGGTCGCGGAGGAGCTGGTCAGCCGTGAGCCCTGAGATCATCGGCGTCTGGATGATCGTCGCGCTGCTCGTCGGCATCTTCGCCGGCTTCCCGATCGCCTTCACGCTCATCATCCTGGCGCTGCTCTTCGGCTACGTCGGCTTCGGCGACACCGTGTTCTACCTGATGGTCTACCAGTTCTTCCAGGTGATGCGCGAGCAGACGCTCGCCGCGGTGCCGCTGTTCGTCTTCATGGGCCTGCTGCTCGAGCAGGCGGGGCTGCTCGAGCGCCTGTTCCGCTCGGTGCAGCTCGCCCTCGCGCGGCTGAGCGGCTCGCTCTTCATCGCAGTGATGTTTTGCGCCACCATCTTCGCCGCCGCGACCGGCATCGTCGGCGCGTCGGTGACACT
The DNA here is from genome assembly GCA_052387375.1 of Betaproteobacteria bacterium. GTDB lineage: Bacteria > Pseudomonadota > Gammaproteobacteria > Burkholderiales > SG8-39 > SCGC-AG-212-J23. The sequence goes on from JBQTJF010000185.1 coordinate 8,245, forward strand.
GCTCGGCATCATGGCGGCAAAGGCGATGGACCGCTCCGGCTACGACGTGCGCCTCTCCGCGGGGATCATTACAGCCGGCGGCACGCTCGGCATCCTCATCCCGCCCTCGGTGATGCTCGTCGTCATGGGGCCGGTCATCGGCGTGCCGGTCACCGACCTTTTCGCCGGCGCCGTCATCCCCGGGCTGGTGATGGCCGGCATCTACACCGCCTACGCGCTCGTGCGCTGCGCCATCAATCCTTCGCTCGGCCCGCCGCTGCCCGAGGCCGAGCATGCCGCCTCGAAGCTCGCGATCCTGAAGGAGTTCGCGCAGGGCCTCGTGCCGCCCGCGGTGCTCGTGCTCGCCTCGCTCGGCTCGATCCTCTTCGGCTTCGCCACCCCGACCGAGGGGGCAGCGGTCGGCGCCTTCGGCTCGCTGGCGCTGGTGATCGTCTACGGGCGGCTGACCTGGCGGCTGCTCTACGACGCGGTGATCAAGACCCTGGAAGTCTCTTGCCTGATCCTGTTCCTCGTCGCGGCCTCGAACTTCTTCGGCGCGGTGTTCTCGCGCCTGGGCACGCCGATGATGATGACGCAGGGGCTGCTCGGCCTCGACCTGCCGCCCATGGCGATCCTCGCGCTGCTGATGGGGGTGATCTTCCTGCTCGCCTGGCCGCTCGAGTGGGTGCCGATCGTGCTCATCTTCCTGCCGATCGTCCTGCCGCTCGTCAAGGAGCTGAAGGTCGACCTGCTGTGGTTCGGCATCCTCGTGGCGATGAACCTGCAGACCGCGTGGCTCTCGCCGCCTGTAGCGCTTTCCGCCTACTTCCTCAAGGGCGTGGCGCCGCAGTGGCAGCTTGGCGACATCTACAAGGGCATGGTCCAGTTCATGGTGCTGCAGCTTTTCGGCCTCGCGGTGGTCATGGCGCTCCCGCAGATCGCGCTCTGGCTGCCCTCGGTGCTCTACACGAGGTAGCCATGGAATACCTGAAGCGCGCAGCCAAGACACCGGAGAGCGACACCGCCGAGGCGCGCCAGGTGGTCGACGGGATGCTCGCCGACATCCGC
>JBQTJF010000186.1:0-22350 GCA_052387375.1 Betaproteobacteria bacterium
ACGTGCTCGCCTCGCGCGGCTCGGTGATCCCGCTCTTCCACGACCAGATCCGCAACGGCGGCCCGGTCACGATCACCGTGCCCGGGATGACGCGCTTCCTGCTCAGCCTCGACCAGGCGGTGGACACTGTCTTCACCGCGCTCCGGGAAGCTGCGCCGGGCGAGACCTACGTGCCGAATGCGCCTTCGGCGACGGTCGAGAACATCGCCCGGGCGCTGATCGGCCGGCGGGCGATTGAGACCAAGGTGACCGGCATCCGGCCCGGCGAGAAGATGCACGAGATCATGGTCTCCGAGGAGGAGGCGCACCACTGCGTGAGGCGCGGTGATTACTACGCCATTCTGCCCATGCTGCCGGAGCTCGCCGCCCGGAACGAGGAGAAACGCCCGGAGAAACGCTCCGAAAAGGCGCGCGCGCTAGAGCGCGAGTTCAGCTCCGCCGACAACGTGCTCGACCTCAAAGGCACCGAGGCCCTCCTCAAGCGGCACCGGCTGATGCCGGACGACGTGAAGCAGGCAGAGCTCGGCGAGCTGCTGCGCTGAGCACCGTCCTGGTCACGGGTGCCGCCGGGTTCGTCGGCCGGCATCTCTGCCCGTGGCTCGCCGGGCGCGGCTTCCGCGTCGTCGAGTCGCGGCGCGCCGAGCTGCCGCTCGAGCGTGCCTCGCCGTCGGCGCTCGAGCAGGCGCTCGACGGGGCCGACGCGGTCGTCCACCTCGCGGCGCGCGTGCACGTGATGCGCGACGCTGCGCATGACCCGCTCGCCGAATACCGGCGGGTCAACACCGAGGCGACGCTGCGCCTCGCCGAGGCGGCGGCACGGCGGGGGGTCGCGCGCTTCGTGTTCCTCAGCACGATCAAGGTGAACGGCGAGCGCACCACCAGCGCGCCCTTCCGCGTCAGCGACGCCGCAGCCCCGGCCGATCCCTACGCGACGTCGAAGTGGGAGGCCGAGCGGGGGCTGGCAAGCATCAAAGGGCTCGATGTCGTCGTGCTGCGCCCGCCGCTCGTCTACGGCCCGGGCGTGAAGGGCAATTTCCTGCGCCTGCTGCGCCTCGTGCGCGCCGGTGTGCCGCTGCCGCTCGCGAGCGTCGCCAATGCGCGCAGCATGATTTATGCCGGCAACCTTGCGAGCGCGGTCGAACGGGCATTGTCTGTTTCTGCGCAAGGAACCTTTCTGGTCAGCGACGGCGAAGACCTCTCGTCCCCAGAGCTCGTACGCCGCCTCGCAGCGGCGATGGGCCGGCCCGCGCGCCTCTTCGCCTGCCAGCCGCGCCTGCTGAGCGCGATCGGGCGCGTGCTCGGCAAGGGCGACGAGGTGATGCGAATGCTAGAATCGCTGCGCGTCGATTGCTCCGAAACAAAGCAGCGCCTTCAATGGTCGATTCCCTTCACCGCCGAGCACGGCCTCAAGGAGACCGCGGACTGGTTCGCGCAGGCTGGCTCGGCCGCCTGAAGGCGTGACGCGCTCGTCGTACCGGGACTGCTGCGCGTTCTGCGGCAGCCGCGCCCTGGAGAGCATCATCGACTTCGGGGACGTGGCGCTCGCCGGGGCGTTCGTCAAGCCCGAGCAGTTCGCCGGCGAGCGGCACTACCGCCTGCGCGCCTGCTTCTGCACCGAGTGCTTCGCCCTGCAGCTTCCCGACGTCGTCGACCCGGTGGAGCTCTTCGCCAACTACTTCTACTTCTCCTCGGCGATCCGCTCGCTGCGCGAGCACTTCCTCGACTATGCGAGCGAGGTCGTGGCCCGTTTTCTCAGGCCCGAGCGCTCGACGGTGGTCGAGATCGGCTGTAACGACGGCATCCTGCTCAAGCCGCTGGCGGACCAGGGCGTACGCAAGCCCATCGGGGTTGACCCGGCGAGCAACATCGTCCAGGCCATCGCCGACCCGCGCATCACCGTCGTCAACGATTTCTTCGGCAGCAAGGTAGCCGTCGCCATTCGCAGTCAGCATGGACCGGCCGACCTGATCGTGGCGAACAACGTCTATGCGCATATTCCGGAGATTAACGACGTCACGCACGGGGTGGCGGAGCTGCTCTCCGACAACGGCGTCTTCGTCTTCGAGGTGCATCACCTCGGCAGTGTCATGCGCGGGCTGCAGTACGACATGATCTACCACGAGCACCTCTACTACTACTCGCTGCTCGCGCTCGAGAACCACCTGCGACGTCACGGCATGGCGGTGTTCGACCTCAAGCGCATCCCGATCCACGGCGGCTCGATTCGCTACTACGCCTGCAAGGCTTCGGCCCGGTGGGCCAAGGCGGTGACCAACCGCGTGCATCTCTTGCGTCAGGACGAGACGGCGCAAGGCCTCGATCGGGTCGAGACCTTCCGGCATTTCGCCGCGGAGATCGCCCGCCGCAAGGACATCCTCATGGCGTACCTCGAGCGGCTGCGCCGCGCCGGCAAGCGGGTGGCCGGGTACGGCGCCTCCGGCCGCGCCAACACCATCATCCAGTACTGCGGGATCGGGCGCGAGCACCTGGAGTACATGATCGACGATGCGCCGGCGAAGTGGGGGTACTACACGCCCGGGTCGCATTTCGAGATCCGCTCGGCGGAGGCGCTGCGCACCGCGACGCCGGACTACCTGCTGGTGCTCGCCTGGGGCTACCTCAGCGAGATCGCGGAGAAGTGCAAGTCCTACCTCGACGCGGGCGGGCGCCTGATCGCGCCCCTTCCCGAGGTGCGGCTCCTGAGCCACGTCAACGAGGCCACAACAATATGAAAGTCATGTCGATATTCGGCACGCGCCCGGAGATGATCAAGCTCTGGTCGACGCTGAAGAAGCTCGACCAGCTCAACTTCGAGCACGTCATGGTGCACACCGGGCAGAACTTCACGCCCGAGCTCAAGGACTTCTTCTTCCGCGATCTGCAGCTGCGCAAGCCCGACTACCAGCTCGCCATCGACACCTCGAGCTACGGGGCGGAGGTCGCCGACGTGATCCGCAAGTCCGACGAGCTGCTCGTCAAGATCAAGCCCGACGCGCTGCTCATCCTCGGCGACACCTTCAGCGGGCTGGCGGTGATGCCGGCCGCGCACCGCGGCGTGAAGACCTTCCACATGGAGGCGGGCCTGCGTGCCTGGGACAAGCGCATGCCCGAGCAGCGCAACCGCATGCTCATCGACCACATGAGCGACATCCTGCTGCCCTTCAACCGGTATCACCGCGAGAACCTGATGCGGGAGAGCATCCATCCGTCGAAGATCTTCGTCACGGGCAACCCCACTTACGAGGCGATGCGGGCCTTCTTGCCGCGCATCCGGAAGAGCGATGTCCTGAAGCGCCTGGGCCTCGAGCCGCGCAGGTACCTGCTCGTCACGGCGCACCGCAGCGAGAACGTCGACAACCCGGCTTACCTAGACGCCATCCTCAAGGCCCTCGTCGAGCTGCACCGCCGCTTCAAGCGCGAAGTCGTCTATCCCATGCATCCGCGCACGCGCAGCAAGATCGGCAAGCGCAAGCTGCCGCGCGGCGTGCGCATCATGGCGCCGCTGGGCTTCTACGACTTCAACCGGCTGTACATGGATGCCTACTGCGTGCTCTCCGACTCGGGGACCGCGCCGGAAGAGGCGTTCTTCTACAAGGTGCCCTGCGTCAGCCTGCGCATGACCACCGAGCGGCCGGAAACCGTGGAAGGCGGCGCGCACATCGTCGCCGGCCTCGAGCTGGAGAACATCGTCGAGTCGGTGGCGACGCTCGTCGCGCAGCCCTGGAAGGCGCGCTACGAGCTCGAGCGCGACTTCGCGCCTTCCACCGTCGTCGTCAACTGCATCCGCAGCCGCATCACGAACTTCTTCTGAGTCGCGCATGGCGCTCGCGGCCTTGGCCATCGTTTCCTTCCTCGCGGCGTTCGCCGCTGCCCGGCTGCTCGTGTCCCGCTTCGGCGCTTTCGCGCTTGACCGCCCCAACGAGCGCTCGCTGCACGCGCGGCCCGTGCCGCGCACGGGCGGCATCGCGGTGCTGCTGGGCGCCGGCGTGTCGCTCGGCTTCGGCGCCACGGCTCTCTGGCTGCCCCTCGCGCTCGCCCTTGCGCTCGCGGCGATCTCCCTCGCCGACGACATGCGCGGCGTGCCGACCGGCGTGCGCCTCGCCGCACACCTGGCGGCCGCGGGTCTGGTGTGCTGGTACTACCTCAGCCCGATGCATCCCTTGCAGCTCGCGCTGCTCGTCGTCGCCGCGGCTTGGCTCATCAACGTCTACAACTTCATGGATGGCTCCGACGGTCTTGCCGGCGGCATGTCGGTGATCGGCTTCGGCGCCTATGCGGTCGCGGCGCAGCTCGGCGGCCACGCGGCGCTCGCTGCGGCGAGCACCGCGCTCGCTGCCGCGGCGGCGGCGTTCCTCCTCCACAACTTCAACCCGGCGCGCATCTTCCTTGGCGACGTCGGCTCGATACCGCTCGGCTTCCTCGCCGGCGCCCTCGGCGTCGTCGGCTGGCGCGACGACCTCTGGCCGCTGTGGTTCCCGGTGCTCGTCTTCGCGCCGTTCCTCGGCGACGCGACCCTGACGCTCCTGAAGCGCCTGGTGCGCGGCGAGCGGGTCTGGCGCCCCCACAAGGAGCATTACTACCAGCGCATGGTGCGCATGGGGCTCGGGCATCGCCGTACCGCCTGGATCGGCTACGCCACGATGGCGCTTTGCGCTGCCGCCGCGCTGCTCGGCCGCCGCGAGCCTCCGGTGGTGCAGGCCGCGGCCTTTGCCGCGGCCGCCGCCGTGCTGGCTTTGCTGGCGGTCTGGGTCGACGTGCGCTGGGCGCGCTTCCTTAGGCGGCCGCCGCAACCGGCATGAATCTGCGCCGGTTCATCGTCTTCGCCCACGACGTCGTCGTCGCCGGCGTCGCCTGGACGGCGGCGTTCCTCCTGCGCTTCAACTTCGACATCCCGCCGGAATACGTCGAGGTGATGCTCGGCCTGGTGCTCCTCGTGATGGGCGTCCATGCTGCGGTGTTCTGGGCGCTCGGCCTCTACAAAGGGATGTGGCGCTACGCCAGCCTGCCCGACCTGCAGCGCATCGCCATCGCCGTGGGCATCGCCGGCCTCGCCGTACCCGCCCTGCTCAGCTTCGCGCGCATCGGCTATCCAGTGCCGCGCTCGGTGTACGTGCTCACGCCACTCCTCGTCGCCATGGCGATGGGCGCAAGCCGCCTCGCCTATCGCGCCTGGCGGGAAGGCCGGCTGCTGCCGGTGCTCGCCAGGCCACAGGCCACCCCGGTGCTGGTCCTCGGCGCCGGCGGCACCGCCGCGGCGCTGCTGCGGGACCTTGCCGCGAGCCCGCAGTGGCGCGTGGTCGGCCTGCTGGACGACGACGCAACGAAGCGCGGGGCGGAGGTCGCGGGCGTGAAGGTATTTGGCGGGCTCGAGCGCGTGGCGCAGGTGGCCGAAGGGCTGGGGGTGGCGCACGCGGTCATCGCCATGCCGAGCGCCACCCACCAGGAGCGCAAGCGTGCGCTGGACCTCTGCACGCAAGCCGGCATCTCCGTGATGACCGTGCCGGCGCTCTCGGACATCGTCTCGGGCAAGGTCAGCGTGTCGTCGCTGCGGCCGGTGGAGCTCGACGACCTGCTCGGCCGCGACCCGGTGCAGCTCGACGACGCCGGCCTGCGCGCCTTCCTGCGCGGCAAGACAGTGCTCGTCACCGGGGCCGGCGGCTCGATCGGCGCGGAGCTCTGCCGCCAGGTGGCGCGCTTCGAGCCGGCGGGCATGGTGCTGCTAGAGATATCGGAGTTCGCGCTCTACTCGATCGAGCAGGAATTCCGCGACCGCAATCCCGCCGTGGCCGTGAGCGCCGTGATCGGCGACGCCAAGGACGAGGCGCGCGTGCAGGCGGTGTTCGCGCGGTTCCGCCCGCAGGTCGTGTTCCACGCTGCCGCCTATAAGCATGTGCCGCTGATGGAGGAGGAGAACGCCTTCCAGGCCGTGCTCAACAACGTGCTCTCGACCGTGGTGGTGGCGCGGGCGGCGCAGCGCGGCGGCGCGGAGAAGTTCGTGCTCGTCTCCACCGACAAGGCCGTGAACCCGGCCAACGTCATGGGTGCCTCGAAGCGCCTCGCCGAGCTCGCCTGCCAGGCGCTGCAGCCGGCGGGGGCGATGCAGTTCGTCATCGTGCGCTTCGGCAACGTGCTCGGCTCGACCGGCAGCGTGGTGCCGCGCTTCCGCGAGCAGATCGCGCGCGGCGGGCCGCTCACCGTCACCCATCCCGAGATGCAGCGCTACTTCATGTCGATTCCCGAGGCGGCGCAGCTCGTCCTGCAGGCCGGCCTCATGGGCAAGGGCGGGGAGATCTACGTGCTCGACATGGGCGAGCCGGTGAAGATCGCCGAGCTGGCGCGGCAGATGATCCGGCTCTCCGGGCTTGCCGAAGCCGACATCCGCATCGAGTTCACCGGCCTGCGCCCCGGCGAGAAGCTCTACGAGGAGCCGCTCGCCGACGCCGAGACCACGCTCGCCACGCCGCACCCCAAGCTGCGCGTGGCGCGCGTACGGCCGCCGGACCATCCGCGCCTGCTCGACGAGGTGCTCGGCTGGCTGGCGCGGCCGGGCGATGCCGGCGCGGAGGCGGTGCGCGCACGGCTGCGCGACTGGGTGCCGGAGTACGGCGCTAATTCGGCAGACGCCGGAACCGGTACCAGTGCGTCGCGTCCGCTACGAACGGCACGATGACGAAGGCCACGGCGAGCGTGAACTCCTTGACCAGCGCGACGAGCTCTTTGCCCTGCTCGTGCAGCTCGACGGTGACGTTCTCGTGCCCGGCTACCAGGTCTTCGGCCACCCAGCGCTTGTCGCGCACGGTCAGCCGCCCGTTCTCGCAGCGGAAATCTCCCACGGCGGCGTGCAGGTTGCGCGTCGAGACCTTGCTCTCGCCCGCCCACACCGTCACCTGCAGCACGTCCTCGGCCGGGAACTCCAGCCGCACCCGCGTCGCCGCGCGCCATTCCTCGCGGTAGCCGAAGAGCTCGCGTGTAAGCGAGCGCTGGCTGAAGCCGTCGCGCGTCTGGCCACGGTCGGCGTACCAGCCCTCGAAGCGCCGGCAATCCGCGACGGCAGGCGGCACGAGCGGGTCCCAGTTCGCCGGGTACTCGGGATTGCCGATGGCGCAGGCCTGTATCCCGATCGGGATACAAAGCGCCAGCAGCAGGCGCTTTTTCATGCCCGGTAGTAGGCCTTGAACCACTCGGCGAGCCGCGCCAGACCGGTCTCGAGCGGCGTCGCGGGCGCGAAGCCGACCGCCCGGGCGAGCGCCGTCGTATCCGCATAGGTCGCCTTCACGTCACCGGGCTGCATCGGCTTCATCTCGAGCTTCGCTTTCCTGCCCAGCACCTTCTCCAGGGTGGCGATGTAGTCGAGCAGCGGCACCGGCGCGTGATTGCCGATGTTGTAGATCGCGTAGGGCGCGGGCTTGTCGAGGACCCGCAGCGTGCCCTCGACGATGTCGGCGATGTAGGTGAAGTCGCGTGACATGTCGCCGTGGTTGAAGACCTCGATCGCCCGTCCCTCCATGATCGCTTTGGCGAAGATCATCGCCGACATGTCGGGGCGCCCCCAGGGCCCGTAGACGGTGAAGAAGCGCAGGCCGGTGGCGTTGAGGCCGAAGAGATGGCTGTAGACGTGCGCCTGCAGCTCGTTCGACTTCTTCGTCGCGGCGTAGAGGCTGATCGGGTGGTCGACCGGGTCTGTCTCCGACCAGGGCAGCTTGGTGTTGGCGCCGTAGACGCTCGAGCTCGAGGCGAAGACGAGGTGCCGCGGCGGCCGGCGCCGGCAGCACTCGAGCAGGTTGGCGAAGCCGACGAGGTTCGTCTGGATGTACGCCGCGGGGTGCTCGAGCGAGTAGCGCACGCCCGCCTGGGCGGCCAAGTGGAGGACCAGATCGGGTTTGGTTCTGTTGAAGACATCTGCGAGGGCAGCGTGGTCGGCGATGTCGAGCTGATGAAACGAAAGTCCCTTGAGCTGCGCGAGCCGGTCCTTCTTCAGCTCGACCGAGTAGTAGGGCGAGAGATTGTCGATGCCGAGCACCTCGTCGCCGCGCGCGAGCAGGCGCCTCGCGCAGTGCATGCCGATGAAGCCCGCCACCCCTGTTACCAGAATCTTCAACGGGGACAGACCCCATTTTTCTCATCTGGCGATTGCAGAAGAAGGGCGTCAGCTCCCGGGTCTGTCCCCATTTTCCAGGCGAGAGTCAGGCCCGGCTATCGGCAGGGCGCGAATACGAATCCGGGCTTCGTCGAACACGATGATGCTGCCGGCCGCCGCGGCCGCCTCGACGGTCGCAATGTTCGCCAGTAGCAGATCCACCTGCTTTGCCGGATGGCGGCCGGTGGCACGGCGAAAGAGAATGACCGACGGCTTGTTGCGCTCGGTGAGCGCGAGCAGGGCTCCGAAGTCGGTATCCGCGGAAACGAGCACGCGGTCCTCGCTAGCGGCGCGATCGAAAACGACCTGGTCGATTGCCGACTGGAGGCTCAGGTCCCGGACATGAACGGCATCATGTCCTTTGCGTCGAAGTTCCTGTGCAACGAGGGGAGATAGCGCATTGTCCACCAGGAACTTCACTTAGCGGTCAGCGGAAGTTCTCGCTCGCGAACCGCTTGTGCTGCATACCGCAGCGCCTCGTAAATGTCTTCCTGCTCCAGGTCCGGGTAAGCCTGGAGAATGTCCGCGTGGCTCATGCCGTCAGCCACCATCGCGATCACCGTGGCCACTGGAATGCGCAACCCGCGGATGCACGGGACGCCGTTCATCTGCCTCGAATCGACCGTAATGCGGGTGAATTTCATGGCTGTGCTCCAAGAGCTATTGTAGCCTCCGCTCGCATTTCACGAAAAAAGGTGGTCTGTCCCTGTTTTCGCGCTTCCTAGCCGTTCTCGGCACGGCGCAGCTCGATGAGTTTCGCGTACTTCATGTAGCTGTTGATGCAGCCGATCGAGATGTGCAGCAGGCCCGGCACGCCGTCGAGGAAGCCCAGGCGCAGCACGTAGAACTTGAGGAAGCGCACCACCGGCGAGAAAAACAAGTGGAAGACGCTCGCGCTGCGCCCCTTCTCGAAGGCCTGGCGCGCGGCGAGGGTGGTGTAGCGGTTCTGCCGGTCGAGGTAGGCGGTGAGGTCGTCGCGCGAGTCGTGCATCAGGTCGCCGCGGAAGCTGCCCGGCGTGACGGTATAGAGCACCTTCTCGTGCACGAGGTCGTCGCTCCAGCGCGCGTTGAGCCGGTTGAAGAGCCGCGGGCTCCAGTCGGGATAGCCCTCGCCGTGCGAGAGCCATCTGCCGAGGAAGCGGTTGCGCCGCGGCATGCGGTAGACCGGCGACACCGGCGCGGCGAGCGCCTGGCGGATCTCCTCGGCCAGCTCGGGCGAGACGCGCTCGTCGGCATCCATGCACAGCACCCAGTCGTGCTTCGCCTGGTCGACGGCGAACTGCTTCTGCAGCCCGAAGCCCAGCCATTCCTTCTGCACCACGCGCGCGCCGCGGCGCTCGGCGATCTGCACCGTCTCGTCGCTGCTCGCCGAGTCGACGACGACGATCTCGTCGGCGAAGGCGATGCTTTCGAGGCCGTCGTCGAGCACGGCGGCGGCGTTGCGGGTGATGAGGACGGCCGAGAACGGCGCCCGCGGCGAAGCGTTCAAGTCGGATATTCTCTAGAATCGGGCGAGCCGTATTCTATCGAATGAAGAGGATCCTCTTCGTCAAGACTTCCTCGCTCGGCGACGTCGTGCACCACTGCCCGGCGGTGAGCGATGCGGCCGCCGCGCTGCCCGGCGCGGCCATCGACTGGGTGGTCGAGGAGCCCTTCGCCGGCGTGGCGGCGATGCACCCGGCGGTGCGCCGCGTCATCCCGGTCAGCGTGCGGCGCTGGCGCAACGCGCTGTGGGAGCCCGCGGTGTGGTCGCAGATGGGCGAGTTCCGCCGCACGCTCGGCGCCGAGCGCTACGACGCGGTGATCGACACGCAATCGCTGCTCAAGAGCGCGCTCGTCTGCCGCTTCGCCTCGGGCACCCGGCACGGCATGGACCGCGCCAGCGCGCGCGAGCCGATGGCGGCGCGCTTCTACGACGTGCGCCATCTCGTGCCGCGCGGCCTGCACGCGGTGGAGCGCAATCGCCGGCTCACGGCCGCCTCCCTGGGATACGCATTGAAGGGCAACTGCAACTACGGGCTGCAGGTGAACAATGCGGCGCCGTCCGGGGACGCCTATGCGGTGCTGCTCACGATGACCAGCCGCGAGGACAAGCTGTGGCCGGAGTCGCGCTGGATCGAGCTCGGCCGCGCGCTCGGCGTGCGCGCCGTGCTGCCCTGGGGCAGCGACGCCGAGCGCTCGCGCGCCGAGCGCATCGCGAGCGGCATCGGGCGGGCGAGCGTGCCGGAGCGCATGTCGCTGCGCCAGCTCGGCGAGCTCTTCTCGGCCGCGAAGCGCGTGGTCGGCCTGGACACCGGCCTCACGCACCTCGCCGCCGCCCTGGGCTCTCCCACCGTCGGCATCTACTGCGGCTCGGACCCGGCGCTCACCGGGCTCTACGGCGCGGCGCGGGGGAGTAACGTCGGCGGACCGGGCCGCGCGCCGGCGGTCGCCGAGGTGCTGAAGAGCCTGGCTTGAGGGCGCTCTACACCCTCGTCCTGCGGCTCGTCCTGCCGCTCTTCCTGCTGCGCCTGTGGTGGCGCGGGCGCCGCGAGCCGGGTTACCGCGAATCGATCGCGGAAAGGTTCGGCGACTATCGCGTCGAAGCCAGGCCGAAGATGGCGTGGTTGCACGCCGTGTCGGTCGGCGAGGCGCGCGCCGCCGCGCCGCTCGTGCGCGCGCTCCAGGAGCTGCTGCCCGACCACGGCATCGTCGTCACCTGCACCACGGCCGCCGGGCGCGAGACGCTGAAGCCGGTGTACGGCGAGTCGGTGCTGGCCGCCTACCTTCCCTACGACTACCCGCGCGCCATCCAGGGCTTCCTCGAGCATTTCCGCCCTCGGCTCGGCCTGCTGATGGAGACCGAGGTGTGGCCCAACCTCGTCGCGGTTTGCGCGGACAACGGCGTGCCGCTCGTCCTCGCCAACGCGCGCATGTCCGAAAAGTCGGCGCGCGGCTATCGCCTGCTGCGCGCGCTTTCCGCGCCGGCGTTCCGCGGCCTCGCCGCGGTGTGCGCGCAGAGCGACGCGGACGCGGCGCGCCTCGCCGCTCTCGGGGCGCGCCGCATCGAGGTCACCGGCAACCTCAAGTTCGACGTCGCGCCGGCTCTCCACCAGCTCGAGGCCGGGCGCGCCTGGCGCGCGGCGCTCGCGCGCCCGGTGCTCCTGCTCGCGAGCACGCGCGAAGGCGAGGAAAAGCTCCTCCTCGATGCCCTGCCGCCGCCGGAGGGCAAGCTGCTCGTGATCGTCGTGCCGCGCCATCCGCAGCGCTTCGACGAAGTGGCCCATCTTGCGCAGGGCCGGCGCAGCCGGTCCGACCCGGCTGGCGACCAGGTCAGGATCTATCTGGGCGACACCATGGGCGAGATGTCCTTCTACTACGGCGCCTGCGACGTCGCCGTCATCGGCGGCTCGTTCGTCCCGGTCGGCGGCCAGAACCTGATCGAGGCGCTCGCCGCCGGCGGGCCGGTAGTGATCGGCCCGAGCGTCTTTAACTTCGCGCAGGCGACGCAGCTCGCGCTCGAGGCCGGCGCCGCGGTGCAGGCGCCCGATGCCGGGGTGGGGATACGCGAAGCCCTCGGACTTTTGCAGGACAACAACAGGAGAAAGCAGATGGGCGAGGCGGGCAGGCGCCTATGCGAGGCGCATCGCGGCGCCACCGAACGGCATGTGGCCGTTTGCCGGGACCTTCTCAAGCGGTGACTTCAGATGCTTCCGATCGGAAGCATTTTCGGCCGCTGTGAGCGTCCGCCCAAGGCCGACGGAAAACGTGGTCTGTCCCCGGTTTACGTGTCCCCGGTTTACGGGGCGAGCGCCCGGTTGACTTCCTCGATGTCCTCTTCGCGCAGGCTGCCGGCGGCGGCCGTGAGGCGCAGGCTGTTGGTGATGGTGTTGTAGCGCGCCACCGCGAGGTCGCGGCGGGTCTGGAAGAGCTGCTGCTGCGCGTTCAGCACGTCGATGTTGATCCGCACGCCGACCTCGTAGCCGAGGCGGTTGGAGTCGAGCGCGCTCTGCGACGAGACGAGCGCCTGCTCGAGCGCGCCGACCTGGGCGATGCCGTTGATCACGGTATTGTAGGTCTGGCGCGTGGCGAGCGCCGCCGAGCGGCGGGCGTTCTCCAGGTCCTCCTTCGAGCGCAGCTGCAGCGCCGCCGCCTCGCGCTCGCGCGAATTGAGCGCGCCGCCCTGGTAGAGCGGCATGGCGAGCTGCAGCCCGATGACCGTCGAGATGGTGTCGGTGCCCACCGAGCTGAGCGTCGAGGCGGACTGGTTGTTCTGGCCGTGGGTGGCGACGACGTCGAGCGTCGGATGGTGCGCTGCGGAGGCGCGCTTCGCCTCGAGGGCGGCGATCTCGGCCGCCGCCTCCTGCGCGAGCACCGCGTAGCTCTGCTTCTCGGCGAGGTCGACCCAGGTCTCCATGTTGTCCGGATTGGGCGGCGCGAGGCGCACGTCGGCGCGCAGCGGCTTCAGCTCTCCGTACTGCTTGCCCGTGATCTGCGCCAGCGCCTGGCGGCGGTTCTCCACGTCGTTCTGCGCCGTGATCTCCTGCGCGACGATCAGGTCGTAGCGCGCCTGCGCTTCGTGCGTGTCGGTGATGGTCGCGGTGCCGACCTCGAAATTGCGCCGCGCCTGCGCGAGCTGCTCGGAGGTCGCCGCCTTCTGCGCGCGCACCAGGGCGAGCGTGTCCTGCGCCGCCAGCACGTCGAAGTAGGCCTGCGCGGTGCGGATCGCCAGGTCCTGGCTCGCCTGCGCGAACGTCGCCTCGGCTTGCTGCACCTGGAACTCGGATTGCCGGTACTGCAGGTAGTTCTGGCGCCGGTACACCGGCTGCGTGAAGGTGAGCGTGTAGGCCGCGGCGTCGGGGGTGCGCGTGAAGCTCGGGCTGACCGCCGGGTTGTCGGACTCGACCTCGATGCGCGAGCGCGTGGCGCTGCCGGAAAGATTGAGCGTCGGCAGGAGCAGCGCCCGGCCCTGCGGCAGGCGCTCGCGGCCCGCCGCCAGGTTGTGGCGCGCGGCGGCGTACGCGGCGTCGTAGCGCTGCGCGTCGCGATACACCTCCAGAAGGTCTTCGCCGTGCGCAGAAGGGGAGAGCAGCCAGATCGAAACCAGAAAGATCGGGGTCAGACCCCGAATCCCCCTCCCGAACCTAGTACACCGGCAGGCTCGGGTCGACCGTGCGCGACCAGGCATCTACGCCCCCTTGGAGGTTATGGATTTCCTTATGGCCGCTCTTCTCGAGGAAAAGCGCTACCTGCATGCTGCGGCCGCCGTGGTGGCAGATCGCCACGACCGGCCTCCCGGGGTCGAGCTCGGCGGCGCGCGCCGGCACCTCGCGCATCGGCATGTGCAGCGCGCCCGGGAGGCGGCAGATGCCGACCTCCCAGGGCTCGCGCACGTCGAGAAGGACCGGCCGCTCGCGGGCGGCATCGTCGAGCCACGCCTTGAGCTGCGCCGGGGTGATCTGGCGCATCAGAAGCGGAACCGCGGGCGCTGCTCGGCGTTGACGAGCGGATCGATCGAGGTCTCGAAGAGGTCGACGGCGCGCCAGGCGCCCGGCGCGGTGCAGGTGACGAGGCGCGCCGTCATCACCGGCGGCTCGCCGACCACGGCGAAGAAGCGTCCCCCCACGGCGAGCTCGCCCTGGAAGGCCTGCGGCAGCACCGGCGTCGAGCCGGTGAGGACGATCACGTCGTAGGGCGCGTGGCCGGGGCAGCCGTGCGAGGCGTCGCCCGTCTCGAGCGTCACGTTCTCGACGCCGTGGCGCTCGAGGTTGCGCCGGCCGAGCGCCGCCAGCGGCGGCTTGATCTCGACCGAGACCACTTGCGCGGCGCGGTGTGCAAGCAGCGCCGTGAGGTAGCCGCTGCCGGTGCCGACTTCCAGCACCCGGTCCGTCTTCTTCAAGTGAAGCTCCTGCAAAACCCTTGCTTCGAGCTTCGGCTCCCACATGCGCTCGCCTTCACCGATGGGGATGCCCAGGTCCGAGAAGGCGAGCGCGCGGTGCTGCTCGGGGACGAACGCCTCGCGCGGCACCAGGTAGAGCAGCTCGAGCACCTCCTGGTCGAGCACGTCCCAGGGCCGGATCTGCTGCTCGACCATGTTGCTGCGTGCCTGCTCTAGGTTCATGGGCCAGCGGATTATAATCATCGTCCTAGCGTTGGGGGTCCTGTACCGGGTGGTACGGGTGAGATAAACCCTTCGAACCTGAAGCGGGTAATGCCGCCGGAGGAAAGACGCCGATGAACGCCAATCCCAAGTTTCTTGCCGCCACCGCGCACGTCGACGACGCCGCGGTCCAGCCGCTGCCCGCTTCGCGCAAGATCTACGTCGGTCCGCTGCGCGTGCCGATGCGCGAGATCGCGCAAAGCGGCAGCAACCCGCCCATCACCGTCTACGACACCTCGGGCCCGTACACCGATCCCGAGGCGAAGATCGACATCCGCAAAGGGCTCTTTCCCTTAAGACAGGACTGGATCGCAGCGCGCGGCGATACCGTGCTTCTTGACGGGCCGACGTCGGCCTACGGCAGGAAGCGGCTCGCCGATCCGAAGCTCGCCGAGCTGCGGTTCGATCTCCAGAGAGCGCCCAGAAAAGGCAAGTGCGTAACCCAGATGCACTACGCGCGCCGGGGCATCATCACGCCGGAGATGGAGTTCATCGCCACCCGTGAGAACCAGCGCATCATCGATTCGCTCGCTTTTCAGCACAAAGGCGAATCGTTCGGCGCCAGCCTGCAGAGGATCGTGACGCCCGAGTTCGTGCGCAGCGAGGTGGCGCGCGGGCGCGCCATCATCCCGGCCAACGTCAACCACCCGGAGAGCGAGCCGATGATCATCGGCCGCAACTTCCTGGTGAAGATCAACTGCAACATCGGCAACTCCGCGGTCAGCTCCTCGATCGGCGAGGAGGTCGACAAGATGACCTGGGCGATCCGCTGGGGCGCCGACACGGTGATGGACCTTTCCACCGGCAAGCACATCCACGAGACGCGCGAGTGGATCATCCGCAACAGCCCGGTGCCCATTGGAACGGTCCCCATTTATCAAGCTCTCGAAAAAACAGGGGGTAAAGCAGAAGATCTGACCTGGGAGATCTTCCGCGACACGCTGATCGAGCAGGCCGAGCAGGGCGTCGACTACTTCACCATCCACGCGGGAGTGCGGCTGCCCTTCATCCCGCTCACGGCGAAGCGCATGACCGGCATCGTCTCGCGCGGCGGCTCGATCATGGCCAAGTGGTGCCTCGCGCACCACCAGGAGAGCTTCCTCTACACGCGCTTCGAGGAGATCTGCGAGATCATGGCCGCGTACGACGTCTCCTTCTCGCTCGGCGACGGCCTGCGCCCGGGGTCCATTTACGATGCCAACGATGAAGCGCAGATTGCAGAACTGAAGACCTTAGGGGAACTTACGAAAATCGCCTGGGCGCACGACTGCCAGGTGATGATCGAAGGCCCCGGCCACGTGCCGATGCAGCTCATCAGGGAGAACATGGCGCTGCAGCTCGAGCACTGCGGCGAGGCGCCGTTCTACACGCTCGGGCCGCTCACCACCGACATCGCGCCCGGCTACGACCACATCACCAGCGCCATCGGCGCGGCGATGATCGGCTGGTACGGCACGGCGATGCTCTGCTACGTCACGCCCAAGGAGCACCTCGGGCTGCCGAACAAGAAGGACGTCAAGGACGGCATCATGGCCTACAAGATCGCCGCGCACGCCGCCGACCTCGCCAAGGGCCATCCCGGCGCGCAGCTGCGCGACAACGCGCTCTCCCAGGCGCGCTTCGAGTTCCGCTGGGCCGACCAGTTCAACCTCGGCCTCGACCCCGACACGGCGCGCGAGTTCCACGACGAGACCCTGCCGCAGGACGGCGCCAAGGTGGCGCACTTCTGCTCGATGTGCGGGCCGCACTTCTGCTCGATGAAGATCACGCAGGACGTGCGCGACTACGTCGAGCGGGGGCTGAAGGAGAAGGCGGTCGAGTTCGTGAGGAAGGGCGGCGAGATCTACCAGAGATCGGGGTCAGACCCCGATCTCCCAAGGCGGTAGCGGAGCGCCCGCAGAACGGGTTCTCACCCCGATCTCTCAGAGAAAGAGGCTCTCGGCCGTCATCGGGATGCGCCCGTACTCCAGCGTGCGCTTGATGCGGTAGGGCTCGCCGGCGGCGAGCTTGGGCGCGCGCGAGAGGTCGACCAGCTTCTGCGGCTTGAGCGGGTTGCCGGCGGCGTCGCGCACCACCATGACGCGCGGCTGCAGCCGCTTCTCCAGGTTCTGCGCGATGACGATGCCGGATTCGCCGCTGTTCAGCTCGACGATGCTGCCGATCGGGAAGATGCCGATGCAGCGGATGAACTGCTCGACCAGGTACGGATCGAAGAACGTGCCGCGCCACTTGTAGAGCATGCTGAGCGCGGTCGAGGGGGCGACCGGCTCGGCGTAGGGCCGGCGCGCGGTCAGCGCGTCGAAGGTGTCGACGATCGCGGCGATCGAGCCGACCAGGCCGATCTCCTTGCCGCGCAGCCTCCCCGGGTAGCCGCTGCCGTCGTGGCGCTCGTGGTGCAGCAGGGCGAGCTCCGCGACCTGCGCCGGCAGTCCCTTGGTCTCGCGCAGGATCTCCGCCGAGTGCTCGACGTGCTTCTTCGCCAGCTCGAACTCTTCGGCGCTGAGCCGGTCGCGCTTTTCGATCAGCGCGTTGGGCAGGCGCACCTTGCCGATGTCCTGCAGCAGCCCGAGGTGGCCGAGCAGCGCGATGTCCTCGCGCGACATCTCGAGGAAGCGGCCGAACGCCGTCATGTACACGGAAACGTCGAGCGCATGCGACTGCGTGTAGTCGCCCTTCTGCTGCAGCTGCGTATAGAGCAGCATCGCGTCGGGGTTGCGCAGCACGCTCTCGGTCAGGCCGTGCATGGCCTCGTTCACGCTCTGCGCATCGAGGGTCTTGCCGGCGCGCAGCGCGAGCATCGTCTCCTGCACCGCCTTCTCGCCGACGCCGTGCGTGCCGACCGCGCGGGCGAACTCCTGCTCGACCGGCGCCTGCTCGGTGTACTTCACTCTGCCGGTGCGCGAGAGGTCCACGGCCGAGCGCATCGGGCCGATGGTCTGGTCGGGCAGCCGGGCGACGACCTCCGCCTTGTCGGGGTCGACGTGCACCACTTTGCAATACTTCTTCAGCGTCTCGAGCTGCTCGGCGTTCTGCAGCACGAAGCCCTGGAAGCGGAACGGCGTGTCGGTCCAGGGGCGGTCGAGCTCGGCGACGTACATGCCGAACTGCAGCTCGCTCACGGGAACGGTTTTGCGCATGGCGGGGGTTAAGATTAACGCATGGAAGCCGTGGAGGAGAGCCAGGCGCCGGAGGTTGCCCGCGAGCGCTGCGATTTCATTTATCGCAGAGTCGCGCCGGGCGTCGCCGCCACCGTCGTCCTGAGCCTGCTGCTCTCGGCGTTCCTCTGGCGCTCGCGGCCGCTCGAGCTGATCGCGTTCTGGCAGCTGCTGATCCTCGTCCTCGCCGCGGCGATGTGGGGCCTCTCGGCGGCGTACCGGCGCGCGCGCGCGGCGCGCGAGCAGCCGGCGCTGTGGATCCGCCGCGCCGCCTTCGGCGCCGCGGCGCTCGGCGCCGGCTGGGGCTTCGCCGCCGCCGTGTTCTTCCCGGGCGCGCAGGAGGAGCAGGTGTTCATCTCCTTCGTCGTCGCCGTGGTCACGGTGGGCGCTCTGCCGCTCTACTCCACGGTGTGGTGGGTGTATGCGCTCTATGCCGCCGCGGTGATGCTGCCCTTCAACGTCGTGCTCTTCGCGTACGGCACGGAGCTCTTCCGGCTGCTCGGCGCGGCGATGCCGCTGCTCTTCCTCGCCAACGTCATCACCGCCTACGAGCTCGGGCGGGTGTTCGCCAGCGCCTTCGGCCTGCGCAGCGCCTACCGGCGCCTCTCGGGCGACAACGCCGAGATCCAGGCGCAGCTCGGCGAGCAGCTCGACAGCCTGCTCGACGCGCATCGCGAGGTGCAGGCCTACGGGCGCAAGCTGTCGCTCTTCTCCGAGCGGGCGCCGATCGCGGTGTTCGAGGTCGACCCGCGCGCCACCATCCTCGACATGAACCCGGCCGCGGAGAACCTGTTCGGCTACGCCTCGCCGGAGATGGTCGGCCGCAACGTCATCACCATGCTGCTCGGCGGCGAGGACCGCGCGCGCACCGAGCAGTGGTGGGAGCAGTTCATCGCCGAGGGCAAGCCGGCGACGCGCGTCGCGGAAAACTGCATGCGCCGCGACGGCCTGGCGCTCGCCTGCGAATGGACCATGACGCCGCTGGTCAACGAGGCGGGCGAGGTCACCTCCATCGTGCTGCAGGGCCGCGACATCACGCAGCAGCGCGCCGCCGAGCGGGTGCGGGGCGAGTTCACCTCGACGCTCAGCCACGAGCTGCGCACGCCCCTCACCTCGATTCTCGGTTCGCTGCAGCTCCTGCGCAGCGGCGCGCTCGGCGACGTGCCCAAGGAGCAGGACGAGATCGTCGAGATCGCCGAGCGCAACGGCAAGCGCCTGCTCGACCTGATCAACGAGGTGCTCGACATCGAGAAGATCGAGTCGGGGCGGCTCACCCTGGAGCCCGAGCCGCTCGAGCTGGCGGAGCTGCTGCGCGAGTCGCTGCGCCTCAACCAGGGCTTCGCCGACCGCTTCCACGTGCGCCTGGCGCTCGAAGGCGAGGTGGCGCAGGCGATGGTGCGCGCCGACCGCAAGCGCCTGATGCAGGTGATGACCAACCTGCTTTCCAACGCCGCCAAGTTCTCGCCGCCGGGCGGCACGGTGGAGGTGAACGTCGCCCTCAAGGACGGCGCCGTGCGGGTGGACGTCGGCGACCGCGGCCCGGGCATCCCCGAGGCCTTCCGCAGCCGCATCTTCGGGCGCTTCGCGCAGGCCGATTCGGCCGACTCGCGCATCAAGGGCGGCACCGGCCTGGGCCTCGCCATCTCCAAGCGCCTGGTGGAGATGATGCAGGGCCAGGTCGGCTTCGCCGACCGCGCGGGCGGCGGCACCACCTTCTTTTTTGAGCTGCCGCTCATGAAGGCGGCGGAGGCCGAGGCGCGCGAGCCGGCGCGCGTGCTCATCACCGAGGAGGACGCCGTCGCCGCCGAGTACCTGGCGATGGTGCTGGAGAAGGCCGGCTACCGCGTCGACACGGTCGCCGACGCCGCCGCGTCGCGCACGCTGCTCGGCCGCTGGAGCTACGCCGCCTGGCTGCTCTCGCGCCGCCTGCGCGACACCGAGGACGCGCTCTCGCTCATCGCCGAGATGCGCGATCGCCTCGGCGGCACGCGCATCATCATGCTCGCCGGCCTGCGCAGCGACCAGGCCGGCGTCGCCGAGCCGCAGCGCCACGGCATCGTCGACTGGCTGCTGAAGAACGACTCGCGCAGCCGCATCGTCGAGACCGTCGGCCAGGCGCTCGGCCGACCCGTGCCGCAGCCGGGCGGCTAGTGCGCCGCGGCTTCATGGAGTCCGGGCTGCTCACCTCGCTCGCGCAGATCGCCGCGGTGGTGGCGATCGGGGTGCCGCTGCTCATGTACCTCGTGCAGGACAAGCTCATCTTCATGCCGCAGCCGCTGAGCGAAGCCCGTCGTATTCAGATCCAGAAATCAATGAACGATAAGGTTCAACACCTCTTTATCGAAGCCGACGGCGGCACGAAGCTGCATGCCTGGCACGTGAAGGGCGAGCCGCTGATCGTCTACTTCGGCGGCAACGCCGAGGAGGTCTCGTGGATGCTCGAGGAAGGGCCGCCGCGGCTGCCGGGGGCCGGATGGCTGCTCGTCGACTACCGCGGCTACGGCGCGAGCGGCGGCGCGCCCTCGGAGAAGGCCCTCGTCGCAGACGCTCTGAGGTGGTATGACAAATCAGTAAACGAGCTAGCGGCCAACCGCGTTTTTCTTTTTGGTAGAAGCCTTGGTACCGGCGTCGCCGTGCAGGTTGCCGCCGCGCGGTCGGTCGCCGGGGTGATCGCCATCGCGCCCTACGACAGCCTCGCTGCAGTCGGCCAGCACCACTACCCGTTTCTTCCCGTGGGACTCCTGCTCAAGCACCGCTTCGACTCGCTGGCGCTGGCGCCGCAGCTCAAGGCGCCGCTGCTCTGCCTCGTCGCCGAGCGCGACGAGGTCGTCCCCGCCGCGCATTCGCGCCGGCTCTACGACGCCTGGGGCGGCGACAAGCGCTGGGTCGAGCTGCGCGGCGCCGGGCACAACAGCACCGACAGCGCGCCGCAGTTCTGGGACCACATCCGCGCCTTCATCAAGTGAAGGACCTCCTCGACGCCTTCATCCTCGGCATCGTCGAGGGGCTCACCGAGTTCCTGCCGATCTCGAGCACCGGGCACCTGATCCTCGCCGGCGACCTGCTCAACTTCCACCGGCCGGGCGCCGACGCCTTCTATGTCGCCATCCAGACCGGCGCGATGCTCTCGGTGGTCTGGGAGTACCGCGCGCGCTTCTTCCGCGTCGATCCGGCGCTGTGGCGCAACCTGCTGGTCGCGTTCTTGCCCGCGGCCGTGCTCGGCCTCGCCGTCAGCGGCCTGATCAAGGCCTATCTCTTCCGCCCGGTGCCGGTGGCGCTCGCCTTCATCATCGGCGGCGTCATCATTCTTCTGGTGGACCGGGGAGACCGGAAAGTCAGGGTCGAAAGCACCCAGGCGATGAGCTGGCTCGACGCGCTGAAGGTCGGCCTGGCACAGTGCTTCGCGCTCATTCCCGGCACGTCGCGCTCGGGCGCCACCATCATCGGCGGCATGCTGTTCGGGCTGTCGCGGCGCGCCGCCACCGAGTTTTCTTTCTTCCTCGCCGTGCCGACGCTCGTCGCCGCCGGCGCCTACGACGCGTGGCGCAATCGCGGCGCCTTCACCGCGGACGACGTCGGCATGTGGACGATCGGCCTGGTGACATCTTTCGTCTCGGCTTTCGTCGTCATCCGCTGGCTGATCCGCTACGTGGCCACGCACGACTTCCGCTGGTTCGCGTGGTACCGCATCGCCTTCGGCGTGGTGGTGCTCGCGACCGCGTACTTCGGCTGGGTGGACTGGAGCGTCGGCTAGGACTGCACCCACGGCAGGCCGGCCTTTTTCCAGCCGCCGACTGTGCCGCGGTGCTGCGCCCCGTCCTTGTCGCCTTCGAAGCCCTCGAGGACGTTGTAGGCCTCGCGCCAGCCGGCCTGGGTGGCGGCCTCGGCGGCGGCGTGGGAGCGCGCGCCGGAGCGGCACAGGAACATCACCGGCTTGTCCTTCGGCGCCACCGCGGCCAGCTCGGCGAGGAACTCCGGGTTGGGGCGGTTGCCCGGCCAGGTCTGCCATTCCACCGCCGCCGCGCCCGGGATGCGGCCGACGTAGGCGATCTCCGGCCTGGTGCGCACGTCGACCAGCATCGCTCCTTCCTTCATCAGCCCGGCCGCCTCCGCCGGCAGAAGCGCGCCGGCGTAGCTCAGGCCCATCGCGCGGCCGCGCTCGGCGGCCTGCTTGCGGATCTCGTCCATGACCTAACCCCTGCATTATAGGAGTGCGCGAGCGTGCACCAGCGCCCCTATTCGGTGCATTTCTCTCCGGCTAGAATTCCCGGCTGCGGGGCATGTCCCGTGGCACGGAACCTGCTCCCCCGACGCTACTACACCTAGACCAACTCAGCGGAGGTTCCCGAAATGGCGATGACGCCCGATGACGTCCTGAAGCTCATTAAAGACAAGGAGGTGAAGTTCGTCGACTTGCGGTTCACCGACACGCGCGGCAAGGAGCAGCACGTGACGGTGCCGGTCAAGTACTTCGGCAAGGACAAGTTCGAATCCGGGCACGCCTTCGACGGCTCCTCGATCGCCGGCTGGAAGGGCATCCAGGCCTCCGACATGCTGCTCATGCCCGATGCGTCGACGGCGCGCATGGATCCGTTCACCGACGAGCCGGTGCTCAACCTCAGCTGCGACGTCTACGACCCGATCGACGGCAAGCCCTACGACCGCGACCCGCGCTCGATCGCCAGGCGCGCCGAGGCCTACCTCAAGTCCACGGGGCTGGGCGAGGTCGCCTACTTCGGCCCCGAGCCCGAGTTCTTCATCTTCGACGGCGTCACCTGGAGCGTCGACATGTCGGGCTGCTTCGTCAAGATCAAGTCCGAAGAGGCGCCCTGGTCCTCGGGCATCGACTACGAGTCGGGCAACATGGGCCACCGCGCGCCGGTGAAGGGCGGCTACTTCCCGGTGCCGCCGACCGACAC
>JBQTJF010000187.1:0-4722 GCA_052387375.1 Betaproteobacteria bacterium
CTTCCTCGACGTCGGCGGCGGCGCCACCGCCGAGAAGGTGACCGCGGCCTTCAAGATCATGCTGTCCAACCGCAAGGTGAAGGCGATCCTCGTCAACATCTTCGGCGGCATCATGAAGTGCGACACCATCGCGAGCGGCGTGGTCGCCGCGGCGCGCGAGGTCAAGCTCGCGGTGCCGCTGGTGGTGCGCATGAAAGGCACCAACGAGGACCTCGGCAAGAAGATCCTCGCCGACTCCGGCCTGCCGATCATCTCCGCCGACAACATGGCCGACGCGGCGAAGAAGGTGGTCGCGGCGGTGAAGAAGGCGGCGAAGCCCAAAGCCAAGCCGAAGAAGAAGAGACCGGCCCTGAAAACCGAGGGCCGCAAGAAGAAAATGTAACCGATCGGTTACACGACCCCTATGAGCATCCTCATCGACAAGAACACCCGCGTGATGACGCAGGGCATCACCGGCAAGACCGGCATGTTCCACACGCAGACCAGCCGCGCCTACGCCAACGGCCGCGCCTGCTTCGTCGCCGGCGTCAACCCGAAGAAGGCCGGGGAGGATTTCGAGGGCATCCCGATATTCGCTTCCGTTCTCGAAGCGAAAAGGACTACCGGAGCGACGGTGTCGGTGATCTACGTGCCCCCGCCCTTCGCCGCGGCGGCGATCGACGAGGCGGTGGAGGCCGACCTCGACCTCGTCATCTGCATCACCGAGGGCATCCCGGTGCGCGACATGATCCGCACCAAGTACAAGATGCAGGGCCGGCTGACGAAGCTGGTCGGGCCGAACTGCCCCGGGGTGATCACCCCCGACGAGATCAAGATCGGCATCATGCCCGGCCACATCCACAAGAAGGGCCCGGTGGGGGTGGTGTCGCGCTCCGGCACCCTCACCTACGAGGCGGTCGGGCAGCTCAGCGAGCTCGGCCTCGGCCAGTCCTCCTGCGTCGGCATCGGCGGCGATCCTGTCAACGGGCTGAAGCACTTGGACGTTCTCAGGATGTTCAACGACGACCCGCACACCGAGGCGGTGATCATGGTGGGCGAGATCGGCGGCTCCGACGAGGAAGCCGCGGCGCAATGGGTGAAGGGCCACATGCGCAAGCCGGTGGTGGGGTTCATCGCCGGCATCACCGCGCCCCCCGGCAAGCGCATGGGGCACGCGGGGGCGATCATTTCCGGGGGGAAAGGCACGGCACAGGAGAAGCTCGCCGTGATGGAGGAGTGCGGGATCAAGGTGACGCGTAATCCCGCCGAAATGGGAAGAACGCTGAAGTCCATTCTCCGGTAGGCCAAATTCATTCCCTAGCAACACCGATACCCATCGCGGCGGCGCTGCCCTATGCGGCGACGATCTTCCTTTCGTCGTTCCTGCTGTTCCTGGTGCAGCCGATCATCGCCAAGCAGATCCTGCCGTGGTTCGGCGGCTCGGCGGCGGTGTGGACCACCTGCCTGGTCTTCTTCCAGAGCGTGCTGCTGGCCGGCTATGCCTACGCCGACTGGACGATGCGCCTGGGCGCGCGCCGCCAGGCGACGCTGCACGCGCTGCTGCTCGCCGCCTCGCTCGCCTGCCTGCCGATCCTCGCCTCGAGCGGCTGGAAGCCCCAGGGCGACGAGCAGCCGGTGCTGCGCATCCTCCTGCTGCTCGGCGCCACCATCGGCCTGCCGTACTTCCTGCTCTCCAGCACCACGCCGCTCCTGCAGGCCTGGTACTGGCGGCGCTGGCGCGCCGCGGTGCCTTATCGGCTGTTCGCGCTCTCCAACCTCGCCTCGCTCGCCGCGCTGATCGGCTTCCCGCTTGCCTTCGAGCCGGCCTTCGACCTGCGCCAGCTCGCCTGGGGCTGGTCGTTCCTCTTCGCCGCCTTCGCCGTGCTGTGCGCTGCCACCGCTTGGATGTCGGTCAACGGCCATGACATCAATGAGAACAGGGCTAGCGGGGGAGAAAGGATCTCCTTAAGGATTCAACTGCATTGGCTCGCCCTCGCAGCGATGGGCTCGGTGATGCTGCTCGCCGTCACCAACCACGTGACGCAGAACATCTCCAGCGTGCCCTTCCTCTGGGTGCTGCCGCTGGCGCTGTATCTCCTCACCTTCATCCTCGCCTTCGACCATCCGCGCTGGTACCTGCGCCGCGCCTCGCTCGCCGCGCTCGCGCTGCTCGCGCCGGCGATGGCCTGGGCGATTCCCTCGCTCGAGCTCGGCCTCGCGGTGCCGCTCTATCTCGCCGGGCTGTTCGTCGCCTGCCTTTTCTGCCACGGCGAGCTGGCGCGCCTGAAGCCCGACCCGGCGCACCTGACGCGCTTCTACCTGATGATCTCCCTCGGCGGCGCGACCGGCGCGGTGCTGGTGGCGATCCTCGCGCCGCTGCTGCTGAAGGGCTACTTCGAGCTGGGAATCGCGCTGATCGCGCTTTCCGGCCTTTTGCTGTGGGACCTCAACAGGAAGATCATCTGGGCGGGCGTCGCCGTCACGCTCGTCACCGCGGGGCTGGTGGCGCGCGGGGTGATCGACTACATGGACGGCGTGCGCGTCATGGCGCGCGACTTCTATGGCGTAGTGCGCACCGCGGACCAGCAGCAGCCGGTGCCCTACCGCCTGATGTACCACGGCGCCATCATGCACGGCGGCCAGCTGCTCGGCGACTCGTTCCGCAACACGCCGGCGGACTATTTCGGCCCCGGCTCGGGCTACGGGCGCGTCTTCGCCTCGCTGCGCGAGATGGCGCCGCGCCGGCCGCTCTCGGTCGGGGTGATCGGGCTGGGCGCCGGCGTCATCGGCAGCTGGATGCGCCCGGGCGACCGGCTGGTCTTCTACGAGATCAGCCCGCGCGTGGTCGACATCGCGAAGCGGGAATTCACGTTCCTGCAGGATTCCCCGGCAAGTACGGAGATCATCCTCGGCGACGGGCGGCTGTCGCTCGAGCGCGAGCCGCCGCGCGGCTACGACGTGCTCGGCATCGACGCCTTCTCCGGCGACTCGATCCCGATGCACCTGGTGACGCGCGAGGCGATGGCGCTCTACGTGAAGCACCTCAAGCCCGACGGGGTGATCGTCTTCCAGGCCACCAACCGCTTCGTCGACCTGCTGCCGGTGGTGAAGCGCCTCGCCGCGGAGTTCGGCTTCGAGGCGGTGAACGTCGCCGACAGCCCCGACGCCGGGGACGGCGTCGACTACTGGTACTCGGCCACCGACCAGGTGATCGTCACGCGCAACCGGCGCCTGCTCGCCTGGCCGCGGCTGCAGGAGGCCGCCGAGCCGATCATCGACCGCAAGGACCTGCCGACCTTCACCGATTCGCACCATAATCTGCTGCGGATACTCAAATGAAATTCAAGCAGGTCGACGTCTTCACGGAGCGCCCTTTCCTGGGCAACCCGGTCGCCGTGGTGATCGGCGCCGAGGGGCTCGACGGCGCGACCATGCAGCGCATCGCCGGCTGGACCAACCTCTCCGAGACGACCTTCCTGCTCGAGAGCGACAAGGCCGACTATCGCCTGCGCATCTTCACGCCGCGCCAGGAGCTGCCCTTCGCCGGCCACCCGACCATCGGCAGCGCGCATGCCGCTCTGGAATCGGGTTTTGTTTCAAGAAAATCCAGCCTGAAACAGGAATGCGGGGCAGGCATCCTCGATCTCTCGGTCGAGGACAAGTGGATCTACGTGAAGGCGCCGCAGCCGAAGGTGTCGCGCGTGGAGAAGCCCACGCCGTGGGGGGAGGCGGCGCGCGTCGACGTCGGGCCGGTGTGGATCGTCGCCGAGCTGCCCAGCGCCGAGGCGCTCGCCGCGCTGAAGCCGGACCTGGCGCAGATTGCCGAACTGTCGCGCTCGTTCGAGGCGACCGGGGTGACGCTCTTCGCGCCTTCCGAGGACGGGCTCGCCACGCTGCACGTGCGCTCGTTCGCGCCGCTGCATGGCGTGCCGGAGGACCCGGTCTGCGGCAGCGGCAACATCAGCGTCGCCGCCTACCTCCGTTTCTATAAGAGAACGGAAGATTTTGGAAGTTCGTATCTGGCGCGGCAAGGCATGCAGATGGGCCGCGACGGCCGCGTCTCGGTGCGCGTCACCGAGCGCGACATCCAGATCGGCGGCCGCGCCGTGACCTGTATTGAAGGTGTTTTGAAGATCGGGGTCTGACCCCGATCTCTCAGTTGCCAGAAGCTAAATCTGGTTCCCCGCAGTAGCGCAGCACCTCCGCGCGCACGCGGTCGCGCAGCTTCACCGCCGCCGCCCAGTCCGTGCCCTCCGGAACGACCGGCGCGCCGAGGGTGAGCGCCACCGGCGCGCGCCGCGGGTACCAGCGCCCGTCGCGCAGCACCGAGCGCACGCCGCGCAGCGCCGCCGGCACCACCGGGATGCCGGCCTGCGCCGCGGCCTGGAACGCGCCGGTGCGAAACGGCATCAGGCCGGTGGCGCGCTTGAGCGTGCCCTCCGGAAACACGATCAGCGACACGCCGCCGCGCGCCATGTCGGCGAGCTCGTTCGCGTGCCCGGCGCTCCTGGCGACGTCGAAGCGCTCGACGAACTGGGTGCCGAAGCCCTTGAGCAGCACCCGCATCAGCGGATTGGCGAGGAACTCGCGCTTGGCGACGAACGCATAGCCGCGGTATTCGAGCCGCGACAGCAGCACCACCACGTCGAGGTAGCTGGTGTGGTTGACCGCGATCACCACCGGCGTGGTCCGATCGAGGTGGTCGAGCCCCTGCGCGACCACCGGGATGCCGGACAGCCTGAG
>JBQTJF010000188.1:0-3359 GCA_052387375.1 Betaproteobacteria bacterium
GCCGAGCTCGCCTTCGGCGAGCGCCGCGGCGCGCTGGTGGCGATCGAGCCGGCCACCGGCGGCGTGCTCGCGCTCGTCTCGAAGCCCGGCTTCGATCCCAACCAGTTCGTGGACGGCAGCGATCCGCAGTACTGGGCGGAGCTCAACACCTCGCCCGACAAGCCGCTCAACAACCGCGCCATCTCTGGCGTCTATCCGCCCGGCTCGACCTTCAAGCCCTTCATGGCGCTCGCCGCGCTGCAGCTGGGCAAGCGCACGGCGCGCAGCACCATCGTCGATCCCGGCTACTTCGTCTTCGGCGACCGGCGCTTCCGCGATTCCAAGCCCGGCGGCCACGGCATCGTCGACCTGCACAAGTCGATCGTCGTGTCCTCCGACGTCTACTACTACCAGCTCGCCAACGACATGGGCATCGACGCCATCGCCGGCTTCATGCGGCACTTCGGCTTCGGCGCGCGCACCGGCATCGACCTGCAGGGCGAGGCGCTCGGCGTGCTGCCGTCGCCGGAATGGAAGATGAAGCGCTTCAAGCGCCCCGCCGACCAGAAGTGGTACCCCGGCGAGACCATCTCCATCGGCATCGGCCAGGGCTACAACGCCTACACGCCGATCCAGCTCGCCCTCGCCACCGCCACGCTCGCCAACGGCGGCACGACGTACAGGCCGCGCCTGGTCGAGCACGTCGACCGCCCGCGCGGCGGCGAGCGGCGCTACGTCGAGCCCGAGCTCACGCACAAGGCGCCGCTGCGCGCCGAGCACGTCGAGTTCGTCAAGCGCGCCATGGCGGGGGTGAACAAGGAAGGCACGGGCGCGCGCGCCTTCGCCGGGGCGCAGTACACGAGCGGCGGCAAGACCGGCACCGCGCAGGTCATCGCCATGAAGCAGAACGAGAAGTACGAGGAGTCGAAGGTCGCCGAGCGCTTCCGCGACCATTCGCTGTTCATCGCCTTCGCGCCGCTCGAGAGCCCGCGCATCGCGCTCGCCGTGGTGGTGGAGAACGGCGGCTTCGGCGCCCGCGCCGCGGCGCCGATCGCGCGCGCCGTGCTCGACTACTTTCTGCTCGGCAAGACCCCGCCGGGCATGGCGCCGGCGCCGGAGGACGAGGCCGCGGAGCAGGAGGGCACCGACTGATGGAGCTCGCCCGCCTGCCCCTGCGGCGCAACGCGCTGCGCCTCGGCGAAGGCATCGACCAGCCGCTGCTGGTGCTGATCGTGTCGCTCGCGATGCTCGGGCTGGCGACGCTGTTCTCCGCGGCCTACCAGAACCCGGCGCGCCTGGTGAGCCAGCTCGGCAACCTGAGCGTGGCGCTGGTGGCGATGTGGTGCGCGGCGCAGATCGCGCCGCAGACGCTGATGCGCTTCGCGGTGCCGGCCTACGCCATCGGCCTGGCGCTGCTCGTCGCCGTGGCGCTGTTCGGCGACGTGGTGAACGGCGCGCGGCGCTGGCTCGACATCGGCGTCGGCCGCTTCCAGCCCTCGGAGATGATGAAGCTCGCGCTGCCGCTCATGCTGGCGTGGGTCTTCCACAAGAACGAGTCGACGCTGCGCCTGCGCCACTTCGCCGCGGCGGCGCTGCTGCTCGTCGTGCCCTTCGGGCTGATCGTGCGCCAGCCCGACCTCGGCACCGCGGCGCTGGTCGGCGCGATCGGCTTCTACGTCATCTTCTTCGCCGGCATCAGCTGGAAGGTGCTCGGCGGGCTCGCGCTGCTGTTCTTCGTCAGCCTCTTCCCGATCTGGGGCCTGCTGCACCCCTACCAGCAGCGCCGCGTGCTCACCCTGCTCGATCCGACCACCGACCCGCTGGGCGCCGGCTACCACATCATCCAGTCCACCATCGCCGTCGGCTCGGGCGGGCTCTCGGGCAAGGGCTGGCTGAACGGCACCCAGGCGCACCTCGAGTTCATTCCCGAGCGCGACACCGACTTCATCTTCGCGGTGTACTCCGAGGAGTTCGGGCTGATCGGCAACCTGGTGCTGCTCGTGCTCTATGCCCTGCTCGTCGCCCGGGGGCTGGTCATCGCCGCGAATGCCGCGACCGTGTTCGCGCGGCTGCTCGCCGGCGCCATCTCGCTCATGTTCTTCACCTACGCTTTCGTCAACATGGGCATGGTGTCGGGCATCCTGCCGGTGGTCGGCGTGCCGCTCCCCTTCCTTTCCTATGGCGGCACCGCGCTGCTCACGCTTTTCATCGGCGCCGGCATCCTCATGAGCATCAACCGGCACCGCAAGCTCGTCCAGACCTGATCGGCGCCGAGTTTGCGGCGCAGCACCATTTTCTGAAAGCTGTCACCGCATCGTGAAATGACAGTGCCGTAAGGCGCTGTAAATCCTTGTTTTGTTGCGTTGCAGATGAGCCGGATGGCGTGTTGCTGCGCGCCATGGCGATGTCCACACTTCGAACATTCCCGACTCCTGGAGGAAACGTGGACAAGCGAGAAGAAGAAGCCCAGAAACTCGAGCAGGACTGGGCGCAAAACCCCCGCTGGAAGGGCGTGAAGCGCGGCTACGGCGCCGCCGACGTGGTGCGGCTGCGCGGCAGCCTGGCGATCGAGCATACGCTGGCGCGCCGCGGCGCCGAGAAGCTCTGGCGGCTGATGCACGAGCGGCCGTCCGTGCATTCGCTGGGCGCCCTCACCGGCAACCAGGCGGTGCAGCAGGTGAAGGCCGGCGTGCCGGCGATCTACCTCTCGGGCTGGCAGGTCGCCGCCGACGCGAACGATTCGCTGCAGATGTATCCCGACCAGTCGCTCTACGCGGTTTCTTCCGTCCCGACCGTGGTCCGCCGCATCAACAACGCGCTGGCGCGCGCCGACCAGATCCAGTGGATGGAGGGCAAGGGGGATACCGACTACTTCGCGCCGATCGTCGCCGACGCGGAATCGGGCTTCGGCGGCGTGCTGAACGCCTTCGAGCTGATGAAGGCGATGATCGACGCCGGCGCCGCCGGCGTGCACTACGAGGACCAGCTTGCCGCGGTGAAGAAATGCGGCCACATGGGCGGCAAGGTGCTGGTGCCGACGCAGGAGGCGGTGCAGAAGCTCGTCGCCGCGCGCCTCGCCGCCGACGTGCTCGGCGTGCCAACGGTGCTGCTCGCGCGCACCGACGCGGAAGCCGCCGACATCGTCACCACCGACGTCGACGAGAACGACAAGCCGTTCCTCACCGGCGAGCGGACTGCGGAAGGGTTCTACCGCACCCGCAAGGGCTTCGACCAGGCGCTCGCGCGCGGCCTCGCCTACGCCGAGGTCGCCGACATGGTGTGGTGCGAGACCGGCACGCCGGACCTGGCCTTCGCGAAGAAGTTCGCCGAGGGCATCCGCCGCAAGTACCCGGGCAAGATGCTGGCCTACAACTGCTCGC
>JBQTJF010000189.1:0-2439 GCA_052387375.1 Betaproteobacteria bacterium
GCCCCCACCTCGATGTCCACCGTCTCGGTGGGGATCGCGCCGGTCCATTCCAGGTAGGAAGCAAGGCCCCGGCCGCGCAGTTTTCCCCGCTTTTGACTCTCGCCTTTCCTTTTTTCAAAGTTTTTCCAGTCAGAAGCGACCAGAACGGCATCGAGAATCTTTGCGAACGCACCAACGTCATACGTATCCCCAAGGTGCGTCCGGTAAGGAAACTGTTCGGGACGGATGAAGTTGCGGCGGCGGATCTCGGCCGGGTCGAGCTTCAGCTCGCGCGCCGCCTTCTCCATCAGGCGCTCGATCACGAAATTCGCTTCCGGCCGGCCCGCGCCGCGGTAGGCGCCGGTGGCCATGGTGTTGGTGAGCACGCCGCGCACCTGGTAGTCGATCGCCGGCAGGTGATACACGGAGGTCAACACCTTGGCGCCGATGCCGAGCGGCACCATCGCGGTCGAGCCCACCGGCACGCCGCCGAAATTGGCGAGCATGCGCGCCTGCAGCGCGAGCGCCCGCCCATCGGCGTCGAGCGCGAGGCGCGCGCTGAAGTGCTGGTCGCGGCCCAGGTGCGCGGCGAGGAAATCCTCGCCGCGCTCGGCAAGCCACTTCACCGGCCGGCCGAGCTTCCGCGCCGCGTAGCAGACCAGCGCGTCCTCGGGCGTGAGGCCGGTCTTCATGCCGAAGCCGCCGCCGATGTCGCCCACCACGACGCGGAAATCCGTGGGCCTGGCGCCGAACACGGCGCCGAGCAGCTCGCGCGCGCCGCTCGGCGTCTGGTTCTGCGTGTAGAGCGTGGTGCGCCCGCCCTCGTGCACGCCGATCGAGCAGCGCGGCTCGAGCGCCATGGCGATCAGCCGCTGGTTGTGCAGCTCGATGCTGGTGATGTGCGCCGCCGATCCGAATGTCTTTTGAACTTTCTCCTTGTTTCCATACGCGGCTTCGGCCGCCACATTCCCCGTCGCTTCCGGCCACACCTGCGGGGCGTCCGGCTCCACCGCGCGGCGCGCATCGACCACGCAAGGCAGGTCCTCGTACTCGACCTGGACGAGCTCGGCGGCGTCCATCGCCTGCGCGCGCGTCGCGGCGACGACCGCGGCCACGCTCTGGCCGGCGTAGTGCACGATGCCTTCGGCGAGCGGCGTGCGCGGCGGCGCGACCATCGGCGAGCCGTCGGCGCGCTTGAAGAGCGGCGGGAACGGGATGTGGCCGACGCCGTCGGCGCGCAGCTCGGCCATGGTCCAGGCGGCCATGACGCCCGGCGCTTCACGACAGGAAGAAAGATCTATGGACGAAAGGCGAGCATGTGCATGGGGCGATCGAACCACCACCAGCCAGGCGAGGTTGGCAAACTCGAGATCGGCGCTATAGCGCCCCTTGCCGGTGAGAAGGCGATCGTCCTCGAGGCGCTTCTGCGAGCGCGAGGCGCCGAAGCGGGCAGCGCCGGGATCGAATTGAACTTGCAGCTCCGGGGCGTTGGGCGCGTTCATCTCGGGAAAGGAGAAGTGGCGGAGAGAGAGGGATTCGAACCCCCGGTACGGCAAGCCGTACAACAGATTTCGAGTCGCGCCAGGGGCGCGGCGCCCAAACTCTCCAAATTTAGAAACGTAATGTAATCAAGCTCGCAGCGCTTGCCTACTTTCGCTTCTCAAGGCGTAGAAAGGCTCATCCAAGCCAACTTACGGCACAAATTCGTCACAGCAATTTCGCCCGGAAAACGGAGTCACGGTCTGTCGGCGGTCGCTTCCAGCTTCTCCAGCGCCTTGAAGAGGGGCGCGATCTCGTTCCGGACGATGTCCCAGATGATGTCGTTGTCGATGCCGAGATAGCCGTGAAGAGGATGTTGCGCACGCCGACAATCCGGCGCCACGGAATATCCGGCGCCAGCGCGCGAACCTCATCAGGAACGTGCCGTGCCGCCTCACCGAGCAATTCGAGGTTGCGCAGCGTCGCGTCATAGGCCATGCGTTTCCTCTCGAATTCCTCGCGGCCCAATCCGCTGGTGTACTGGGTGACGCGCTCACAGCAAGCCTTCATGTCGGCGACGTAAAGCCGCCACTCACGCGACAACGACCAGCTCCTTCTCCACGTACGGCCTGAGCTCCCGGCGCAGCCCCTTGTCGGTGACGAGGTCGACCGACCGGCCAAGCGAATCTTCCAGGTAGAACTTGAGGTCCATGTACGCGGCGAATGTCGCCGGCCCTTTGAACTCGACGAGCACGTCCACGTCGCTCGATTCCGTCAGCTCGTCCCGCGCCGCCGAACCGAATAGGGCAAGCCGCTTCACGCCGAAGCGCGCGGCGATCTCCGCGCGTCGGGCAGCCAGGACATCGATAAGCTGAGCACGATTCATCCGCGCTACGATAACACGTCCCTCTCGCACAGCCCGACGAGCACTGCAACCGGCCCCACCGCGGCCCTAGTACAGTGACACGTTAATCACGAAAC
>JBQTJF010000190.1:0-10395 GCA_052387375.1 Betaproteobacteria bacterium
GGGACTTCTTCGGCAGGCTGGGCTACGCGCTGGTGTCGCTGCAGAACGCCTTCTACGCGCTGCTGCACGAGAGCTTCGAGCAGGCGCTGGTGCGCACCGTCGCGCAGGGCGGCGACACCGACACCAACGCCGCGATCGCCGGCGCGCTGCTCGGCGCCGCGCAGGGTCGCGAGGCGGTGCCGCCGCGCTGGATCCTCGCCGTGCTCGCCTGCCGGCCGCTCGCCGAGTGCGGCGCGCTGCGCCCGCGCCCGGCCGAGTACTGGCCGGACGACATCCTCGAGCTCGCCGAAGCGCTGCTCGCTTAACGGGGTCAGAGCAACTTAAGCGCAGCAACTAACGGGGTCAGAGCAACCTTTCAGCGCGTCATGCGTTGAAGGATCATGAGCCTCGACCCATGCCCCGCCCGCCGCGCCTAGAGCTCGCCGGCGTCCCTTTGCACGTTGTCCAGCGCGGCAATAACCGCGCGGCGTGCTTCTTCAGCGAGGCCGACCGGCGCTTTTATCTCAAGTGCCTGGCGAAATCCGCCACGCGTACCGGCTGCCTGATCCACGCCTTCGTCCTCATGACCAATCACGTGCACCTGCTCGTCACGCCTGGCGCTCCCGGCTCGGTGGGAGCCATGCTGCAGGACATCGGCCGGCGCTACGTGCGGGTCATCAACGCGATCCACGGTCGCACCGGGACGCTCTGGGAAGGTCGATTCAAGTCGAGCCTCGTGGACACGGAGAGGTATCTGCTGACCTGCCACCGGTACATCGAGCTCAACCCTGTGCGCGCCGGCCTCGCGGCGCACCCATCGGCCTATCCGTGGTCGAGCCACGCGAACTACGTGTCCGGCAAGCCGAACGACCTGATTAACGAGCACGCCGCGTATCTCGGCTTGGGCGCGACCCCGGCCGAGCGGCAGGCGGCGTTCCGGGAGCTATTCCTGAGTGAACTGGACGAGGCGACGCTCGTTCACATCCGCGAAGCGGTAAACGCCGGCCGGCCACTGGGTTCGCCGGCGCCGCGCAAGCGCCGTCGTTCCGGCACGCTGGCGGCGGACGACTGCTCGGGGTCCGCTGCTACAGCGAAATTGCTCTGACCCCGTTATTAGTTGTCGTACTTAGGCGGGGTAGCGCCGCAGCGGCGCAGGTCCTCGTCGGACATCACCGGCTTGATGATGCAGGGCGCGGTCTCGGCGGTCTGCTTGCGCAGGGTCGGCGCGTCGACCGGCGCCGGCAGCGGCTCGGCCGTGATCGGCTGCGCCGGCGGCTTCTCCTTGGTCTCCTTGGCAGGTTCCTGTTGCGGAGCGGCCGGGGCCTGCGCGAGGACCTGCCAGGACCACTCGTCCACCTTCCAGGCGCCCTTCTCCTTGACGAAGTCGGCGCTGCCGCGCGAGGGGCCGGAGTCGTGCACGCCGCGGAACTCCAGGTGCGCCTTGCGCGCGTCGATGTCCCTCTTCGTCACCGAGTAGGTCTTGGGCAGCGTCATGGCCATCATGCGCACCATGTCCTCCTTGCCGGCGAGGGCCGCCATCTCCTTCCTCTTCACCTCGGTGGCGTAGCTCAGCACTTCCTCGACGCTGCCGGCGAGCGTGGCGCGATGCAGCTTGCCGTAGACCGTCTCCGGGTCGTCGGCCGCGAACGCCGCGCACGGCAGCAAGGCGATCAGGCACAGGATCTTGCGCATTCGAGACCTCCCGTCAGATAACCACTTCCCCGACTGTCATTTTATAGAATGCCCCCAAACCCCATGCGTGTACAAGTTGTCATCATCGGCGCCGGCCCGGCCGGCCTGCTCCTCGGGCAGCGCCTGCTGCGCGAAGGCATCGACGCCGTCATCCTCGAGAGCCGCTCGGCGGAGTACGTGCTCGGGCGCATCCGCGCCGGCGTGCTCGAGTCGAGCACGGTGGAGCTGCTCGAGCGCCTGGGCGTCGCCGGCCGCCTGCGCGCCGAGGGCCTGGTGCACGAGGGCTTCGACATCGCCTTCGGCGGCGGGCGCATGCGCATCGACCTCGCCGGCCTCACCGGCAAGCCGGTCGTCGTCTACGGCCAGACCGAGATCACCAGGGACCTGATGGACGCGCGCGCCGCCGCCGGCGGCAAGACCTTCTACGAAGCGCAGGTGCTTCCCGAAGCTTTTAACGGCAGCCATCCGCGCGTGAGTTTCGTCCACGACAACAAACCTGTGACCATCGAGTGCGACTTCATCGCCGGCTGCGACGGCTTCCACGGCATCACGCGCGCCTCGGTGCCGGCGGGGGCGATCCGCAACTACGAGCGCGTCTACCCGTTCGGCTGGATGGGCGTGCTCTCCGACACGCAGCCGGTGTCCGAGGAGCTGATCTACGTCTCGCACGGGCGCGGCTTCGCGCTCTGCAGCATGCGCAGCCGCACGCGCAGCCGCTACTACGTGCAGTGCCCGCTCTCCGAGCAGGTCGACGAATGGCCCGACGCGCGCTTCTGGGACGAGCTGCGCCGGCGCCTGCCCGCCGACGCCGCGAAGGACCTCGTCACCGGCCCCTCGATCGAGAAGAGCATCGCGCCGCTGCGCAGCTTCGTCGCCGAGCCGCTGCGCTTCGGGCGGCTCTTCCTCGCCGGCGACGCCGCGCACATCGTCCCGCCCACCGGCGCCAAGGGCCTCAACCTCGCCGCGAGCGATGTCTACTATCTGGCAGAAGCTCTGATCGGTTTCTACAGGGAGAAAGATTCTTCGGGGCTGGATGCTTATTCCTCCCGCGCCCTGTCGCGCGTGTGGAAGGCGGAGCGCTTCTCCTGGTGGATGACCAAGCTCCTGCACCGCTTCCCCGAGGAGGGCGACTTCGGCCGGCGCATGCAGCTCGCCGAGCTCGAGTACATCGCCGGCTCGAGGGCGGCGCAGACGGCGCTGGCGGAAAACTATGTGGGGTTGCCATATTAGGTAGGGGCTGGAAGAGGATGGCAGAAACGCGAAAATGGGTCCGATCGGACCCATTCTGAGAAAGGGACCGAGATGAAGATCGCCAGGATCCAGCCCGAGACGCTCCACAAGCGCGCCGTCGGCGGCCACACGCTGTACTCGCCGGTCGTGACGGTGAAGGGCGGCACGCTGGTCTTCGTCTCCGGCCTGCTCGCGCGCAACCCGGCGGGCGAGATCGTCGGCAAGGGCGACATGGGCGCGCAGATCGCGCAGGTGGGCGAGAACCTGAAGCTCGCGCTCGCCGCCGCCGGGGCGCGCCTCGAGGACCTGGTGCGCACCACCACCTACGTCACCGACATCGAAGAGTTCTTCCGCCACGTCGAGGTGCGCCAGCGCTACCTCGGCCCGGCGCTGCCGACCAGCACCACGGTCGAGGTGCGGCGCCTGGCGCACCCCGACTTCATGGTCGAGATCGAAGCCTTCGCCGTCGTGGGCGAATGACGCCGCAGCGCTGGCTCGACCGGTTCGCCGCGGCGCTGGCGAAGAACGACATCGAGGCCGCCTCGCGGCTCTTCGAGCCCGGCGGCTTCTGGCGCGACCTCGTCGCCTTCAGCTGGACCATCAAGACCTTCGAGGGCAGGGGCGAGATCAAGGCGCTGCTGGCGGCCACGCTGGCCAGCACTAAACCGATGAATTTTTCCCTTCGGGGAAACGAATGGTTCACCTTCGAGACCGCCGTGGGCCGCGGCATCGGCCACCTGCGGCTGGGCAAGGAGCTCGCCTGGACGCTGCTCACCACGCTGCAGGAGCTGAAGGGCTTCGAGGAGAAGGCCGGGCGCACGCGCGAGTGGGGCCTCGAGCACGGCGTGCTGCCCGAGCGCAAGAGCT
The DNA here is from genome assembly GCA_052387375.1 of Betaproteobacteria bacterium. Taxonomy (GTDB): domain Bacteria; phylum Pseudomonadota; class Gammaproteobacteria; order Burkholderiales; family SG8-39; genus SCGC-AG-212-J23. Next base: position 3,769 of record JBQTJF010000190.1, read on the forward strand.
GGCTGGACAGGAAGCAGGAAAGGGAAAGCGGCTTGCTTTCCGGGGCAGCGCAGCCCTATGTCCTCATCGTCGGCGGCGGCCAGGGCGGCATCGGCCTCGCCGCGCGCCTGAAGCGGCTCGACGTCCCGGCGCTGGTGGTGGAGAAGAACGAGCGCGCCGGCGATTCCTGGCGAAACCGCTACAAGTCGCTCTGCCTGCACGACCCGGTGTGGTACGACCACATGCCCTACCTGCCCTTTCCCGACCACTGGCCGGTGTTCACGCCCAAGGACCGCATGGGCGACTGGCTGGAGATGTACGTGAAAGTGATGGACCTCGACTACTGGACCTCCGCGGAATGCGTCGGCGCCCGCTTTGACGAGGCAAAGGGCGTCTGGAACGTCGAGCTGATGCGCCAGGGCGTTCGCATTTCGCTCACCCCGACGCACCTGGTGCTCGCCACCGGCATGTCGGGCGTGCCGAACATGCCGAAGCTCCCCGGCGCCGAGACCTTCCGCGGCAAGCTCGTGCACTCGAGCGCGCACCAGGGCGGCGAGGACTGGCGCGGCAGGCGCTGCGTCGTGCTCGGCTCGAACAACTCCGCGCACGACATCGCCGCCGACCTCTGGGAGCACGGCGCCGCCGAGGTGGCCATGGTGCAGCGCTCGCCCACGGTGGTGGTGCGCTCCGAGCTCCTCATGGAGCTCGCCTGGGGCAAGCTCTACTCGCAGCAGGCCGTCGAGGCCGGCATCAGCACCGAGATCGCCGACCTCACCCTCGCCGCGACGCCCTTCCGCCTGCTGCCGGACATGCAGAAGCCGATCTACGACGAGATCAGGAAGCGCGACGCCGAGCTCTACGCCGGCCTCGAGCGCGCCGGCTTCAGCTATCACTTCGGCGAGGACGGCTCCGGGCTGCACTCGATCTACCTGCGCCGCGGCGCCGGCTACTACATCGACGTCGGCGCCTCGCAGATGGTCATCGACGGGCGGATCAAGCTGAAGCACGGCACGATTCAACATCTGAAAGACAATGTTGCAGTCTTGTCGAATGGGACGGAAATTCCCGCCGACCTCGTCGTCTGCGCCACCGGCTACGGCTCGATGAACGGCTGGGCGGCGCAGCTCATCTCGAAGGAGGTGGCGGACAAGGTAGGCAAGTGCTGGGGCCTGGGCTCGGACACCAAGTACGATCCCGGGCCATGGGTGGGCGAGCTGCGCAACATGTGGAAGCCGACGCAGCAGCCGAACCTCTGGTTCCACGGCGGCAACCTCATGCAGTCGCGCCACTACTCGCTCTACCTCGCGCTGCAGCTCAAGGCGCGCCTGGAAGGTATTCCGACGCCGGTATATTTCATCGATCCTGTGCACCACCTGGACTGAAAGCAGGGACAGACCACGTTTTTCTGCGTTCGGTAAGATGGTTCCAATGATCTCGCCCACACTGATTGTCGAATATCGAGACGCCGACTACGTGGTGCTCGCCCAGCCGGAGCTGGTGCTGCGCGTGGGCGAGCCGAGCGAGCGGCTCGACGCGCTGCTGGAAGAGCACGGCGCGGCGAGCGCCGCCTTCGTCACCGCCGCCAACCCGCGCAGCGAGCAGAAGAGCGCCGCCGCGAACGCCGAGGCGATGGGCGCGCTCGAGGGCATGCTCGAGGCCGCTGGCTACCCGCGCTATCCCGGCGAAGGCCGCGACGCCGAGCGCACCTGGCGCGAGCCGAGCGTGCTCGTGGTCGGCATCTACCGCGACAACGCTATCTCCCTCGGCCGCCTCTTCGGCCAGAACGCCATCGTCTTCGTCGAGAAGGGGCAGGCCCCCGAACTGGTGCTGCTCGAGATCGGGGTCTGACCCGGGTCTGACCCAGGGTCTGTCCCAGGTCTGTCCCGGGTCCGTCCCTATTTCCGTCCCTATTTCTTGTGGATGGCCCGCCAGACTCTTTCCGGCGTCGCCGGCATGTCGAAGCGGCGCACGCCGACCTGCGAGAGGGCGTCGATGACGGCGTTCATCACCGAGGTGAGGGCGCCGGCGCAGCCCGCCTCGCCGCAGCCCTTGACGCCGAGCGGGTTGGTCTTCGCCGGCACCTCGTGGCTGGCGACCGAGATCGCCGCCAGCGCGTCGGCGGCGCGCGGCAGCGCGTAGTCCATGAACGAGCCGGTGAGGAGCTGCCCCTCGGCGTCGTAGCGCGCGTGCTCCATCAGCGCCTGGCCGATGCCCTGCACCACGCCGCCGTGGATCTGCCCCTCGACCAGCATCGGGTTGACGATGGTGCCGAAGTCGTTCACCGCCGCGTAGCGCACCACCTCGACGCGGCCGGTCTCCGGGTCGATCTCCACCTCGGCGACGTGGCAGCCGTTGGGGAAGGCCGAGGTGATGACCTCCGTGACGTGCGCGACATCGAGCTGCCCGGGGTGCTTCTTCGCCAGCGCTTCCAGCCCCACGTTCCTGTCCGTTCCCGCGACCCCGAACCGGCCGTCCCGGAACTCGATGTCAGCCTGCGCAGCCTCGAGCACCTCGGAAGCTTTTTCCTTTCCCTTCTCGATGACCTTCTCCGCGGCCTGCGCGAGCGCGCCGCCGCTCATGAGGAGCGAGCGCGAGCCGCCGGTGCCGGCGCCGAAGACGAGCGCGTCGGAGTCGCCCTGCACCAGGCGGAACTTCTCCGGCGCCAGCCCGAGGCGCGCCGCCACCACCTGCGCGAACGCGGTGGCGTGCCCCTGCCCGAAGTCGAGCGTGCCGGTGACGAGCGTCACCGTGCCCTCGCAGCTTGCCGTTCTTGCTGGACTGGCTTTTTCGTTGCTCGAATCCCTTCCAGTCGGCGGCTTGCAGCGCTTTTTCCAGCACCGTGCGAAATTCGCCCGAGTCGTACACCTGGCCCGACGCCGAGGCGTAGGGCATCTCCTCGGGCCGCACGTGGTTGCGCCGGCGCAGCTCGACGCGGTCGATGCCGGTCTGCGCGGCGGCCTCGTCGATGAGCCGCTCCATGTAGTAGTTCGCCTCGGGCCGGCCGGCGCCGCGGTAGGCCGACACCGGCGTGGTGTTGGTGAGGACGAGCCGGGTCGCGACGTGCAGGAGCGGCGTGCGGTACACGCTCACCGTGTTCTTCACCACGTTGTTGGTCGCCATCATCGGCGCGGTGGTGCCGACGTAGGCGCCGAGGTTGCCGTAGCCGGTGACGCGCAGCGCGAGGAAGCCGCCTTGCGCGTCGAGCGCCAGCTCGGCGGTCATCTCGTGGTCGCGGCCTTGCTGGTCGGAGAGGAAGCTGCCCGAGCGCTCGTCGGTCCACTTCACCGGGCGCCCGAGGGCGCGCGCGGCGTGCGCCAGGCACACGTACTCCGGGTAGATCGAGCCCTTCATGCCGAAGGAGCCGCCAACCTGGTGCGTGCGCACGCGCACCTTGTCCTGCGGTAGCTTGAGGATGTCGGCGAGCTGGTTGCGCATGCCGAACACCCCCTGGCCGGGCGCGGTGAGCGTGAAACGGCCGCTCGCCGCGTCGTAGACGCACAGCGCCGCGCGCGGCTCGATCGGCGCCGCCACCACTCGGGTGTTTCTTAAGGATAGTTTCACCACGTGAACGGCACTGGAAAATGCCCCCTCCACCTTCGCCGCGTCCCCATAGTTGAACTCGACGACGACGTTGCCGGGGATCTCCTCGTAGAGCTGCGGCGCGCCGGGCTGCGCCGCCTCGCTCGCCAGCGTCACCGCGGGCAGCGGCTCGATGTCCACCTCGACCGCCTCGGCGGCGTCCTTCGCCTGCGCGGGCGTCTCGGCGACCACGCAGGCGACCGGGTCGCCGACGAAGCGCACCTTGTCGCTCATCAGCGAGCGCCGCGGCGCCTGCCGCAGGTTCGGGAGCTGCACGAAGGTCTTGTGCGTGCCGTACTCGGCGAGGTCGCGGCCGGTGTAGACCGCCAGCACGCCGGGCATCTTCTTCGCTTTCTCGAAATCGATTGTCAGGATGCGGCCATGGGCATGCTGGCTGCGCACCATCCAGGCGTACGCCTGCCCCGGCTCGTTCAGGTCGTCGGTGTAGCGCCCCTCGCCGCGCAGCAGCGCCGGGTCCTCGAGGCGCTCGCGCCACTGGCCGATTTCGGCCTTCATCGACGAAATCATCCTAAATGGGGACGGTCCCCATTTAATTGATTCGCAAGCGGGACTATTTCACCCGCAGCGCTTTTCTCCGCGGCCGCAATCGAAGAAGCTAAGGGCTCATTCAGGGGAGGCACCGATGATCCACGTCGTCGCCGTGATCACCGCCAGGCCGGGCAAGCGCGCCGAGATACTGAAGGCCTTCAACGCCAACGTCCCCGCGGTGCGCGCCGAGAAGGGCTGCATCGAGTACGGCGCCGCCGTCGACGCCGAGGGCGCGCCCTCCATCCAGGTCAAGTACGGCGACGACAGCTTCGTCGTCATCGAGAAGTGGGAAAGCCTCGACGCCCTGCGCGCCCACGCCCACGCGTCGCACATGGTCGCCTACGCCGAGAAAGTGAAGCCGCTCCTCGCCGAGCGCATCATCCACGTCCTCTCGCCGGCCTAGATCTAAATGGGGACGTACCCCATTTAAAGTAAACCGAGCTGCTCGAAGCGCAGATACAGCTCCCGGCACGCCCAGGCGTCGGTCGCGGCGTAGACGAGCTGCTGCTGGCTGAGCCGGCGCGCCGCCCAGTTGGTGGTCTTCGCCCCCTTGGGGATGCGGAAGCCCAGAAAAAGCCCGGCGAGGTTCCTTACCCCCGACTGCTTGAGGCCGTGTTTTCTCGCCTTTTCGCCGACGTCCACCACCGATACCGGCTCGAAGGGAAACACCTTCTGCAGCGCCTTGAGGTCGTCCTTCACCGACACCCCGGCCTTCACCAGGCCCGCCGAGCCCATCGCCTCGCGCAGCGGCGCGGAGAAATCCATGCGCTGCACCGGGAAGAGGTGCACCGCGCGCGCGGTGGCGAGCTGCGCGAGGCTGGGCGGATAGCTCTCGCCGACGCGGAAGGCGGGCCGCGTCTCGGTGTCGAAGCCCGCCACGCGCTCGGCGCGCAGGTCGGCCATGGCGCTCTCGAGCTGCGCGGCGGTCTCCACCAGCACGATCTCGCCCTCGTAGCGGCGAATGTCGAGCGCGTTGACCTCGTCGCGGCTGACGTGGCGCAGCAGTTCCGCCGGAAGCGTCATTCGAACAACTCGGCGTGGCTTCCAGTCCTGGTGAAGATCACTTCCTCGCCATCGGCCGTCTCGGTGATGCGGTAGATAAGCAGCCAGTCACCCCTGATGTGGCAATCGCGGAAATCCTTCCACTCTCCCTTCAGCGGGTGGTCGAGATATTGCGGCGGAAGGGGATCCCGGCTTTCGGTGAGCAGCCGCATCACGACCTCGAGCTCCTGCATCGGGTAGCGGCCGCTGCGCTTCAGCCGCCGCCAGTCCTTAACGAACTGCTTTGTGTGCCCGCTTTTTCTTGGCGCGCTTGTCTTCGACGCCATCGACCAGATCCTTTGCGGTGTCATACCGCGCGCGGGTCTGTCGTGCCTCGAGCATGGCAGCCTGAGTGGTCGCGTTCGGCATCTCCCGGACCTCGAAGGGCAAGCCTTTCACCACGACCACCTGGCGCAGAAACAGACGAATCGCGTCGCTGATGTTGAGACCAACCCGGCTGAGGACATCCTGCGCCTCTTCCTTCAGTTCGGGCTCGATACGAGAGCGGATTTCGGAAGTCAGCATGGTTTCAAGTCAGCGAATAGGTCGATGAGCAGATCAGCGATGCGGTCGAGATACGCCAAGAGTCAGCGTGGCGGCAGTGTAGCTACAAGGCCGCTACACGTCAACGGCCCGGTCGCGGCAGCCGCCGGCACTAAAATCGGGTTTTGACCCGCTCTGTCCCCCGATTCTCCGCAGGAGATCCGCCATGGCCACCCACCTCAAGCGCCGCATCGCCGCCGAGCAGACCGAGGAGATGGACCGCAAGGTGCGCGCCACCGTCGAGGCCATCCTCGCCGACGTGAAGAAGCGCGGCGATGCGGCGGTGCGCGAGTACTCGGAGAAGTTCGACAAATGGGTGCCGAGGAAACTCTCTTCCGCCGAAATCGAGAAGATTCTTGGCCGCGTAAAACCCGAAACCATCGCCGACATCGAGTTCGCGCAAGCCCAGATTCGCAACTTCGCCGAGCACCAGCGCGCGGCGATCCGCGACATCGAGGTGGAGACGCTGCCGGGGGTCAAGCTCGGCCACAGGAACATCCCGGTCGAGTCGGTGGGCTGCTACGTGCCCGGCGGGCGCTACCCGATGGTCGCCTCGGCGCACATGAGCATCGTCACTGCGCGCACCGCCGGCGTGAGGCGCATCGTCGCCTGCACGCCGCCCAACCAGGGCGAGCCGCACGCCGAGACCATCGCCGCGATGGTGCTGGGCGGCGCCGACGAGATCCACGTGCTGGGCGGGGTGCAGGCGATCGCCGCCATGGCCCTGGGCACCGAGACCATCAAGGGCGTCGACATGCTCTGCGGCCCGGGCAACGCCTACGTCGCCGAAGCGAAGCGCCAGCTCTTCGGCCGCGTCGGCATCGACCTCTTCGCCGGCCCGACCGAAATCCTGGTGATCGCCGACGACACCGCCGACGTGGAGATGATCGCCACCGACCTCCTCGGCCAGGCCGAGCACGGCCCGACCAGCCCGGC
>JBQTJF010000191.1:0-6861 GCA_052387375.1 Betaproteobacteria bacterium
GGAAGACGCGCTGGGGAATCCTGGTGCGCGCGGCGACCGAGGACCGCGAGATGGCCGGGGCGCTGGGCATCAACCAGCGCTGGCTCTTCACCGGTGTCTTCGTGCTGGGCGCGGCGCTCGCCGGCCTGGGCGGCGCGCTCGCAGTGCCGCGCGAGCCCGCAAGCCTGGAAGTCGACCTCTCGGTGATCTCCGACGCTTTCGTCGTCGTCGTCGTGGGCGGCCTGGGCTCCATTCCGGGCGCTTTCCTCGCCGCGCTCCTCATCGGCGAGGTGAAGGCGTTCTGCATCGGGCTGGGCTACTCGAAGATCACTCTCGCGGTCGAGTTCATCGTCATGGCGATCGTGCTGGTGCTGCGCCCCTCGGGCTTGCTCGGCCGCCCGCAGACGATCGCCAGGGGGCCGGGCGCTCTGCAGGCGGGTCTAGAAAAGATGAGCGGGAAAACCCTGACCGCATTCGGCGCGCTTGCCGTATTCCTCATGGCGCTGCCGGCGTTCGCCGGCGACTACACGCTCGTCCTCATGGGCGACATCCTGGTGTTCGCGCTGTTCGCGGTCAGCCTGCACTTCATCATGGGGCCGGGCGGCATGCTCTCCTTCGGCCACGCCGCGTACTTCGGCCTGGGCGCCTACGGCGCCGGGCTGGCGCTGCTGCGCCTGGAGCTGCCGATGGAGGCTGCGCTAGCTGCGGGGCCGCTGCTCGCCGCGGCGGGAGCGGCGCTGTTCGGCTGGTTCTGCGTGCGCCTCTCCGGCGTCTACCTCGCGATGCTGACGCTCGCCTTCGCGCAGATCGCCTGGTCGGTCGCCTTCCAGTGGGACCGGGTCACCGGCGGCTCGAACGGCCTGATCGGCGTGTGGCCCGCCGGCTGGCTCGATTCGAAGGCCATCTACTATTTGCTTACGCTGCTGCTCACAGGAGCTTCAATCGCGTTTCTCTGGCGAGCGGCATACTCGCCGTTCGGCTACGCGCTGCGCGCCGGGCGCGACTCGCCGCTGCGCGCCGATGCGATCGGCATCGACGTGCGAAGGGTGCAATGGGCCGCTTTCGCCCTCGCCGGGACGGCCGCCGGCGTCGCCGGCGCCGTCTATGCGTTCTCCAAGGGCTCCATCTCGCCAGAGACGCTGTCGGTGCCGCGCTCGGTGGACGCGCTGGTGATGGTGCTGCTCGGGGGCGTGCAGACGCTCACCGGCCCGGCCTGGGGCGCGGCGCTCTTCACCTGGCTCGAGGATTCGGTCTCGCGGAGCATCGACTACTGGCGCGCGGCGCTCGGCGCGGTGATCCTGCTGCTCGTGCTCGCCTTCCCCGAGGGCATCGCCGGCTCGCTCAGGAAATGGCTGTCCTCTCGGTAAAGGGCCTGGCGAAGTCCTACGGCGGCGTGCGCGCGCTCGACGGCGTGTCGTTCGCGCTCGCCCGCGGCGAGCTGGTGGCGATGATCGGCCCGAACGGCGCCGGCAAGACCACCTGCTTCAACCTGCTGAACGGCCAGCTCGAGCCCGACGCGGGCGAGATCCTCCTCGAGGGGCGATCGCTCGCCGGCCTGGCGCCGCGCCAGGTCTGGCGCCTGGGCGTCGGGCGCACCTTCCAGCTGACGCAGACCTTCGGCTCGATGAGCGTGCGCGAGAACGTCCAGGTCGCCCTGCTTTCGCATCATCGCCGGACGCGCTCGCTTTTCGCCTCGGCAGGAAAAGCATTCCTACAGGAGAGCGATGCGCTGCTCGAGCGCGTCGGCATGCTCGAGCAGGCGGCGCGGCCCTGCGCCGTGCTCGCCTACGGCGACCTGAAGCGCGTGGAGCTGGCGATCGCGCTCGCCAACCGCCCGCGCCTGCTGCTGATGGACGAGCCGACCGCCGGCATGGCGAGCCCCGAGCGCGGCGCGCTGATGGACCTCGTTGCCGCGCTGGCGCGCAGCGAGGCGCTGGCGATCCTCTTCACCGAGCACGACATGGACGTGGTGTTCGGCCACGCGAGCCGCGTGCTGGTGCTGCACTCGGGCCGGCTCATCGCCGAGGGGCCGCCGGCCGCGGTGCAGGCCGACCCGCAGGTGCGCGAGGTGTACCTTGGCGATGCTTGAGGTCCGCAGCCTCGACGCCGGCTACGGCCGCGCGCAGGTGCTCTTCGGCCTGGCGCTCGAGCTGCGCGCCGGCGAGGTGGCGGTGCTCGCCGGGCGCAACGGCGCAGGCAAGTCGACGACGCTGAAGGCGATCATGGGGCTGGTGCGGCCCGCGGCCGGCGAAGTGCGCTTCCAGGGCCGGCGCATCGACGGCCTCGAGCCTTTCGAGATCGCGCGCCTCGGCCTGGGCTACGTGCCGGAGGACCGGCGCATCTTCACCGGCCTGACGGTGGCGGAGAACCTCGAGGTCGGCCGCCGGCCGCCCCGCGCCGGCATCCCGCCGTGGACAATGGAGCGCTTGTTCGCCCTCTTCCCCAACCTCGCCGGGATGCGCGAGCGCCCGGGCTCGCGCATGTCCGGCGGCGAGCAGAAAATGCTCGCCATCGCGCGTACGCTCATGGGCAATCCCGCCGCCATCCTGCTCGACGAGCCCTCCGAGGGCCTCGCCCCGGTCGTCGTGCGCCAGATGGCCGAGGCGGTGCGCAGCCTGAAGGCGGCCGGCTTGAGCGTGCTCCTCTGCGAGCAGAACCCCCGCTTCGCCGCCGGCGTCGCCGACCGCGTCCTGCGCATCGAGAAAGGCCGGGTGCTGCCGGAATGAAGAGGCTCGGCCTGCTGCTCACCGTCACCGAGCCGCCGCCGCACATGGAGGAGGAATTCAACGCCTGGTACGACACCGAGCACCTTGCCGAGCGCCTCGCCATCCCCGGCTTCCGCTCGGCGCGGCGCTGGGTCGCCGACTGCAAGCCCGGCGACGGAAAGTACCTCGCCACCTATGAGCTCGACGGTCCGGAGGTTCTGACTTCAAAAGCCTACCTTTCCTGCTTTGAGAACCAGACCCCCTGGTCCCGGCGCTGCCTCGGGAAGACGGTCGTGTTCCGCCGCTGGGCCTGCGAGCAGCTCGAGCCCGGCGACGCCGGGCCGCATCCGCAGGCGCGCGCCGTGGCCTACGGCACGTCGGAGCTTTCCTTGCCCGGCTGCCTGCAGAAGCGGCGGTTCCGCGCGGCATCCGGCGAGACCATTACGCTCCTCGAGCTCGGCGACGAGCGGGTTTCGCTCCCGGAAAAAGTTCTGCTCTATCGTGCCTACGCCGCTTGAGCGCTACGCCTGGCTGTCGGTCGGCGCGGCGCTCGCCACCATCGCGCTCAAGACGCTCGCCTGGTGGCTCACCGGCTCGCTCGGCCTGCTTTCCGACGCCCTCGAGTCCCTCGTCAACCTCGCCGCGGCGCTGCTCGCGCTCACCATGCTGCGGCTCGCCGCCTCGCCCGCCGACAAGGCCTATCCGCACGGCCGCTCCAAGGCGGAATACTTCGCCGCCGGCATCGAGGGCTTTCTAATCGTCCTCGCGGCGGGCGGCATCGTCTGGGCGGCGCTGCCGCGCCTCTTCGCCCCGCAGCCGCTCGCGATGCCCTTCGTCGGCATCGCGCTCACCGGCGTCGCCACCGGCATCAACCTCGTCGTCGGCGTGGTGCTGCTGCGCGCCGGGCAGGCGAACCACAGCATCACGCTGGAGGCCGACGGCCGCCACCTCCTCACCGACGTATGGACCTCGTTCGGCGTCATCGCCGGCGTGGCGCTCGTCGCCCTCACCGGCTGGCTGCAGCTCGACCCGCTGCTCGCGCTCGCGGTCGCCGCGCACATCCTCTGGATCGGCGCCGGCCTGGTGCGCCGCTCGTTCGCCGGGCTGCTCGACCCGGCCATCCCCGACCGCGAGCAGGGAGAGATCGCGCGACTTTTCGCCGAGTACTCGCGCCGCTACGGCGTGTCGTTCCACGCCGTGCGCACGCGGCAGGCGGGCGCGCGGCGCTTCATCTCCTTCCACCTGCTCGTGCCCGACCAGTGGACCGTCGCCGAGGCGCACCGGCTCTCGGAGGAGATCGAGTCGCGCATCCGCGCGCTCGTGCCGAACGCTTCGCTCCTCACCCACATCGAGCCGATCTCCGACCCCTCCTCCTACGACGACCAGGGCCTGGATCGCTAAAGCGGCATTTCGTCGTCCCCGCGCACGCGGGGACCCATGTGTCTCAAAAAGAAGAATGGGCCCCCGCCTTCGCGGGGGCGACTTTAATGGCCGGGGAGGATGATCTCGACGTGCGCCCGGCTGACGTTGATGAAGGGCGCCGAGAGCACCTGCCGCCCGCCGACCTGTAGCTCCCACACCTCGGCGTTGGTCACCGCCATGAACTCGCGCGCCTCGGCCATGTAGTCGGTGATGCGCGCGCCGGGCACCAGGTCGATGTAGCCCTTGATGCGGTAGGTCGAGGTGAGGATGGTGACTTTGGTCTTCTCTTCCATCTCAGAGCGCCTTTGCCCGCTCGCGCAGCACGTATTTCTGGATCTTGCCGGTGGCGGTGGTCGGCACCGGGCCGAACACCACCTTCTTCGGGATCTTGAACCGCGCCAGGCTCTGCCGGCACCAGTCGATGTACTCCTGCTCGCTCGCCTGCGCGCCCGGCTTGAGCTGCACGAAGGCGCAGGGCGTCTCGCCCCATTTCTCGTCGGGGCGCGCCACCACCGCGGCGAGCTGGGTCGCCGGGTGCTTGTAGAGCGCGATCTCGACCTCGACCGAGGAGATGTTCTCGCCGCCGGAGATGATGATGTCCTTCTTGCGGTCCTTGATCTCGACGTAGCTGCTCGGGTGCCACACCGCGAGGTCGCCGGTGTGCATCCAGCCGCCGGCGAAGGCCTCGGCGGTCGCCTTCGGGTCCTTGAGGTAGCCGAGCATCACGGTGTTGCCGCGCACCAGGATCTCGCCGATCGACTTGCCGTCCCTGGGCAGCGGCTTGCAGCTCTTCGGGTCGGCGACAATGTGCCCCTCCACCACCTGGTAGCGGACGCCCTGGCGGGCCATTTCCGTATAGCGGTCCGTCCAGTGTTCTTGAGGAGCGCAAAACGTTGACGGCCCTTGCAGCTCCGTCATGCCGTAGATGTGCAGCACCTGGAAACCCAGCTCTTCCATCGCCTGGATCACCTTGGCGGGCGGCGGCGAGCCGCCGGTCTGGATGTGCACCGGGTGCGGGAACTTGCGCCGCTGCTCCTCCGGAGCGCCGATGAGCATCGCCAGCACCGTCGGCGCGCCGCACATGTGGGTGACGCCGTGCTCGACGATCAGCTCGAAGATCCGCTTCGGCTCCACCGCGCGCAGGCAGACATGCGTGCCGCCCATCGCCGTCACCGACCAGGGGAAGCACCAGCCGTTGCAGTGGAACATCGGCAGCGTCCACAGGTACACCGGGTGCGCGGGCATCGCCCAGGCCATGATGTTGCCGCAGGCCTCGAGGAAGGTGCCGCGGTGGTGATACACGACTCCTTTCGGCCGCCCGGTGGTGCCCGAGGTGTAGTTGAGGGCGATCGGGTCCGACTCGGACGCTGGCAGCGACCAGGCGAAGTCCGGGTCGCCTTTTTCGAGGAAATCCTCGTACTCCCGGTCGGCGTCGATGACCAGGATCTTGCGTTTGACCTGCCTGAGCGCCGGCCCGGTGACTGCGGCGAACATCTTGTCGCAGATGAAGATCTTCGCCTCGCCGTGCTCGAGGATGTAGGCGACGGTGTCGGCGTCGAGGCGCGTGTGGATGGTGGTCAGCACCGCCCCCGCCATCGGCACGCCGTAGTGGCACTCGAGCATCGGCGGCAGGTTGGGCAGCATCGCCGAGACGACGTCGCCGCGGCGCGCGCCCGCTTTCTTCAGCGCCGAGGCGAGCCGCTTCGCACGCTCGAAGAGCTCGGCGTAGGTGAACCGCTTCTCGTCGTGCACCACGGCGAGGCGCTCGGGGAAAATTTCGGCGGCGCGCGGCAGGAAGACGATGGGCGACAGCGCCTGGGTGTTGGCCGGTCCCGGTTTGAGGCTCGCCCAGGCCGATTTGCGCGGCGCAGCAACGCGCCGGCCGTCGGACTTCTTCTTCGCGGTCTTTCCCATTGCGCCTCCCCCTTATACACTCGGCCAATCTACTCCAAGGAGGAGGATCCCGTGAAGAAGATCGCCTTAGCAGTCGGGCTTGCCTTTGCCGCTTGCGGCCAGGCCACCGCGCAGGACAAGACCATCAAGATCACCGGCTTCGGCGCCAAGTCGGGCGTGGTGCGCTCTTTCGGCATCAATAGCGAGGCCGCGATGCTCGCCGCCGCCGACGTCATCAACAAGCAGGGCGGCGTCAAGCTCGCCGACGGCTCGAAGGCGAAGATCCAGGTCGAGTTCCTCGACGACCGCTGCACGGCGGAGGAAGGCATCTCGGTCCTGCGGCGCATCTACGGCACCGAGGCGCTGGTGGCGGTGGGCCCGACCTGCTCCAACGTCGCCGAGCCGCTGTTCGGCATCCTGCAGAAGAAGGTCGGCGACGCCGGCGACTCCGGGCTGCAGATGCCGGTCTTCACCGACGTGGCGATCAAGGTCGGGCTGGCGAAGATCTCGGAATGGGCGTTCCGCAACGTGCCCAACGAGACCATCATGTACAACTCGCTCTTCTACTGGCTGAAGACCAAGTATCCCAACGTCGAGACGATCTACGGCGGCGTCGAGGAGGACTTCGCGCACTCGCGCGCCTCCTGGTACGCGGTGATGAAGGACCGCGCCGAGATCAACGGCTACAAGGTGCTGGGCAACTCCAAGTGGCTGCTCAACGACACCAACTTCGCCACCCAGGTGCGCGAGATGAAGAACGCCAAGGCCGACGTCGTCGCCATCGCCGCGCACCCCTTCACCACCTGCGGCGTGCTGAAGGAGATGCAGCGCCAGGGCGTCAAGCCCAAGCTCCTCGTCGGCC
>JBQTJF010000192.1:0-2074 GCA_052387375.1 Betaproteobacteria bacterium
CTCGACGTGGTCACCTGCTCTCCGGTCGAGGCGACCACGTCGAGCTCGCGCGGGTCGGGCTGCGGCTGCACCTCGCGCGCGAGCGCGATCAGCCGGTTGGTCTCGCCCGCCATCGCCGAGGGCACGACGACGAGGCGGTGCCCGGCGGCGTGCCACTTGGCGACGCGGCGCGCGACGTTGCGGATGCGCTCCACCGAGCCCACCGAGGTGCCGCCGAATTTCTGGACGATGAGAGACATGAAAAGGGGCGGATTCTAACCCCTTCCGTTCTCTCCTAAACGATACGATTAAACCAAAGGAGCGATAAAGCGGCGGAAACGACGGCGAACAGCGCGGCGGCGACGGCGAAGAGCGCGGTGACCTCGGTCTCGCGCTTCTCCATCACCAGCTTCGAGTTGAGCGCCCGGTAGACCTTCTTCAGGTCGGCGGCGGTGCCGGCGTGGAAGTACTCGGCGCCGGTCAGCTCGGCGATCTGCTTGAGCGAGTCCTCGTCCAGGCGCACGCGGATCGACCAGCCTTCGCCGGTGAGGATCTCGCCCTCGGGCGTGCCGACGCCGACGGTGAAGACGCGCACCCCGTGCCCGGCCGCCACGCGCGCCGCCTCGATCGGGTCGGGGCCGGTGGTGGTCTGGCCGTCGCTGAGCAGGATCACCGCCGCCGCGGCGTACGAGCCCGGCTTCACCGGCGCGCTCACCGTCTTGGGTTCGAAGTTGAAGGCATCGAATTCCACGTCCGGGAAAATCGCCTTCAACGACACCAGGATGCCGCTGCCGATGGCGGTGGCGTGCTGCAGCTGGAACTGCTCGATCGCCGCCAGCGCGTCGTCGCGGTTCGCGGTCGGCGCCTGCGCGAGCGAGGCGCTGCCGGCGAAGGCGACGATGCCGATGCGGGTGCTGCGCGGCGTATCGTTGATGAACGCCCGCGCCGCCGCCTGCGAGGCGGCGAGCCGGCTCGGCTTCACGTCCTCGGCCTTCATGCTGCCCGAAACGTCCATGGCGAGGATCACCGTCTCGTGCTCCGAGGGCAGCGTCACGATCGCCGCCGGCCGCGCCGCGGCGAGCAGCATCCCGGCCATCGCCGCGAGGAAGAGCGCCGGCGGGACGTGGCGCTTCCAGCCCTGCCCGCGCATCGCCTCCCTGACGATGGAAAGGTTCGAGTAGCGCAGGGCGAGCTTCTTCCTTCGGGCCAACGCCCAGAAGTAGGTCGCTGCCAGCAGCGGCAGCGCCGCGAGCAGCCAGAGCGCCTTTGGCCAGAGGAAGGCCATCAGAAGGGCGGCAGCCCGGCGGTCATTAGAAAGGCGGCAGCCCGGCCGCCTTGGCCGCCGTCTGGATGGGCACGGCGAAGGCGATGCCGGCGAAGGTGCCGTTCTCGGCCGGGCTGAGGATCGCGGTGACGATGCCGACCACCTCGCCGGCGGCGTTGACCAGCGGCCCGCCGGAGCTGCCCGGGTTCGCGGCGGCGTCGAACTGGATGAGATCGCTCAGCACCCGGCTTGCCTCCGGCGCGCGGTATTCGCGCTTCAGGCCCGAGACCACGCCCGCGGACGCCGAGGGGCCGATGCCGAACGGGAAGCCGACGGCGATGACGTGGTCGCCCTCGGCGAGGGCGTGCGAAGAGCCGAGCGTCGCCGGCTTGAGGTCGTCGGGCAGCACCGCGGCCTGGATCACCGCGAGGTCGTTCTCCGGCTGCGCGTTGACCAGCCTCGCCGCGGACTTCTCGCCGTTGGGAAAGACGACGGTGATGCGGCTCGCGCCGGCGACGACGTGCAGGTTGGTAAGGATCAGGCCGCTCTCCACCACCACCACGCCGGAGCCGACGGCGCGTGGCGCGGGCGCCTCGTGCTCGGGGCTGTCGCCCTCCGCGCGCACGCGCACCACCGAGGCGCGCACCGCCTCGTAGGCCTTCGCCGCCGGCGAAGGCAGCGTCTTGTCCTTGAGCACTCGCACCACGGCGGCGTCGATGTCGGCCTGCGTCAGCGCGGGTCCTGCCGGTTTCAGCCCCAGGGTAGCGAGCATGGCGACGAAACCGAGAGCGGAAATCGCGATCAGCATCGATTTCCCGTGACGCCTGTAGG
>JBQTJF010000193.1:0-9533 GCA_052387375.1 Betaproteobacteria bacterium
AAGTCGCCGACGCGGTTGACGATGAAGGCCTTGAGGTTGGCGCGCACCGCGCTCTCGCGCGTGTACCAGAAGCCGATCAGCAGGTAGGAGACCAGGCCCACCGCCTCCCAGCCGAAGAACAGCTGCACGAAGTTGTTCGCCATCACCAGCATCAACATCGAAAACGTAAATAACGAGAGGTAGGCGAAGAAGCGCTGGTAGCCCGGGTCCTCGGCCATGTAGCCGATGGTGTAGACGTGCACCATCAGCGAGACGAAGGTCACCACCACCATCATCAGCGCGCTCAGCCGGTCGACGAGGAAGCCGATCTCGAAGCGCGTGCCGCCGCTGGTCATCCAGGTGTAGACGGTCTCGTCGAGCGCCGGGCGACCGTTCAGCAGCTCGACGAAGATCCAGCACGAGGCGAGGAAGGACAGCAGCACCGAGAAGATGGTCACCGAGTGCGCCCCGGCGCGGCCGACCGCGCGCCCGCCCAGGCCGGCGATGAGCGCGCCGGCGAGCGGCGCGAAGGCGGCGACGATGGCGAGCTCTTTCATCCCTTCAGGGTGTCCAGGTCTTCCACGTCGATGGAGTTCAGGTTGCGGAACAGCACCACCAGGATGGCCAGGCCGATCGCCGACTCGGCGGCGGCGACGGTGAGGATGAAGAAGACGAACACCTGCCCGGCGATGTCGGCGAGGAAGTGCGAGAAGGCGATGAAGTTCAGGTTGACGGCGAGCAGCATCAGCTCGATCGCCATCAGCAGCACGATCAGGTTGCGGCGGTTGAGGAAGATGCCGACGACGCTGATGGCGAAGAGGATCGCGCCCAGCACCACGTAGTGGTTGAGGGTGACCGCGGCGCTCATGGCATCTCCGCCGGGAAACACGTCCGGACCGGCCCCCTGACAAGGGCGCCGTGAGTCCCCGATCCAGTCGGGGACGAGCGGGGGGTTGGTCTTAAGAGACCTTCAGAATGGGTACGATCGTACCCATTTTTGGCTGCCCGAGCCTTGCTTCCAGGGCCGATAAAGAAAACCCCCCGCTCGCCTTCGGCTCGCGCCCCCCTTATCAGGGGGGCGGCAATCGGCCGCCGCTGTCTCATTCTTTCTCCACCGGCATGGAAACCAATCTCACCCGCTCCTCGCGGCGCACCTTCACCTGCGCCGACGGGTCCTGGCGCCGCGTGTCCTTGCGCGCGCGCAGCGTCAGGGCGATGGCGGCGATGATGGCGACGAGCAGCACCACCGCGGCGACCTCGAAGGCGTAGGCGTAGTCGGTGTAGAGGACGCGGCCGAGCGCCTTGGTGTTGCTGTAGCCCGGCGGCGTCTCCTGCAGGCGCGTCGGGAAGTAGCGCGTCGCCAGCACCGCCACCATCTCCGCCACCATCAGGCCGCCCACCAGCAGCGCCAGCGGCAGGTTGCGCCAGAAGCCCTCGCGCACGCGCTCGAGGTTGATGTCGAGCATCATCACCACGAACAGGAACAGCACCATGACGGCGCCGACGTAGACCACCACCAGCGCGATGGCGAGGAACTCGGCGCGCAGCAGCAGCCACAGCGCCGCGGCGGTGAAGAAGGCGAGCACCAGGAACAGCGCGCCGTGCACCGGGTTGCGCGCCGTGATGACGCGCACGCCGGAGAACAGCAGCACCGCCCCGAAGGCGTAGAAGACCCAGTCCTCGAACATTATTCTTGTGCGCTAGCGGTAGCGGGCGTCGGCAGCTCGGTCGCGGGCGATTTGCTCCTCGTAGCGATCGCCGACCGCAAGCAGCATCGGCTTGGTGTAGTACAGGTCCCCCCGCCTCTCCCCGTGGTACTCGAGCACGTGCGTCTCGACGATGGCGTCGACCGGGCAGGCCTCCTCGCAGAAGCCGCAGAAGATGCACTTGGTGAGGTCGATGTCGTAGCGCGTGGTGCGGCGCGTCCCATCCTGCCGTTGCTCGGATTCGATGTGAATGGCCAGCGCGGGGCAGACGGCTTCGCACAGCTTGCAGGCGATGCAGCGCTCCTCGCCGTTCGGGTAGCGGCGCAGCGCGTGCAGGCCGCGGAAGCGCGGGCTGAGCGGCGTCTTCTCCTCCGGGAACTGCACCGTGATCTTGCGCGCGAACAGGTGCCGTCCCGTCAACGCCAGGCCGCGGAGCAGTTCGAGCAGCAGGAAGCTCCTGAAGAAATCCAGGACGCGGGTCATCGCCAGAGGCTCCAGGGCGTCTGCATCCAGAGGCCGATCACCGCGATCCACACCAGGGTGAGCGGGATGAACACTTTCCAGCCCAGGCGCATGATCTGGTCGTAGCGGTAGCGCGGGAAGGTGGCGCGGATCCACAGGAACAGGGACACGATGACGAAGATCTTGAGCAGCAGCCACGCCATCGGCGGCACCCAGTTGAACACCACCGAGTCGATCGGCGGCTGCCAGCCGCCGAAGAACATGACCGCGGTGAGCGCGCTGATGAGCAGCATGTTCATGTACTCGGCGAGGAAGAAGAGCGCGAAGCTCATGCCCGAGTACTCGATCATGTGCCCGGCGACGATCTCGGACTCGCCCTCGACCACGTCGAAGGGCGCGCGGTTGGTCTCGGCGACGCCGGAGACGAAGTACACCACCAGCATGGGCAGGAGCGGCAGCCAGTTCCAGGACAGGAAGTTGAGCCCCCAGTCGGCGCCGCGGCCGCGCGTCTGCGCCTCGACGATGTCGCCGAGGTTGAGGCTGCCCGAGACCATCAGCACCACCACCAGCGCGAAGCCCATCGCCAGCTCGTAGGAAACCATCTGCGCCGCCGAGCGCATGGCGCCGAGGAAGGCGTACTTGGAGTTCGACGCCCAGCCGGCGACGATGACGCCGTACACGCCGATCGAGGAGAGGGCGAGGATGTAGAGCAGCCCGGCGTTGATGTCGGCGAGCACCACCTCGGGCGCGAGCGGGATCACCGCCCAGGCGGCGAGCGCCGGCGCCAGCATCACCACCGGCGCGGCGAGGAACAGGCCCTTGTTGGCGCGCGCCGGGAGGATGACCTCCTTCACCAGCAGCTTCAGACCGTCGGCGATCGGCTGCAGCAGCCCGCGCGGCCCGACGCGGTTGGGGCCGATGCGAATCTGGATCCAACCGATCAGCTTTCGCTCCCAAAGCGTCAGGTAGGCAACCGCGAGGAACAGCGGCACGACCAGGGCAACGATGAAGGCGAGCGTGCTGCCGGTCGTGTAGAGCGCCGGGCCCCAGACCGGGCCGAACCAGGCTTCGGACGTGCTGGTGAGCCACTCCTTCATGCGGCCTGCCCCACGGCGAGCTTCTCCACGCTCAGCGTGCCGAACATCGGACCCACCGCCACGGTCGAGCGGTGCGCGGCGGCGACCCGCACGCAGCCGTCGGCGACGCCGTCGTCGACCGCCGCGGCGAGCCGCGCGCCGTTGACGAGCAGCGGCTGGCCGGCGCTCACGCCGAGCTTCTGCGACAGGCGCGGGTTCATCCAGGCCTTGGGCGCCTGGGCGTCGCGCGTCTCCTGCAGCGGCCGCGAGCGGCGCACCAGCGGGTCGGCGAAGTACATCGGCACGTCGGCAATCCTCTGAATTCCCGACACTGCGGCAGCCGAGCCTGCGCTCATCTCGATCCGGTTGGACAACATCGACTGCACATCCTTGCCGTCGAGGCACGCCTGACGGACCTGCTCGATGGTGTCGAAGGCCATGTCCGGCCGGCCGAGCAGGCTGCCGAGCACGCGCAGCACCTTCCAAGCCGGGCGCGCCTCGCCGAGGGGCTTCACGGTGGCGTGGAAGCTCTGCACGCGGCCTTCGGTGCTGACGAAGGTGCCCGCGGTCTCGGTGAAGGGCGCGACCGGCAGCAGCACGTGCGCATAGTCGAGGCCGGTCTTGAACTGCGTGAGCTGCACGACGAAATCCGCCTGCCGCATGGCCTCGAGCGCCGCGCGGCCGTCGGCGAAGTCGAGCTCGGGTTCGGCGTTGAGGAGGACGAAAGCCTTCTTCTGCAGAAGGCTCTGGACGTTTCCAGCCGAGGGCAAGCCGGCGACATGTCCGCCCACCGAGTTCGCCGCCTCGCCAAGGAAGCCGACCTTGACGCCGAGCGCCTGCGCCGCGGCATGGATCTGCGCCGCCTGCGGGTGCTGCTGCGCAAAGTTGCCGAGGAGGACCGCAGCATTCTTCCCTGAAGAAAGAACTTCTTTGTAAGACGCAATCCGTGCTGCAATTTCCGACGGCGGCACGATCTTCCTGCTGGCGATCGGCATCAGCCAGTCGTCCGCCACCGAGTGCAGCATGTGGACCTGCGCGCCGCGCTTGGCGGCCTGGCGCAGGCGGTGCGCGAGCAGCGGGTGGTCCTTGCGCAGGAACGAGCCGACCACGAGCACGCGGTCGAGGTCGTTCAGCTCCGTCACCGGCATGCCGAGCCAGGGGATGCCGCCGCGCTTGCCGTCGGCGGAGAAGTCGGCATGCCGCAGGCGGAAGTCCGAAGGACCCAGCCTGGAAACCAGGAACAATTCCTCGAGCGTCGCATGCGGAGACGCCAGGACCGCAAAGTCCTTGAGTTTTTCGATAGAAAACTCTACGGCTTCCTGCCAGTCGACCTCGCGCCACTCGCCGTCGCGCTTGATCATCGGCCGCTCGAGCCGCTCCGGCGAATTGAGCCCCTCGTAGGAGAAGCGGTCCTTGTCGGAGAGCCAGCACTCGTTCACCGCCTCGTTCTCGAGCGGCAGCACGCGCATGACGCGGTGCTGCTTGACCTGCACCACGAGGTTGGCGCCCAGCGCGTCGTGCGGCGAGATCGACTTGCGCCGCGACAGCTCCCAGGTGCGCGCGCTGTAGCGGAAGGGCTCGGAGGTGAGCGCGCCCACCGGGCAAAGGTCGATCATGTTTCCGGAGAGCTCGGACTCGACCGCGCGGCCGACGAAGGAGACGATCTCGGCGTTCTCGCCGCGCCCGGCGAGGCCGAGCTCCATGATGCCGGCGATCTCCTGGCCGAAGCGAACGCAGCGCGTGCACTGGATGCAGCGGCTCATCTCCTCGGCCGCCACCAGGGGACCGAGCTCTTTTCTGAGAACGACCCTTTTCTCTTCCGTGTAGCGCGAATTGCTGAGGCCGTAGCCGACCGCGAGGTCCTGCAGCTGGCACTCGCCGCCCTGGTCGCAGATCGGGCAGTCGAGCGGGTGGTTGATGAGCAGGAACTCCATGACGCCGTTCTGCGCGTCCTTGGCCGCCGGCGAGACGGTCTTCACCTTCATGCCGCCGGTGACCGGGGTGGCGCAGGCGGGCAGCGGCTTGGGCGCCTTCTCGACTTCCACCAGGCACATCCGGCAGTTGGCGGCGATCGAGAGCTTGCGGTGGTAGCAGAAGTGCGGCACGTAGATGCCTAGCTTGTTGGCGGCGTCCATCACCGTCGCGCCGTGCGGCACCTCGACTTCCCTGCCGTCGACCGTGAGCTTCAGCGTCGCCATCACGCCGCCTCTTTCAGGGAGTCCCGGTGGGCGCCGGCGCGGCCCCACCTGGGTTCGATGCCTTTTTCAACCAAGCACTTCTTGTTTTGAATGTGATGCACGAATTCGTCGCGGAAGTGCTTGATGAAGCTCTTCACCGGCAGCGCCGCGGCGTCGCCGAGCGCGCAGATGGTGCGTCCGGCGATGTTGTCGGAGACGTTGTCGAGGAGCGCCAGGTCTTCCATGCGTCCGCTGCCCGTCTCGATGCGGTTCACCACGCGGTAGAGCCAGCCGGTGCCCTCGCGGCAGGGCGTGCACTGGCCGCAGGACTCCTCGAAGTAGAAGTACGACAGGCGCTCGAGCGCGCGCACCATGCAGGTCGAGTCGTCCATGACGATCACCGCGCCCGAGCCGAGCATCGACCCGGCCTTGGCGATCGAGTCGTAGTCCATGTCGGTCTGCTTCATGATCTCGGCCGGCAGGACGGGCATGGACGAGCCGCCGGGAATGACGGCTTTCAATTGATTGCCCTTGCGAACGCCGCCCGCCATCTCCAGCAGCTTGGCAAAGGGCGTGCCCAGCCGCACCTCGTAGTTGCCGGGCCGGTTGACGTGGCCGGTGACGGAGAAGAGCTTGGTGCCGCCGTTGTTCGGCCGGCCGAGCGCGAGGAAAGCCTCGCCGCCGTTCCTCAGGATCCAGGGCACGGCGGCGAAGGTCTCGGTGTTGTTGATGGTGGTGGGCTTGCCGTACAGGCCGTAGCTCGCCGGGAACGGCGGCTTGAAGCGCGGCATGCCCTTCTTGCCCTCGAGCGACTCGAGCAGCGCCGTCTCCTCACCGCAGATGTAGGCCCCGTAGCCGGGGTGGGTATACAACTCGAACGAGAAATCGGAACCGAGGATGTTCTTGCCCAGGTACCCCGCGGCGTACGCCTCCGCGAGCGCCGCCTCGCACTGCTCGTAGATCTCCCACACCTCGCCGTGCACGTAGTTGTAGCCCGCCGTGGCGGCCATGGCGTAGCCGGCGATGATCATGCCCTCGATCACCGCGTGCGGGTTGTAGCGCAGCAGGTCGCGGTCCTTGCAGGTGCCGGGCTCGCCCTCGTCGGAGTTGCACACCACGTACTTCGCGCCCGGGAAGGCGCGCGGCATGAACGACCACTTGAGGCCGGTCGGGAAGCCGGCGCCGCCGCGGCCGCGCAGCGCGGACTTCTTGACCTCGGCGATGATGTCTTCCGGCTTCTTCTTTTCCGCAAGTATCTTCCGCAGAGCGGCGTAGCCTTCTCTCGCCTCGTAGTCCTTCAGGCGCCAGTTGCGGCCGTCGAGGCCCTTCATCAGGATCGCGTCGGGACCGTAATCAAGCATTTACTTGAGGCCTTCCAGAAGGGAATCCAGTTTTTCCTTCGACATGAAGTCGTGCATCTTCTTGTTGTTGACCAGCAGCACCGGCGCCATGGCGCAGGCGCCCATGCACTCGCCCTCCTTCAGCGTGAAGCGCCCGTCGGGCGTGGTCTCGTTGAAGTCGATGCCGAGCCGGTCGCGCAGGTGGTCGGCCGCCTCCAGCGCGCCCTGCAGCCCGCAGGGCAGGCAGGTGCAGATGGTGAGCTTGTACTTGCCGGTCTTCTTCAGGTTGTACATCGTGTAGAAGGTCGCCACCTCGTACACCGCCACCGGCGGCATGCCGAGGTAGCCCGCCACCGCGTCCATGGTCTCGGTGGACAGCCAGCCCTTCTCGTCCTGCGCGACGATCAGCGCGCTCATCACCGCCGACTGCTTCTGGTCGGGCGGGTACTTGGCGACCTCGCGGTCTATCTTGCGCAGGGACTCAGCGGAAAGCATGGAAAACGTGGTCTGTCCCTGTTTTTCTGGTTGTCATCGATCTATATCGCCGAAGACGATGTCGATGGTGCCGATGATGGCCACGGCGTCGGCGAGCATGTGGCCCTTGGCGAGCTCGCTCAGCGCCGCGAGGTGCGGGAAGCCCGGCGAGCGCAGCTTCATGCGGTAGGGCTTGTTGGCGCCGTCGGAGACGAAGTACACGCCGAACTCGCCCTTCGGGTGCTCGACCGCGGCGTAGGCCTCGCCCTCGGGCACGTGCATGCCCTCGGTGACGAGCTTGAAGTGGTGGATGAGCTGCTCCATGCCGAGCTTCATCTCCTCGCGCGTCGGCGGGGCGATCTTGTGGTCGTCGACCATCACCGGGCCCGGGTTCTTGCGCAGCCAGTCGATGCACTGCCTGACGATGCGGTTGGACTGGCGCATCTCCTCG
Organism: Betaproteobacteria bacterium; assembly: GCA_052387375.1. Classification (GTDB taxonomy): domain Bacteria; phylum Pseudomonadota; class Gammaproteobacteria; order Burkholderiales; family SG8-39; genus SCGC-AG-212-J23. The sequence continues at coordinate 7,666 of JBQTJF010000193.1, forward strand.
ACGCGCACCAGGTAGCGGTCGTAGGTGTCGCCGTTCCTGCCCACCGGCACGTCGAACTGCATGCGGTCGTAGACCGCGTAGGGCTGCTTGCGGCGCAGGTCCCACTCGATGCCCGAGCCGCGCAGCATGACGCCGGTGAAGCCGAGCGCCTTGGCGCGCTCGGGAGAGACGACGCCGATGCCCACCGTGCGCTGCTTCCAGATGCGGTTGTCGGTGAGCAGCGTCTCGTAGTCGTCGACGCACTTCGGGAAGCGGTCCGTAAAATCCGCGAGGAAGTCGAGCAGCGAGCCCTGGCGGTTGGCATTCAGTTTCTGGATTGCAGATGCATTCTTTATTTTTGAAACGGCATATTGCGGCATGGCCTCCGGGAGGTCGCGGTACACCCCGCCCGGCCGGTAGTAGGCGGCGTGCATGCGCGCGCCCGAGACCGCCTCGTAGCAGTCGAGCAGGTCCTCGCGCTCGCGAAAGGTGTAGAGGAAGACGGTCATCGCGCCGAGGTCCAGGCCCTGCGTGCCGAGGAACAGCAGGTGGTTGAGGATGCGCGTGACCTCGTCGAACATGACGCGGATGACCTTGGCGCGCTCGGGGATCTCGATGCCGAGCAGCTTCTCCACCGCCATCACGTAGGCGTGCTCGTTGCACATCATGGACACGTAGTCGAGCCGGTCCATGTACGGCAGGCTCTGCAGGTAGGTCTTGTGCTCGGCGAGCTTCTCGGTCGCCCGGTGCAGCAGGCCGATGTGCGGGTCGGCGCGCTGGATCACCTCGCCGTCGAGCTCGAGCACCAGACGCAGCACGCCGTGCGCCGCCGGGTGCTGCGGGCCGAAATTGAGCGTGTAGTTGCGGATCTCGGGCATCAGCGCTCTTGCGCGTAGTTTTGCTCGCGCACGATGCGCGGCGTCACTTCCCGCGGATCGATCGTCACCGGCTGGTAGACGACGCGCTTCTGCTCCGGGTCGTAGCGCATCTCGACGTAGCCCGAGAGCGGGAAGTCCTTGCGGAACGGGTGGCCGACGAAGCCGTAGTCGGTGAGGATGCGCCGCAGGTCCGGGTGCCCTTCGAAGACCATGCCGAAGAGGTCGAAGGCCTCGCGCTCGTACCAGTCGGCCGACGGCCACACCTCGACGAGCGAGGGCAGCACCGGGAACTCGTCGTCCGGACAGAAGCAGCGCACGCGCAGCCTGTAGTTATTCTTTATGGATAACAAGTGCAATACGGCAGCGAAGCGCGGGCCTTCCCGCGGCCGGTCGCCGTACGCGGCGTAGTCGACGCCGCACAGGTCGATCAGCTGCTCGAAGCCATGATCGGCTCTTAGCCTTTCACAAATGCTTCTGTAGTCTGCAGCCTTGATCTCGACGGTGATCTCGCCGAGGCGCTCGACCGGGTTCAGGTCCTTGATCGAGTCGAAGAGTCTCTGCAGCCTGGGCGTCATCTACCGGGCTATGGTGTTGGTTCTCTTGATCTTGTTCTGCAGCTGCACGATGCCGTAGAGCAGCGCCTCGGCGGTGGGCGGGCAGCCGGGCACGTACACGTCCACCGGCACGATGCGGTCGCAGCCGCGCACCACCGAGTACGAGTAGTGGTAGTAGCCCCCGCCGTTGGCGCACGAGCCCATCGAGATCACCCAGCGCGGCTCGGCCATCTGGTCGTAGACCTTGCGCAGCGCCGGCGCCATCTTGTTGCACAGCGTGCCGGCGACGATCATCACGTCGGACTGGCGCGGGCTGGGGCGGAACACCACGCCGAAGCGGTCGAGGTCGTAGCGCGCGGCGCCGGCGTGCATCATCTCCACGGCGCAGCAGGCGAGGCCGAAGGTCATCGGCCACAGCGACCCGGTGCGCGTCCAGTTGATGAGCTTGTCGGCGGTG
>JBQTJF010000194.1:0-2473 GCA_052387375.1 Betaproteobacteria bacterium
TGCGCGTAGGTGTTCTCGCTGCTCGAGGACTTGGACTCCCGGTGGGGCTCCACCGGCCGCGGGTCTTCGCCGTGCGAGAGCTGCACCAGCCAGTCGGCCAGGCTTCCCACGGCCTTGTGCAGCGGCGCCGGATCGGCGCTTCTCACTTCGACGAGCTTGTTGATGCCGATACCGCGCAGCTTCTTCGCCGTCACCGGGCCGACACCCCACAGCGCCTCGACCGGCAGCTCCTGCAGGAACGCCTCGACCCGCTCCGGCGCGATCACCGTCAGGCCGTCGGGCTTGCGCCATCCGGAGGCGATCTTGGCGAGGAACTTGTTCGGCGCCACGCCCGCCGAGGCAGTGAGGCCGGTCGTCTCGAGAATCTGACGCTTCAGCCTCTTTGCCACCTCTTTTCCCAAGGGTTCACCCCAGACGTTCTCGGTGACGTCGAGATAGGCCTCGTCGAGCGACAACGGCTCGACCAGCGGGGTGCAGGCGCGCAGGAGGGCCATGACCTGCGCCGACACGGCGCGGTAGCGCTCGAAGTCGGGCGGCACGATCTCGAGCTGCGGGCAGAGCCGCACCGCGCGCGCCATCGGCATGGCCGAGCGCACGCCGAAGGCGCGCGCCTCGTAGCTGGCCGCGGCGACCACGCCGCGCGAGTCCGGGCGGCCGCCGACCGCCACCGGCTGGCCGCGCAGCGCCGGGTCGTCGCGCTGCTCGACCGAGGCATAGAAGGCGTCCATGTCCAGGTGGACAATCCTTCGCATACTGTATATATTGCCACTATATGGACAACCTGACCGAGCGCCAGAGCGAAGTCCTGCGGCTGATCCGGGAGCTGACCGAGGTATCCGGCTACCCGCCGACGCGCGCCGAGATCGCCGAGAAGATGGGCTTCCGCTCGGTCAACGCCGCCGAGCAGCACCTGCGCGCGCTCGAGAAGAAAGGCGCGATCGACATCTCCTCGGGGGCATCGCGCGGCATCCGCGTGCGCGACGGGCGCTCGAGCGGCCGCCTCGGCCGCCTGCTCGAGCTGCCGGTGATCGGCCGCGTCGCCGCCGGCGCGCCGATCCTCGCCGAGGAGAACATCCAGGGCCGCTACCAGCTCGATCCGAACCTCTTCACGCCGCGCGCCGACTACCTGCTGCGCGTGCGCGGCATGTCGATGCGCGACGCGGGCATCCTGGAGGGCGACCTGGTGGCCGTGCACAAGACGCCCGAGGCCCGCAGCGGCCAGATCGTCATCGCGCGCCTCGGCGACGAGGTCACGGTGAAGCGCCTGCGCCGGCGCGGCCACGCGGTGCAGCTCGAGCCGGAGAACCCGGAGTTCGAGCCGATCGAGGTCGACGCCCGCTCCGAGGCGCTGGTCATCGAAGGCATCGCCGTCGGCGTGATCCGCAGCGGCAAGAGTCTGTAAGGGCCCGCGGAGCGGGTTTTTCTTTCCCGTTAGAATGGCGCAGGCTCCCGCCTGCGCATGAATCGCACCACCACCGCCAACGGCCCAGTGCAGGAGGCGCCCGCCGCCGGCGCGCTGCCCGGCGTGCGCGACCGCGCCGACCCCCGCCTCGTCCTCGCCGACCGCGTCGAGCAGCTCTACGGCCAGATGTGGCTGGGCATCCTCGCCACCTTCGCCATCGGCGGCATCGCCACCTTCGAGTTCTGGGACGCGCGGCTGCGCGACCTGGTGCTGTTCTGGTGGGGCCTGGTGCTGCTCATCAGCGCCGCCAGCGCCGGGCTGCTCTGGTCGTACCGGCGCAGCGCCGAGCGCGCGGCGAACGCCCCGCAGTGGCTGCGCTGGCTCGGCATCGCAGCGCTCGCCATGGGCGCCAGCTGGGGCTTCGCCGGCGCCGTGTTCTTCCCCTCGCACACCGACGAGCAGCAGGTGTTCCTCGCCTTCCTGCTCGCCGGCATGATGTCCTTTGGCATCCCGGTCTACGCCGCGTCCTGGCCGATCTTCGCGCTCTACGCCGCCGGCATCGTCGTGCCCTTCACCTACGTGCTCGCCACCTTCGGCAACCGCCTGTTCGTCGAGCTGGCCTTCCTGGTGCCGATGTTCTACGTCATCAACGTCGCCGTCGCCTGGCGCCTCACGCAGGTGTTCCACGCCGGCTACCGGCTGCGCCACGCCTACGGCAGGCTGACCGAGGACTACAGCGTCCTCAACCAGCGGCTGCAGAAGCAGCTGGTCGAGCTCGGGGAGGCGCGCCGCCAGGTCGAGGCGAGCGGCCGCAAGCTGGCGCTGTTCGCCGAGCGCGCGCCCATCGCCGTGCTCGAGCTCGATCCGGCGGGCGTGGTGACGCAGGTGAACCACGCCGCGGAGCTGCTCTTCGGCTACGCCGAGAGCGAGCTTGCCGGCGGCAGCATCAAGCGCCTGGTGCGCCCCGAGTTCCACGCCGAGTTCGACCGCGAATGGGCGAAGCTGGTCGCCTCGCGCCAGCCCATGGCCGGGCTGAAGATCCGCAACCCGCGCCGCGACGGCATCGACCTC
>JBQTJF010000195.1:0-8514 GCA_052387375.1 Betaproteobacteria bacterium
CCGCGGTCGTTCTCGTCGCGGATCAGCCGCCCCGCGCCCTGCTTGAGCTGCAGCACCGCCTGCGGCAGCTGCAGCTCCTGGAACGGGTTGCCGCCCCTGGCGCGGATCGATTCGATGCGCGCCGCGAGCACCGGGTCGTCGGGCGGCGCGAAGGGCAGCTTGTCGATCACGACCAGCGACAGCGCCTCGCCGCGCACGTCGACGCCCTCCCAGAAGGACTGGCTGCCGAGCAGCACCGCGTTGCCGAGTTCTCTGAAGCGCGCCAGCAGCTCGCTGCGCGAGCCGGTGCCCTGCACGAGCAGCGGAAAAGCCAGCCGCTCGCGCAGCAGCTCGTGGGCGCGACGCAGGGCGCGCAACGTCGTGAAGAGGAGAAACGCCCGCCCGCCGCTCGCCGCGAGCACCGGCAGCGCGGCCTCGATCACCGCCTCGGTGTAGCCGGCGGCGTTCGGGTCGCCCGGCAGGCCCTTCGGCACATAGACGAGCGCCTGGCGCACGAAGTCGAACGGGCTCGCCCAGCGGCGCGCCTCGGCCCCCGCCAGCCCGATCTCGCCGGTGAAGTGCGCGAACTCCTCCCCGACCGCGAGCGTCGCCGAAGTGAAGATCCAGGCGCGCGGGTGGTCGTCCATCTGCCGCCGGAAGAGCTCGGCCGACGACAGCGGCGTGACGTGCAGCTGCAGCGCCTGCGCGAACACCTCCACCCAGCGCACTTCGTCCGCCGACTCCTCGCGCAGGCGCGCGAGCGTCGCCGCCGCCGCGGCGGCGCGCCGCGCGCAGGACTCCAGGCCTTCGGAGCGTTCCGCCTGCATCTCGAGGGGCTCGCGGAAAAGGCGCAGCGCCGCCTCCACTCGCTGTAACGCCTCGTGAAAACCCGCCAGGCGAAGTGCCTGGCCCCAGGCGAGCCGGCCGGCGTGCTCGCCCGCCGCGAGCCGCAGGTCGAGCGCCGCCTTCTCGAGGCGGTTGGCGAGCGCGTCGAGCTCGGGCGAGGCGCCGCCGGCGCCGCGCAGCTCGAGGCGAGCGTCGCGCGCGAGCTCGACGAGCTGCGCGCTCGACACCGCCTCGCCGAAGAACAGCCGCGCCGTCTCGGGCAGCTGGTGCGCCTCGTCGAAGATCACGGTGTTGCACGCCGGCAGCAGCTCGGCGATGCCCTCGTCGCGCAACACCACGTCGGCGAAGAAGAGGTGGTGGTTGACGACGACCACTTCCGCGGCGAGCGCATTGCGCCGCGCGCGCATGACGAAGCAGTCGGCGTAGTCGGGGCAGCTCTGCCCGAGGCAGTTCTCTCGCGTCGAGGTGGCGTGCGCCCACACCGGCGCGTCCTCCGGCACGTCGGCGAGGTCGGCACGGTCGCCGCTTGCGCTCACCGCGGCGAAACGCTCGATGCGCTTCAACTGCAGCGCCTGCTCGCGCGTGGGCAGGCGCGCCTCGGCGGCGGCGCGGCGCAGGCGGTAGAGGCAGACGTAGTTCGCGCGCCCCTTGAGCAGCGCGGCGGCGCCGCCGCAGGCGAGCGCCTCGCGCACCGCGGGCAGGTCGCGGTCGAAGAGCTGGTCCTGCAGCGTCTTGGTGCCGGTGGAGACGATCACCTTGCCGCCGGCGAGCAGCGCCGGCACCAGGTAGGCGAAGGTCTTGCCGGTGCCGGTGCCCGCCTCGGCCACCAGCACGCCGGTGCGCTCGATGGCGGCGTGGATCGCTTGCGCCATCTCGAGCTGCTGGCGGCGCAGCCGGAAGCCCGGCACCGCCTTGGCGAGCGGTCCGTCGGCGGCGAACGCGCGCTCGAGCTCGGCGCTCAGTCGCGCAGCTCCTCGACCTTGAGCCACACCTGCTGCAGCTCCGAGCGGTACGCCGCCGCGCCCGCGGTGCTGCCGAGGTGGATCCACTGGCCCAGCGCCGCCTCGACCGAGCTCGACGCCTGCTGCGATCCGCTCTGCCCCAGGATGTCGAGCTGCACGCCCCTGCCGGTGAGGCGCGCAACCACCTCGAAGCCGGTCGCCGGGTCGTGCACCACGGTGACTTCCTGCGGAACCACGCCGCCCGGCGTGTGGATGCGCTGGCGCACCGGCCGCGAGCGGCCGCTATAGATGACCACGCGGCTGCCCTCGAGCACCTGCACGCGCTGATCGACGCGCTCGCCCGACGCCGTGCGCGATTCCTGGGCACGCAGCTCGAAGCGCGAGCCGCGATCGCTCAGACTGCCGCTCGCCTCGATGCGGCCGACCGCCGCGTCGCGCGACTCGTCGAAGCGCACCGAGATGAGCAGCCGCCGCGCCGGCCGGTCGAGCGCCTCGAGCGCCAGGCGCAGGTCGGCGAGATTGGCGGGGCTGGTGCGCACGATGAGCTGGTTGCGCTGGCCGCTCAGTGTGCCACCGGGCTCGAGCAGCGGCCGCAGCGCGGGCACGACCTGCTCCGCCGTTCGATGCCGCAGCGTGATGATTTCCAAGGCGTTCTGGGCGTGCAGCGGCGCCGAGAGCGCAACCGATACGAAAGCCAAGCGGACCAATCCCGAGCGATTCATCGCTTCTCCAAGAACGCGCCAAGCTTTCGGCCGTGGACGCGGACCCATTATGAAACACGGTTTGATGCTCGCCTGCGCCCTGGTGGCGCCGGCCCTGGCGCTGGCGAGTCCGACGCACGAGGCCGTGCGCCAGGTGGGGACTGCCTACCACTGGGGCGGCCGCTCGCCGCAGACCGGGTTCGATTGCAGCGGGCTGGTGGCGCACGCATTCGAAGAGGCGTGGGGACTCGAGCTGCCGCACAGCACCCAGGCGCTGCGCAGGGCCGGCCAGCCCGTGCGCTTCGCCGACCTGCGGCCCGGCGACCTCGTCTTCTACAACACACGCGGCCGGCCGTACTCGCACGTCGGCATCTATCTCGGCGACGGCCGCTTCGTGCACGCGCCGCGCCGCGGCGCGAAAGTGCGGATCGAAAGCCTGGAGACGCGCTACTGGCGCACCCGCTTCAATGGCGCACGGCGCCTGGAGCCACCATCGGCGTAGCTGATAGCGATTCTCATTGACAACAACAATGAGAGTCATTATCGTTTGCGTCACTATGACATCCAGACTTCTTGCATCCCTTCTCGCCGCCCTCATGCCCATAGCATCGGCGGCCCAGGAAAAGGTAGTGAACGTTTACTCGTCTCGCCATTATCAGACCGACGAGGCGCTCTACTCCGGCTTCACCAAACTCACCGGCATCAAGGTGAACCGCATCGAGGCCGGCGAGGACGCGCTGATCGAACGCATCCGTAACGAAGGGGCGCGCAGCCCGGGCGACGTGCTGGTCACCGTCGATGCCGGCCGCCTCTGGCGCGCCCAGGAGCTGGGGCTGTTCCAGCCGGTGCGCTCCGGCGTGCTCGAGTCGCGCATCCCGCAGGCGTTCCGCGAGCCCGACGGCCACTGGTTCGGCTTCTCCATGCGTGCGCGGGTGCTCGCCTACGACAAGGCGAAGGTGCGGCCCGAGGAGCTGCGCCGCTACGAGGACCTCGCCGATGCCAAATGGAAGGGGCGGATCTGCGCGCGCTCCTCGACCAATATCTACAACCTCTCGCTGATGGGCGCGCTCGTCGACCGGCTCGGCGAGGCGAAGGCGCAGGCCTGGGCGAACGCGGTGCGCGCGAACCTCGCGCGCGAGCCCAAGGGCGGCGACACCGACCAGCTGAAGGCGGTCGCCGCCGGCGAATGCGACGTCGCCATCAGCAACCACTACTACTACGCGCGGCTCGCCCGCTCGCAGAAGCCCGACGAGAAGGCGATCGCCGACAAGCTCGGCGTGGCGCTGCCGGGCCTCGGCGGCAGCGGCACGCACGTCAACATCTCCGGCGCCGGCGTGCTCAAGCACGCGCCGCACCGCGAGGCCGCGGTCCGCTTCCTCGAGTACCTGGCGAGCGACGAAGCGCAACGCTACTTCGCCGACGGCAACAACGAGTGGCCGGTCGTCGCGAGCGCGCGCGTCGCCAACCCGGTGCTGAGCGCCTTCGGCGAGCTCCAGTACGACCCGATCAACGTCGCGGTGCTCGGACGCAACCAGCCGCTCGCTCAGAAGATCTTCGACCGCGCCGGCTGGAAGTAGCGCCGCGACACGTAGATCACCGGCGCGAGGCCGACCGCGACGATGACCAGCGCCGGCACCGCCGCCTCGGCGAGGCGCTCGTCCTTGGCGAGGTTGTAGGCCTCGATCGCCAGCGTATCGAAATTGAACGGCCGCAGCGCGAATGTGGCCGGCAGCTCCTTCAGCACATCGACGAAGACGAGCAGCGCGGCGGTGGCGAGGCTCGGCGTGATGAGCGGCACGTGCACGCGGGCAAGCGTGCGCAGCGCGCCGGTGCCGAGCGAGCGCGCGGCGTCCTCCATGCTCGGCGTGACCTTGGCGAGCCCGGCGTCGGTGGTCTGCAGCGCCACGGCGAGCAGCCGCACGAGGTACGCGTACACCAGCGCCGCCACCGTTCCGGTGAGGATCAGCCCCGCCTGCACGCCGAGGGCGTGCTCCAGCCAGTCGGCGAGCGCGTTGTCGAGCCGGCCGAGCGGAACCAGCACGCCGACGGCGATCACCGCCCCGGGGATGGCATAGCCAAGCCCGGCGATCCGGTTCACCGTGCGCACCGCCGGCGCGCGGGTGATGCGCCCGGCATAGGCCATCACGAGCGCGAGCAGCACACCGACGATGGCGGTCAGGCCGGCGACGGAGAAGCTGTTGCCGACAAGCGCGAAGAGGCGCGCGCCGAGGTAGGCGCCGCGCTCGTCCCAGGCGAGCCGCGCCAGCAGCAGCGCCGGCAGGGCAAAGCCGAAGAACACCGGCGCGGCACAGGCCGCGCCCGCGGCGAGCGCCCGCCAGCCGCCGAGGCGCTGCGGCGGCGCCGGCCCGCGCCCCGGCGCGTGGTAGGCGGCGCGGCCGCGGCTGGCGCGCTCGAGCGCGAGCAGGACCACCACGAAGCCGAGCAGGCAGGCCGAGAGCTGCGCCGCCGCGGTGGCATCGCCCATCGACAGCCAGGCCTTGAAGATCCCGGTGGTGAACACTTCGACGGCGAAGTAGGAGACGGTGCCGAAATCGGCGAGCGTCTCCATCAGGGCGAGCGAGGCGCCGGCGACGATGGCCGGGCGCGCCAGCGGCACCGCGACACGGAAGAACGCTCCCCAGGGCCCGCAGCCCGCCAGCCGCGCCGCCTCGACGGCGCTGCGCGAGAGCTCGACGAATGCGGTGCGCGCGATGAGATAGACGTAGGGATAGAGCGCGAACGCCAGCATCGCCGCGGCGCCCCACAGCGAGCGGATCTCGGGGAACCAGTAGTCGCGCGCCTGCCAGCCGGTCGCGGCGCGCAACGCCGACTGCACCGGGCCGGAGAACTGCAGCCAGTCCGTGTAGGCGTAGGCCATCACGTAGGCGGGCATGGCGAGCGGCAGCATCAGGCCCCACTCGAGGAAGTCGCGTCCCGGGAAGCGATAAGCGCTGACCAGCCAGGCGGACAGCACGCCCATCGAGATCACCCCGGCGCTGACCGCGGCGAGGAGCAGCAGCGTGTTGGCGGTGTACTGCGCCAGCGCCGTGACGGCGAGATGCGCCCACGCCTCTCCGCCGCCGGCGAAGATGCTCGCCGCCACGTACGCGACCGGCAGGGCAAAGAGCGCGCCGATGAGCAGGGTGGCGACCCCCAGGAGGCCGAGGCGTCTCAAAAAAGGTCCTTATAAATTAGACGTTTGAGATTCTAGAGGGGAATGAGAATTGTTACTATAACGGGCCTATGAAGCTGCTCGAGGTCGAGGACCTGCACCACGCCTACGGCGAGCACGCGGTGGTTCGCGGCGTCGGCTTCGCTCTGGAGCGCGGCGCCATCGGCTGCCTGCTCGGCCCGAGCGGCTGCGGCAAGACCACGGTCCTGCGCTGCATCGCCGGCTTCGAGCCGGTGCAGCAAGGCGTGATCCGCATCGCCGGCCGCGTCGTCTCGGCGCGCGGCAGCGCCGTGGCGCCGGAACAGCGCCGCGTCGGCATGGTGTTCCAGGACTACGCCCTCTTCCCGCACCTCGACGTGGCGGGAAACATCGGCTTCGGGCTGCGCGGCGAGAAAAGCGCGCGGGTGCGCGAGCTGGCGGCGCTGGTCGGCCTTTCAGGCGAGCACGACATGTAACCGCACGATATCTCGGGCGGGCAGCAGCAGCGCGTCGCGCTGGCGCGCGCGCTGGCGCCGCGGCCGGAGCTGCTGCTCCTCGACGAGCCTTTCTCCAACCTCGACGTCGACCTGCGCGAGCGCCTGTCGCTCGAGGTGCGCGACATCATCAAGGCAAGCGGCGCGACGGCGATCCTCGTCACGCACGACCAGCACGAGGCCTTCGCCATGGCCGACGAGATCGGCGTCCTGCACGAGGGGCGCATCCAGCAGTGGGACAGCGCCTACAACCTGTATCACCGGCCGGCCAACCGCTTCGTCGCCGACTTCGTCGGCCAGGGCGTGTTCCTACCGGCCAAGGCGCGCGGCGGCGGCGCGCTCGAGATCGAACTGGGGGTCCTTCAAGGAAGTTCTAACGGAAAAGAAAACGTGGAAGTGCTGCTGCGGCCCGACGACGTGGTGCATGACGACGCCGCGCCGACGCAGGCCGAAGTGGTGCACAAGGCCTTCCGCGGCGCCGAGATCCTGTACACGCTGCGCCTGGCGAGCGGGCGCAAGGTGCTGGCGCTGGTGCCGAGCCACCACAACCACGCGCTCGGCGAGCGCATCGGCATCCGCCTCGACGTCGACCACGTCGTGGCGTTTCAGCCCGAGGCTTGATCCCTGAGATTGAAGACGGCGCGCAGCTCCATCGAGAACGGCTTGCCGTGCAGCGCCCCGGGAAGCGAAACGCTCGCCCGCGCCTTGCGGAACATCTCGAGCGCCTGCCGGTCGAGCGCGGCGTGGCCCGAGCTCGAGCGCACCTCGAGCGCGGCGAGCGAGCCGTCCGCCGCGATCGCCATGCGCACCACCACCTCGCCCTCCCAGCCGTTGTCGAGGGCGACCGGCGGATAGCGCTTGTGCCGGCCCGCTTCGGCGAGCAGCGCGGCGCGGTACTGGGCGATCAGGGACGGGGTTGGGTCGGGCGCAGCAGGCGCCGGCTGGGGCTTTGCCGCTGCAACAGGAGGCACAGGCGAGGGTGCGGGTGCAGGTGCCGGGGTCGGCGCCGGAAGCGGCGGCGCGGCCCCGACGGCCCGTTCCGGTGCAACGACGCGCGGCGCGGGCGCCGGGCGCGGCTTCGCTTCGGGCGCCGGCCGTGGCCCGGGCTTCAGCTCCGTTTTATCTGCCTCCGCTGGCGGCGAAGGCGGCGGCGCCGGCTCGATCAGGCGCGCCACGATGGGCGCCAGCAGCTCGACCGGCCGGCTGAATACCGCTTTCGGAAAATCGATGCCCAGCAGCAGGGCGTGCAGCACGAGCGAAGCAAGCAGCGCAACTCCGAAGATGCGGTTCGCGCTAGCGCGGCTGCAGGGCACGCCAGACCCTTTCGGCCGTGAGCGGCATTTCGAGGTGGTCTATGCCGCGGCTGCGCAGCGCGTCGAGCACGGCGTTCACCACGGCGGGCACGGCGCCGATGGTGCCGAGCTCGCCGCAGCCCTTGACGCCGAGCAGGTTGGTCTTGCTCGGCAGGCCCTCGTCGAACTCGGCGCGCAGCGGCGGCAGCTGGTCGGCGCGCGGCACGCCGTAGTCCATGAGCGAGCCGGTGAGGAGCTGGCCGCTCGCGTCGTATGCCGCATGCTCGCACAGCGCCTGGCCCATGCCCTGCGCGATGCCGCCGTGGATCTGCCCCTCGACGATGGCGCGGTTGATGATGCGGCCGATGTCGTCGCAGCTGGCGATCGAGGCGACCTCGACCGCGCCGGTGTCCGGGTCGATCTCCACCTCGCAGGCCTGCGCGCCGTTCGGCCAGGACGGCGTCGAGGGCGTCTGCGTCGCGGAGACGCGGATGACGCGCGCGGGCTGGCGCGAGGCGAGCTCGCCGAAGCCGACGGCGCGATCGGTGCCGGCGATGCGAAAGCGGCCGTCGCGGAACTCGATGTCTCCGGGCGCCGCCTCGAGCGCATCGGCGGCGAGCTGCCGGCATTTCACGATCACCTCGCGCCCCGCGGCGACCACCGCCGAGCCGCCGACGAACGCCGAGCGCGAGCCGACGCTGCCGACGCCGTTGGCGCGGTCGGTGTCGCCCTGAACGATCTTGATGTGCTTTGGCTCGATGCCGAGGACTTCCGTCACCAATTGCGTATACGTCGTCTCGAGCCCCTGCCCCATCGCCTGCGTGCCGGAGAAGACCGTCACCTTGCCTTCCGCGTCGATCTCGATGTCGACCGTCTCGGTGGGCAGCGCGCCGGTCCATTCGAGGTAGACGGAGAGCCCGCGGCCGCGCAGCTTGCCGCGCCGGCGCGATTCTTCCTGACGACTAGGGAATCCTTTCCAGTCAGCGTGAAGGAGAAGCTTGTCCAGGACGGCCGAGAAATTGCCCACGTCATACATCTCGCCGAGGAGCCGACCGGCACCGCGCAGATGTTGCCGAGAGTGTCAACCTC
>JBQTJF010000196.1:0-3809 GCA_052387375.1 Betaproteobacteria bacterium
GCGGCGAGGATCGCGGCGGTGGCGACGATGTCCTCGACGCTCGCGCCGCGCGAGAGGTCGCTGATCGGCCTGGCGAAGCCCTGCAGCACCGGCCCGATGGCGCGCGCGCCGGCGAGGTGCTGGGTCAGCTTGTAGGCGATGTTGCCCGCGTCGAGGTCGGGAAATATCAGCACGTTGGCGCGCCCGGCGACCGGGCTTTCGCCTTTCAATTTCGCTTTCGCGATCGATTCCACCAGGGCGGCATCGGCCTGCAGCTCGCCATCGATTGCGAGAGAAGGAGAACGGCGTTTCGCTTCCTCCAGGGCTTTGACGACCTTCTCGGTGCGGGCGTGCTTTGCGCTGCCCTTGGTGGAGAACGACAGAAGAGCGACGCGGGGTTCCTCGCCGAGCAGCGCCGCGTAGCTGGCGGCCGAGGCGAGCGCGATGTCGGCGAGCTGCTCCGCGGTGGGATCGGCGTTCACCGCGCAATCGGCATAAAGCAGCACTTTCCTCTCGAGAACCATGAGGAAGAAGCTGGAAGGCGTCTTGATGCCTTCCGCGAGGCCGATGGTCATCATGCCGGCCTCGATGACGCGCGCGGTGGGGTGCGCGACGCCGGCGAGCACCGCGTCGGCATCGCCCGCCTTCACCATCATGCCGGCGAAGAACAGCGGCCGGCGCACCGCGCGCTCGGCGATCTTCGGATTGCCGGGATAGAGGGCGGCATATCGCTTCACCGTTTCCTGATCTTTCTCAGGATCAGGAAGAACCGGCTCGGCGATGCCCTGGTTCTTCAGCCGGCGCGCCGCCTCGACGATGCGCTCGTCGCCGCTCTCGGGCAGGACGATGCGCGGCCGGCGGGCGCGGGCGCGCTCGAGGAGCCGGTCAAGCGGGTCCACGCGCCGCGCGCAAAGCGCCCCAGATCCGGTGGGCGCTCGCGGGCATGTCGAAGTGCATGACGCCGGCCTGGCGCAGCGCGTCCATCACCGCGTTCATGATGCAGGGCATCGAGCCGGTGACGCCTGCCTCGCCGACGCCCTTGGCGCCGAGCGGGTTGGTCGGCGTCGGCACCGGATGGTCGAGCACGGTGAGGTTGTTCACGAGCAGCGCGCGCGGCATCGGGTAGTCCATGAAGCTGCCGGTGAGGAGCTGGCCGCTCGCGTCGTACACCGCCTGCTCGCCGAGCACGTGGCCGGCGCCCTGGGTGATGCCGCCCTGCATCTGCCCCTCGACGATCTGGTGGTTGATGATGGTGCCGGCGTCGTCGCAGGCGACGTAGCGCGCGATCTCCACCTCGCCGGTCTCCGGATCGATCTCCACTTCGCAGATGTGGCAGCCGTTCGGGTAGGTGGAGCCGACCTTCTTGTCCCTGAGATCGACGTTCAGAGAACCAGGATTCTTTTGCGCCAAGACCCTGATATCTATGCTTCTGTCGGTGCCCTTGATCTTGTACTTGCCCTGGGCGAACTCGATGTCGGGCGCCGCCGCCTCGAGCTCGTCGGCGGCGAGCGCCATGCCTTTCTGCACCATCTCCTGCGCCGCCCACAGCATGACGCTGCCGATGCCCAGCAGCGAGCGCGAGCCGCCGGTGGGATTTCCCACCATGTGCATGTCCGGGTCCGCGGTGCGCAGCCGGATCGACTCCATCGGCACGCCGAGCACGCCCGAGACGATCTGCGCGTAGGTGGTGTGGTGGCCCTGCCCGTGCGAGTGCGAGGCGGCGCGCAGCGTGATGCCGCCGTCGGCGTCCCAGTCGATGCGCGCCTCGTCGTAGGGCGCGAAGCCGCCCGCGCCGCTCGACTCGATGTAGGTGGCGATGCCGCGGCCGCGGAGCCTGCCTTTACGGGAAGATTCGACACGGCGCTTCTCGAATCCGGCCCAATCAGAAGCTTGCAGAGCTTTGTCGAGCACGCCTTCGAAGTCGCCGACGTCGTACTCGAAGCCGGTGACGATCCTGTACGGGAACTTCTCCTTCGGCACCAGGTTGCGGCGGCGGAACTGCGCCGCGTCCATGCCGACCTCGCAGGCCGCCTGGTCGACCAGGCGCTCGATGGCGTAGGAGCTGACCGGGCGGCCGGCGCCGCGGTAGGCGGCGGTGGGCACGGTGTTGGTGAGGACGAGCTTCGCCTGCACGTGCACCGCCCGCACGTCGTAGACGCCGCTCGCGACGTTGACGAGGTTGACGGTGTTGACGAAGCTGCCGGTGAAGGCGAGGTAGGCGCCGATGTTGGAGACGAAGTCGAAGCGCATGCCGAGCATGCGGCCGCTCGCGTCGAGCGCCATCTCGCCGGTGTGCACGATGTCGCGCGCCTGCTCGTCGGCGATGAACACCTCCGAGCGCGTGCCGACCCATTTCACCGGGCGGCCGAGCTGCTTCGCCGCGGCGAGCAGCGCCGCGTACTCGGGGTAGATGTTGAAGCGCACGCCGAAGCCGCCGCCGACCTCCTCGGCGACCACGCGCACCTTCTCCGGCGGCACGCCGAGCACGCTGGCCATCTGGCCGCGCATGCCGGTCGCGCCCTGCGTGGTGGCGTAGAGGAGGTAGAGGTCGTTCGCCGCTTCGTAGACGCCGGTGGCGGCGCGCGGCTCCATCGGGTTGCCGACCACGCGGGTGTGGTAGGAGGTGAGCTTCACCACGCGCGCGGCGCGCGCGAAGGCGGCGTTGGTCGCCGCCTCGTCGCCGCCGGCGAAATCGAGCAGCAGGTTGCCGGGGATGTTGTCGTGCAGCTGGGGCGCGCCAGGCTTGAGCGCCTCGCGTGCGTCGATGACCGCGGGCAGCTCGCGGTACTCGATCGCGACCACCTCGGCGGCGTCCTGCGCCTGCGCGGAAGTCTCGGCAACCACCAGCGCCACCGGGTCGCCGACGTAGCGCACGCGCCCCTGCGCGAGCGCCGGGCGGCGCGGCAGTAGCTGCTCGGCGCCGCCGCGCCCCTTCATCGGCGCCGCCGCCGGCAGGGGCTTCAGACCCGCGGCCTCGATGTCTTCGCCGGTAAGCACGGCTATGACGCCGGGCATTTTCAGTGCTTCTTCTTTCTCTATCCCGAGGATCTCTGCATGGGCACGGTCCGAGCGCACGAAAACGCCGTGCGCCTGCCCGGGCAGCTGCCAGTCGGAGACGTAGCGCCCCCGCCCGGTCAGCATGCGCGCGTCTTCCAGCCTGCCCTTGTGTCCGAACGACTGCACGGGCGAGCCTACTTGCCTTCCAGTTTCTGCTGGACGTACTCGGCCATCAGCGCCACGTCCGGATTGGCCGGCTGGCGGCGCTGCATCTCGGAAACCACGTCCTTCATGTCGGCGTAGCGGCGCTGCTCGTCGAGCACCGCGCAGAGGTAGAGCTCCGGGGTGATGTCGTCGGCGACGGCGGCCTCGCGCATCTGCTTGTAGTTGGCGCGCGCCGCGCGCAGCTCCTCTTCCTGCCGGGGCGTGCGCGGCTTCATGCCGCCGCGCACCGCGAAGCCGCCGGCGCGGCCCATCTTCGCAATGGCGAGGAGCTCCGGGGTCTTCGCGATCTTCTGCGGCACCCCCGAAGGCAGCGAGCTCACCTGCGGCTGCGCGCCGCTCAAGACGCGGCTCGAATCGCTGCCCGCCACGAACTCCGCCGGCCCGGTGAAGCTTTCCTGGCGCCCGCCGGCGAAGTAGACGACGCGCACCTGCGCCCCGGGCGCGACGCGGAAGCGGTCGCCCTCGCGCAGCTTCATGTAGGGCGTGGCGGCTGCGCTCTTGCCCGCGCTCACGTAGGCCACGTCCCCGGCGAGATGGTTGACCAGGCCGGCGTCCTGCGCGAGCACGGATAGGGGGATAAGGCTGAGGAGGAAAAGCGGCGTGCGCAT
>JBQTJF010000197.1:0-11497 GCA_052387375.1 Betaproteobacteria bacterium
AACTTCCATCCCTCGCAGGCGGGACTCGAGCTCTACGACCGGCGCGCCATCCAGGTCACGACCGTCGAGGAGTCCAAGGCCATGATCCAGGCGGTGCTCGACAACCAGCCCGGCCCGGCGCACAACATCGTCGCCCTCAACGCCGGCGCGGCGATCTACGTCGCCGGGCTGGCGAAGACGCTGAAGGCCGGCATCGAGCGCGCGAGCCACGCCATCAAGAGCGGCGCCGCCAAGCAGAAGCTCGAGGAGTTTGTGGTGTTCACCCGCAAGCTGGCTGCCAAGTGATACCTTGACGGTTATGCGTAAACCTAAGGCCATGAGTGCTTGGCGCGGACGCACGGCGAAGATCGAACTGCTGCGCCTGCTGCGCGAAGGACTGGAGTCCGGACAGGCTATACCGGCCTTGCGAAGAGAATGCGATTGACAAGTGCGGAGAAGAAATGTCCACGCCCAAAGACGATGTAAGCGCCCTCCTCGAGAAATTGCCCGATGATGCGAGCTACGAGGACATCCAGTATCACCTCTACGTTCTCGAGAAGGTCGCCCGCGGTCTCAAGAGGGCTGATACCGAGGGCGCCGTGTCGCACGAAGACGCCAAGGTTCGCCTTGGTAAATGGCTGTCGTCCTAGCCTGGTCGCCTGAGGCGCTCGAGGACATTGAGGCGATCGCGGCCTATATCGAGCGAGATTCGCCCTGGTATGCGCGGGCGGTCGCGTCGAAAATCGTCGAAACCGCAGAGTCGATTCCGCAGTATCCCGAGTTAGGTCGTATCGTCCCCGAGATTGGCAATCCCGCGATTCGCGAACGGCTTGTTCATCGCTATCGAATCGTCTACCGCATCGAGGAAACGCGCATCCTCATCGCCGCGGTGATCCACGGAAGACAGGACTTTGGTCAGTTTGCCGCGCGGGTTCAGGGGTCGTAGTGGCCGACATCCTGGGACGCATAGTCGAGGTCAAGCGAGCCGAGGTGGCTGCGGCGAAGCTCAAGCTTCCCCAGTCCGAGCTCGAGCAGCGGTCATTTCCGCCGGCCCGCGATTTCGTCGGCGCGCTACGTGGCAAGAAGCCCGCAGTGATCGCCGAAATCAAGCGCGCCAGCCCATCGAAGGGTTTGCTGCGCGCGGACTTCGACCCGGCGGCGATTGCGCGGAGCTATGAGCAGGGCGGAGCGGCGTGCCTCTCGGTGCTTACCGATGTGCAGTTCTTCCAGGGCGCGCCCGAGCATCTCCAGGCGGCACGGGCGGCCTGCCGGCTGCCGGTGCTGCGCAAGGACTTCGTCATCGATCCCTATCAGGTGGTGGAGTCGCGCGCGCTGGGCGCCGATTGCATCCTGCTGATCGCCGCGTGCCTGTCCCCGAACCAGATGGCCGAGCTCGAGTCGGCGGCGGGCGAGCTTGGCATGGCCGTGCTCGTCGAAGTGCACGATGCGGCCGAGCTCGAGGCTGCGCTTCACCTCGAGACGCCGTTGATCGGCGTCAACAACCGCAACCTGCGCACCTTCGAGACCCGGCTCGAGACCACGCTCGAGCTCCTGCCGCAGGTGCCGAAGGAGCGCATGGTGATCGCCGAAAGCGGCGTTCTTTCGCGCGATGACGTCGCCAGGCTGCGGAAAGCCGGGGTCGGCGCCTTTCTGGTCGGCGAGGCCTTCATGCGCGCCCCGGACCCGGGGGAAGCCTTGGCCAGGCTCTTCGATTTAAAGCTAACCCCTTGACAGATTGAGGGAACGGCCATGTCGCGCCAACACAACAGGCACCCCCCAAAACCCCTGTAATTCCGTGATTTGCGTTGCCCTGCCTTACGGCCCCTTGGGAGAATTTCCGCTGACTTCTCGAACCGAGAGGTTAACCAACCACTAACCCTGGGGGAGTACCAATGAAGAAGAAGCTTCTTGCAGTAGCGGTCGTGGGGGCGCTGGCCTCGCCTTCCGCGTTCGCGCAGACCTTGTACGGCATCATCGACCTCGGCTACCAGAACAACAAGTTCTCGGACGGCGATGTCAACAAGGACTTTCTAAGCCAAGGGCAGCACAGCGGCTCGCGCTTCGGCGTGCGCGGCAGCGAGGATCTCGCCGGCGGCACCTACGCCATGTACCAGATCGAGTTCGACATCACGGCGGACAACGGCTCGACTCCGGCCAACGGCATGACCAACCGCTTGACGTTCGTCGGCCTGGGCAGCAAGGCCTGGGGCGAGCTGACCCTCGGCCGCCAGTACACGCATACGTTCCATACGTTTGCGGTCGGCTCGGCGGCGGCGTACGGCACGTTCGGCTCGGTGTTCAGCTGGACCGGCTTCATTCCCACGCGCGCCAGCAACTCGTTCAAGTACTCGAGCCCGGTGATCGGCGGCTTCAGCGTCGGCGCCATCTGGGGCCTGTCGGGCGGCGGTTTGAACAACGACACGGAGCCGACCGCCGTCAGAGGCGAAGCCAACTACTGGGACGCGGCGGTACGCTGGACCCCTGGCCCGATCGGTGTGGCAGCCTCGTATGGAGTAAACACTATTGAGGCAGGTGCCGTGGCGCCGGTGTTCACCCTTAACCCGGCAACCGGGGCGATTGCCGCCTCTGCAGCGGTTCCGGCGGGCGAAGTCGAGACGACTCGTACCCAACTCTCGGCAAACTGGGACAACAGGGCCTTCGGTATCTACGGGAACTGGTGGAACCAGGAGACCGAGACGCGCGGTCCTACGACCGAAGACCGTACAGGCTGGGCGATCAGCGGCGTCGCGCGATTTGGCGGCAGACATGAGCTGTACGCCGTCTACGGCAGTCAGGAGAACGACATCGGCGGCGGCGCCACCGAGTCCACGGTCTGGGGTATCAGCTACCAGCACGTGATGTCCAAGCGCACGCGCGTCTACGTTGGCTTCCAGGACGTCGACAACGAGGCGGCTTCCACCCGGCAGGTGAACCTTGCCCACGCCGGCACTACTGTCGCCGCAGGCTACGACCCGCGCGCCTTCCAGATCGGCCTGCTCCACTCGTTCTAAGAAGCAACGCGTTTCATCTTTAGACGGGCGCCTTCGGGCGCCCGTTTTTATTTGTGGGCCTAGAATCGGGGCATGTTGGATCGGCTGATCGGCGAGTTCGACCGCGCGCTGCGCGCCGTGGCCGGGGTGCACCATGCGGCACGCATTTCTCCCGCAGATCCGGTTGCGGAGTCGCAACTGGATGAAAGCGAGCAAGCGCACGCCGCGGCGCTCATGCGCGTCAACCACGTCGGCGAGGTCTGCGCGCAGGCGCTCTACCAGGGGCAGGCGCTCACCGCGCGCAACGCGCAGAGCCGGGAGGCATTGGCGAAGGCGGCGCGAGAGGAGGAGGACCATCTCGCCTGGAGCGCCGAGCGCATCCGCGAGCTCGGCGGCAGGCCGAGCCTGCTCAATCCCCTGTGGTACGCCGGCTCGCTCGCGATCGGCGCGGTCGCCGGCGCCCTGGGCGATCGCTGGAGCCTCGCTTTCCTCGCCGAGACCGAGCGCCAGGTCGAAGAGCACCTGACCGGGCATCTGCGGGCGCTGCCGGCGCAGGACGCCAGGACGCGCGCCGTCGTCGAGGGCATGCGCGCCGACGAGGCGAAGCACCGCGCCGCCGCGCTTGCGCTGGGCGCCGCCGAGCTGCCTCGGCCGGCGCGCGCCGCGATGCGCATCGCCTCCAGGGTGATGACCACCGTCGCCTACCGCCTGTAGCCGTGCTGAATGTCTACATCGGGTTCGACCCGAGGGAGGCGGTCGCCTTCTACACGCTCGCGCATTCCATCATCCGGCGTTCGTCGGTGCCGGTGTCGATCACGGCGCTGGTGAGAAGCCAGTTGCAGATGTACACCCGGCCGCGCGGGCCGACCGAGTCCACCGAGTTCAGCCTGACGCGTTTCCTGGTGCCGGCGCTTAGCGGCTATCGCGGCTGGTCGCTGTACATGGATTGCGACATGCTCTGCCGTACGGATATTTCAGAATTGGTTAGCCGAATTTCTTCCGAGAAACACAAAGCCGTGCTGGTTTGCAAGCACGACTATGTGCCGAAGACGCAGCGCAAGTTCCTCGACCAGGTGCAGACGCGCTACGCGCGCAAGAACTGGTCGAGCCTGATGCTGTTCAACAACGAGCGCTGCCGCGCGCTCACCCCCGAGTACGTGAATGCGGCGTCCGGCCTCGATCTGCACCGCTTCGCGTGGATCGAGGACGCCCTGATCGGCGAGCTGCCCCTCGACTGGAACTGGCTGGTCGGCGAATACGCCTACAACCCGGCGGCCAGGATCGTGCATTTCACGCTCGGCGGGCCCTACTTCGAGGAATACCGCGGCTGCGACTACGCCGAGGAGTGGTTCGAAGAGCGCCGCCAGATGAAGTAGCGCCCGGCGGGCGGCCCGGCGAGGCGAGCGCGCCTCGAGCGCCGTCAGGCGGGCTTCGAGCCTGTCGATGCGCTCGCTTGTCGCCGGCACGGCCGCGAGCAGCGCTGCCAGGTGCCGTTCCAGCGAGCCCAGGCGCTGCCGAACGTCGCCCATCTGGGTCTCGAGTATCGAAAGCCGGTGAAAGACCTTGCCGAGGCTGTCGCGCGTCTCCTTGCGGAATGCGCTTTGCTCGGCGCGCATCTCCTTCAGGATCTTCAGGACAAGGTCGGTTGCCACTGAGCAATTCTAGTCCGAATTGACCGGCATCCTGCCTCAGGACGACGCGCTGATCGGCGAGCTGCCGCGACTCGACTACGAGTGGCTCGAAGACCGGCGCCAGAGGAAATAGCGGCCGGGGGCCACGCGGTCCGGAAGCGGAAGCGGTTGCCAGTCGGGTTGCATGTCCTGGTCGGAGACCACGATGGCCCCCGCGACGAGCAGCGGCTCGAGCAGCGCGGGCAGCTCGAGCGCCTGCGCGCGGCTCGCGGCTTCGTCGCCCGAGCCGGTGTCGGCGTGCACCAGCGCGACGCTGCGGCCGATTCTGCGCGCCAGCGCGGGCAGCGTGTCGCGGAAATCGCCCAGGATGAGGTTTTCAGGAATGCAGTCGGGGTGCGCGGCAAGCTGCCGGTCGAGCGCATAGATCGTGCGCGTTTTTCCGGCGTGCCGGCGCAGGTGATCGAAGCTGCGGCCATTGCCGAGCCCGAGCTCAAGAAAAGCCCCTGGGATCGTCTCAACCTGCTTTACAGCAGAATCCAGCGAGGCCAGCTGTGCCTGCAGGCGGCGGATGAAGCTCTCGAGCCGGCTCAAGCGGCGGCGAGCACGTAGCTCTGCACCGGCTGCTCGTAGCCCTTGAGCCGCAGCGCGCCGCCGGGCCGGAGTTCCCTTGCTTCTCCATGGAACAACTCCTTGGTGCGCTCGTCGACCAGCACCTCGCCGTGCTCGGCTTCCGAGCACATGCGCGAGGCGAGGTTCACCGCCGGGCCGACGGCGGTGTACTCGAGGCGCGAGGCGGCGCCGATGACGCCGACGGTGACGAAGCCGCTCGCCACGCCCACGCCGACGCCGAGGCGCAGCTCCGCATCCGACCAGCGACTGATGACCAGCATCGCCTCGGCGCGGATCGACTTCGCCATCTCCAGGGCGCGCCGCGCATGGTCGGCGAAGGCCACCGGCGCCCCCACCAGGATGAGCACGCCGTCGCCGGCCTGGTCCTTGATGGTGCCGCCGAAGCGCGCCGCCGCCGATCCGACCACGTCGTAGTACTGCCGCAGGATCTGGATCACTTTCTGCGGCGGCGTGCTCTTGGAGAACGCGGTGAAGCCGCGCAGGTCGCAGCACACCACCGAGAGCTCGAGCGTGTTCTCCTGCGTCGCCGCCTTCAGGCCGCGCTCGTGCACGAGCTCCGCGACCTGCGGCGCGAGGAAGCGCGACATGAATTGCGCACGGCGCCCCTGGATGACGTGGTACTGCACGGCGCCGTACAGGAACACGAGCATGCCCAGCGTGGTCGGGATCGGCGTCAGCTCCTGCGGCAGCACCATTCCCGAGGCCATGAACGGGCCGCCGAGCACGAATGCCACGACGCGCAGGCCCTCCGCCTTGTCCGGGCGGCGCTTGAGCAGCAGCAGCCCGGAAAAAGTGCTGAGCAGGAGCGACACGCCGAGCGGCACGGCGAAGAGATAGAACCATCCCTGGCGCTGCTCGCCAGCTTCGAGCAGCAGCTCGCCGCTGAAATGCGCGGTGCGCTGCTCGGGAAAGAGGCAGGAGAACACGAAGTAGAGGACGGCCAGCCCCTGCGCGATGCGCAGCAGCCGATCCGGCCCTTCCGTGTACAGGTTGCGCGTCGGCACGGTGCGGCGCACGCGCAGCAGCCATTCGTAGGCGAAGACGAAGGCGAGCGTCTCGGGCAGCGCCAGCACGCCGCCCCAGGCGGGGACGCCGGCGGCGTAGGCCTTCGGCGCGAGCAGCACGCCGGTCGCAATGGCGATGCCCACCGAGCCGAGGAACAGCGCCAGCGCGCGGCTGGTCGGCGAGCGCCGGTCGGCGGCGATGAAGGCGATCGCCATGCCGAGCGCGAGCAGGGCGGTGATGACGTGCGGGACGGTGGCGGAGTTCATGGCGCCGAATGGTACGCTGCCCGTCGCCTCGTTTCCCCGGCCAGGGCCGCGGCGGCGATCTCGAGCGCGTCGAACTGCGCGGCGAAGTCCAGGCCGTTCGCCGCCTCGATGAGGCGGCCCATGTCGGAGGAGATGAGCCAGGCGTCGCCGCGCGGATTGCACTCGATGAGGTACAGGGCGCCCGAGTCCGCGTCGCGCACGATGTCGGTGCCGAGCAGCGGCTGGTCGGGGAACGCCGCATGCGCGCGCTCGGCGAGCGCGATCGCGTCGGCGTCGAAGGCGAGCGTGTATCGCGAATCGCGCTTGTTCGAGACCACGGTGATGCCGCCGCGCGCCCTGAAGTCCCAGCGCGACTCGAGCGGCTCGAAGCGGTGGTCGGCCTCGCAGCGCCAGCTCATGAGCGTGCGGCCGAACAGCGTGACGACCCGATAGTTCACCGGCCAGCGGCCGGTGTAGATGAATTCCTGGGCGAGGAATGCGGGTGCGCGATAGCGCACCCGCCCGGTGCGCTTGATGAGGATCTCCGCGCCCTTGCGCCCGAGGTCGGGCTTGACGATCACATAGGGGCCCCACGCGGAAGGATCGAGAGCGGTTCCTGGACGAATATTTGTCCATTTCGGAACCGGTAGGCCCAGGCGCGAGAGGCGCGCGTACTGCTCGCTTTTCGGATGCTCGAGGCCCTGGCACACCGCGCCGCGCGGCGGCACGAACTTCTTGATCGGCATCGGCGACACGGTGAGCGTGGGCACCGCGGCGTCGAAGCGCGGGTCGGCCACGCCATGCGCCTTGGTGTCGACGATGTAAACGTCGACGTCCACGCGGCGGGCGATCGCCTCGTAGTCGGCGCGGTCCTGCTTCGTCTCCTGGTGGACGAGGATCAGGTTGGGCACTCAGGCCTCGACGATCTCGTAGTCCTTGGTGATCTCGGCGGTCTTGCCGAGCATGATGGAGGCGGAGCAGTACTTCTCGTGCGACAGGCGGATCGCCTGCTCGACCAGGTTCTTCTTCAGCCCGCGGCCGCGCAGCACGAAGTGCATGTGGATCTTCGTGAATACCTTGGGGTCGGCGGCGGCGCGCTCCGCGGCCAGGCTGACGTCGCAGCCGGTGACGTCCTGGCCGCTTTTCTTCAGGATCACCACCACGTCGTAGGCGGTGCAGCCGCCGGTGCCCGCCAGCACCACCTCCATGGGGCGCGGCGCGAGGTTGCGCCCGCCGCCTGCGGGGGCGCCGTCCATGGCCACTAAGTGGCTGCTGCCGGTTTCGGCGAGGAAGGTCATGCCGTCGCCGGTCCATCTCACCTTGCACTGCATCGGGCGCGTCCTTTTCGTGTAGAATCCGCGGCTTTTCATGACAACCTATACCGCCAAGGCGGGTCAAGTCGAGAACCGCTGGGTCCTGGTCGACGCCCGGGACAGGGTGCTCGGCCGGCTCGCGTCGCAGATTGCCTCGCGGCTGCGCGGCAAGCACAAGCCCGAGTACACGCCCCATGTGGATACCGGCGACTACGTCGTCGTGGTGAACGCCGCCAAGCTGCGCGTCACGGGCAGGAAGGCGGAGAACAAGGCCTACGTCCGCCACACCGGTTACCCGGGCGGCCTGCGCCAGACGAGCTTCGCCAAGCTCCACGCCGCGCACCCGGAGCGCGCGCTGCAGCACGCGGTAAAGGGCATGCTCCCCAAGGGCCCGCTCGGCTATGCGATGCTGAAGAAGTTGAAGGTCTACGCCGGCGCGACGCACCCGCATTCGGCACAACTACCAGAGGCTGTGAACATCTGATGGTCGGCGACTACTACTACGGCACGGGACGGCGCAAGAGCGCCGTCGCGCGCGTCTTCCTCAAGCCCGGCAATGGCCAGTTCAATGTCAACGGCAAGCCGGTCGACGAGTTCTTCGGCCGCGAGACCGGCCGCATGGTGGTGCGCCAGCCCCTCGAGCTCACCAAGAGCCTCGCGAGCTTCGACATCACCGTGAACGTCTACGGCGGCGGCGAAAGCGGCCAGGCGGGCGCGGTGCGCCACGGCATCGCCCGGGCGCTGATCGAGTATGATGCCGGGCTGAAGAGTGCGCTCAGCGCGGCTGGCCTGGTGACGCGCGACGCGCGCGAAGTGGAGCGAAAGAAGGTAGGGCTGCACAAGGCGAGGCGGCGCAAGCAGTACTCGAAACGCTGAACTCAGGATTCCGCGAACCGAAAAGCCGCCCCCGGGCGGCTTTTGCATTTTTATGATCAAGATTGGCATCGTCGGAGGAACCGGATACACGGGCGTGGAGCTGCTGCGCCTGCTCGCGGGGCACCCGCAGGCGGAGCTGCGCGCCATCACTTCGCGCAAGGAAGCGGGCACGCCGGTCGCGGCGATGTTCCCGAGCCTGCGCGGCCGCGTCGAGCTCGCCTTCACCCAGCCCGGCCCGAGCGGCTGGCGCGGCTGCGACGCGGTGTTCTTCGCCACGCCCAACGGCGTGGCGATGGGCGAGGCGCGCGAGGTCCTGAACGCCGGTGCGCGGCTCATCGACCTGTCGGCGGACTTCCGCATCAAGGACGTCGCCGAATGGGAACGCTGGTACAAGGTCAAGCACGCCGCGCCGGAGCTGGTCGCCGGCGCGGTGTACGGGCTGCCCGAGGTGAACCGCGAGAAGATCCGCGGCGCGCGGCTGGTCGCGAACCCCGGCTGCTACCCGACCGCCACGCAGCTCGGCTTCCTGCCGCTCGTCGAGGCCGGGGTCGTCGACCTCGATCACCTGATCGCCGATGCGAAGTCCGGCGTGAGCGGCGCCGGGCGCAAGGCGGAGCTGCACCTGTCCTTCTCCGAGGCCTCGGACAACTTCGCCGCCTACAACGTGGCCGGGCATCGCCACTGGCCGGAGATCCGCCAGGGCCTCGCGCAGGCGGCGAAGCGCGAGGTCGGCTTGGTCTTCATACCGCATCTCACGCCGCTGATCCGCGGTATCCATGCGACCCTGTATGCCAGGGTGACGAGGGAAGTGGATTTCCAAAGCCTCTTCGAAAAGCGCTATGCCAGGGAGCCGTTCGTCGACGTCATGCCCGCCGGCAGCCATCCGGACACGCGCTCGGTGCGCGCCGCCAACACTTGCCGCATCGCCGTGCACCGCCCGCCCGAGCGCACCGGTCGTTCCGATACGCTCGTCGTGCTCTCGGTCATCGACAACCTGACGAAGGGTGCCGCGGGCCAGGCGGTGCAGAACATGAACCTCATGTTTGGGCTGCCTGAAGCGACTGGCCTCGATCACGTGCCGGTGGTGCCTTGAAACGCGATCTGAGCGGGAGCTTCTGGAACCTCCGCAAGCGCTTCGGCATCGCTGCGCCCCGCGTCGCCGTCTATTCGCACGTGCCCTGGTACTGGCGCTGGGCCGGTGTCGCCGTGTTCCTGGGCATCGCGGCGGCCTCGGCGGCCTGGTTCTACGACGCCGGCAGGCGCTTCGCCGGCTTCGACCGCAGCGAGGTGCAGCAGGAGCTCGCGCGCGTCACCAGCCAGCTCGAAGCGGCGCGCGCCGAGCTCGAGGAGCTGCGCGCCATCGCCAGCGCCGCCGACAGCCGCGTCTCGATCGAGCGCACCGCGCAGCAGAAGCTCGCCCAGCAGATCCGCGCCCTAGAAAAGGAGAACGCGCGGGTGCGCGAGGAGCTCGCCACCTTCGAGAGCATGATCTCCTCGGAGGCGCGCAACGCCGTCACGCTCTCGATCTATCGCTTCAAGGTCGAGCCCGACCTGCTGCCCGGGGAGTACCGCTATCGCCTCCTCCTCGTGACGCCGAGCACGCGGCGCGAGCGCGACTTCAACGGGCGGCTCGAGCTCGTGGTCAGCCTGACGGAAGGCGACCACAGTGCTATGATGAGCTTTCCCGAGCCGGGGGATGCCGACGCAGGGGCTTTCCGGTTGGCATTCAAGTACTTCCGGCGGGTGGAGGGCACCTTCCGGGTGAACCCGAAAGCGAAAGTGGAAAGCGTGCAGGTGCGGGTTTACGAGACCGGGTCGACCCAGCCGCGCGCCACGCACAGCGTCAGCCTCTAGGGGGCGGATATGAAGGGAGAAGACGGCATGTTCAACAAGACGAGCAAGCCCCAGAACAGGATCGACAGCCTGATCGGCGCCACGACGCGCATCGAAGGCAACGTCATCTTCAGCGGCGGGTTGCGCGTGGACGGCATGGTCCGCGGCAACGTGGCGGCGCTGCCCGACCAGCCGGGCACGCTGGTGCTCTCGGCCGACGCGCGCATCGACGGCGAGGTCCAGGCCGCGCACATCGTGGTCAACGGCACCATCCACGGCCCGGTGCACGCCACCGAGACCCTCGAACTACAGGCCGGATCCCGGGTCAAAGGGGACGTGTACTACAAGAGCATCGAGATCCATCAGGGGGCGGTCGTCGAGGGTCGCCTGGTGCATCACTCCGCCGCCGAGGTCAAGGGCGTGGAGCTCAAGCTAGCCTCATGACAGGAGTCGTGGAAATGAACGCAGTGACAGAAATGCCCGCCCCGCTGAACTTCAGCGACAGCGCGGCCAACAAGGTGAAGCAGCTGATCGAGGAAGAAGGCAACCCGGAGCTCAAGCTGCGCGTGTTCGTCACCGGCGGCGGCTGCTCGGGCTTCCAGTACGGCTTCACCTTCGACGAGGTTCAGAACGACGACGACGCCGTGATGCAGAAGAACGGCGTGACGCTGCTCATCGACCCGATGAGCTACCAGTACCTCACCGGCGCCGAGATCGACTACCAGGAAGGCCTGGAGGGCGCGCAGTTCGTCATCAAGAACCCCAACGCCCAGAGCACCTGCGGCTGCGGGTCGTCCTTCTCGGTCTAAAAAAGCACTCTAGAGAAAACTACTCGGCCTGCGCCAGCGAGGTGATGTTGGCGAGCAGGTCGAGCCGCGCCACCAGCGGCTCGGCGTGCGCGAGGAAGGCCGGCAGCTCGCGCGGCGCCACCGGATGCGCCGCCGGCATGGCGATGGAGAAGGGGTTGCGCGCCTGGCCGGCGATGCGGAACTCGT
>JBQTJF010000198.1:0-4594 GCA_052387375.1 Betaproteobacteria bacterium
GTTGGCGCCGAGCGCCTGCTCCATCTCCTGCGCGAACTCCAGCGCGGACATCTGCAGCAGGCGCAGCGCCTGCTGCACCTGCGGCGTCAGCGTCAGGTGCTGGCGCAGGCGCAAGGCGATGGCGGGGCTCATGGATTTCCTTTCGCCCCGTTTCTGCAAGGCCTATGCCAGGCGGCGCAGGCCGGCGGATGCGCCGCGCCGGGTGTAATCCTTGCGTCCGCCGGTAGCAATTACCATGCGACTGCAGCGTTACCGCCAGATGCGCGACTTCTCGCGCACACTGCGCCAGGCGTCCTTCATGGGGCTGCGGGAAGACATTCCGGCGAAGCAGGTCGGCGAGGAAAAGGCGCAAACACAATTGACCATTACGCACCCCGACCGGCTGGTATGGCCGTCGCTCGAGATCCGCAAGATCGACCTCGTCCGCTATGTGGAGGAGATCGGCGAGTGGTTCCTGCCGCACCTCAGGAACCGGCCGCTCACGCTGGTGCGCTGCCCCGACGGCGCGGAAGCCAAGTGCTTCTACCAGCGCCACGAGCGCGGCTCGAAGCGCTACATGCATCTCACCACCCTCGAGGCGGTCCTGCGCGCGGTGCAGAACGGCGCGGTCGAGTTCCACACCTGGGGCGCGAGCCTCCCGGACGCGAAGCATCCCGACCGCATCACCATGGACCTCGACCCCGGGCCGGATATCTCATGGCTGCAGCTGAGCGAAGCGGCGCAGCTCACCAGGACGCTCCTGGAGAAGCTCGGGCTGAAGTGCTTCCTGAAGACGACGGGCGGCAAAGGCCTGCACGTCGTGGCGCCGCTGGGGCCGCGGCTCGGCTGGGACGAGGTCAAGGCGTTCACGAAGAAAGTCGCCGAGTTCCTGGTGCGCGCGCAGCCCGAGCTTTTCGTCGCCAACATGTCGAAGGCGAAGCGCGGCGGCAAGGTGTTCGTCGACTACCTGCGCAACGCCGAGACCGCGAGCGCGGTCGCGGCCTTCTCGCCGCGCGCGCGCCAGGACGCCGGCGTGTCGACGCCGGTGTCCTGGGAGGAGCTGGGCCGGAAGGACATCCGCCGGCAGTTCACCGTGAAAAGCGTGCCGCGGCGCCTGAAGCGCCTGCGCGCCGACCCGTGGGCCGACTACGCGAAGACGAAGCAGTCGATCACGGAAGCAATGATCAAAGCACTTCGCTAGGGCTTCGCTAGGGGGTCGCTAGGGGGCTTCGCTAGTTCGCTAGGGGACAGACCCGGGACAGACCTGGGACAGACGCGAACCTGTCCCTGCTTCAGCTTCAGGGTTTGCGCTTGATGACGGTCACCCGGCCGTCGCTTTCCATCCACGCCTGGTCGACCTCGGCGAGCCCGGTGACGCCGTGCTCGCGCAGCTTGCTCTTCAGCTCGACCTCGGAGACGAGCTCGTGGCGCAGATTGCGCGCCAGCAGCCGGCCGCGGCGCACGAGCAGCAGCGGCGGCGGCTCGAGCGCCTTCTGCAGGGCGGGCGACGCGTAGGTCAGCCAGTCGATGAAGTAGTTCCAGCCGACGATGGTCGCCACGAGGATGCAGCCGTCGCTGATCGACTTGTAGTCGCCCGACATGGCGTTCTGCGAGGCGTCGGCGATGATGACCAGCAGCAGGATGTCGCTGATGCCCACCGCGCCGACGCGGCGGCGGATGACGACGCGGAAGAGCAGGAAGAGGAACCAGTACATGGCGGTGCCGCGCACGATCATCTCGGCGGGGGAGACGGTGAGGCCGAACAGCTCGCTCCACTGCACGCTCATAAAGAGAGACCGGGCCGGCGCGCCCACGGTGGGGAGAGGGGAGGGACGCAGCCGCGCCGGCCGGCAGGCGCACCGCTCGCAACGGCTGTGCCGGCGCGCATGGGCGGGACGGACCAGCGGCGGCACCGACGCCCCGGGGCGACGGCGGCGGCGCCCCCGAATGGTTCAGTCGGGGGCGGCGCCGCTGGTACGCAAGTTGCGTGCCCCGAGGAACCTCTTACACGCCGCCTCGTAAAACATGCCGCATCTGTTGCTCGTAGACGACGACCCGGAAGCGCTGGAGTGGCTCTCCGAGCTCGCCAAGGGCGAAGGCTTCAGCGTGTCGCAGGCCGACTCGCTGCGCGCCGCGCGCATCCACATGTCGCGGCTGCAGCCCGACGTGCTGCTCACCGACCTGCAGCTGCCCGACGGGCAGGGCATCGAGCTGGTCAACGACCTCGAGTCGCGCGAGTCGACCGAGGTGGTGCTGATCACCGGCCACGCCAGCGTCGAGAGCGCGGTGCAGGCGCTGCGCCTGGGCGCCACCGACTATCTCGTCAAGCCGGTCGACGTCGACCGCCTGCGCGCCATCCTGCGCCGCGTGCCGCGCACCGGCGAGCTGCGCGCCGAGATCGGCGAGCTGCGCGAGGAGCTGCGCAAGCTCGGCCGCTTCGGCCACCTGCTCGGCTCCTCGCCGCCGATGCAGAAGCTCTACGACCAGCTCGGGCGCGTGGCGCCGACCTCGGCCACGGTGCTGCTGATCGGCGAGAGCGGCACCGGCAAGGAGCTCGCCGCGCAGACCATCCACGAGATGAGCCGGCGCAAGCGCGCGCCGTTCCTGCCGCTCAACTGCGGCGCCGTGTCGCCGCAGCTCATCGAGTCGGAGCTCTTCGGCCACGAGAAGGGCAGCTTCACCGGCGCCGACCGCCAGCACAAGGGCTACTTCGAGCGCGCCAGCGGCGGCTCGCTGTTCCTCGACGAGATCACCGAGATGCCGCAGGAGCTGCAGGTGAAGCTGCTGCGCGTGCTCGAGACCGGCACCTTCATGCGCGTCGGCACCACCACGCCGATCAGCACCGACGTGCGCCTCATCTGCGCCACCAACCGCGTGCCCGAGCAGGCGCTCGCCGACGGCAAGCTGCGCGAGGACCTCTACCACCGCCTCAACGTCTTCCCCATCGCCATGCCGCCGCTGCGCGAGCGCGGCACCGACATCGAGCTGCTCGCGCAGCACTTCCTCGACCAGCTGAACAAGCAGGAGGACGCCGCGAAGTCCTTCGCCCCGGCGACCATCGCGGCGCTCTACGCGCACACCTGGCCGGGCAACGTGAGGGAGCTGAAGAACTACGCCCAGCGCGCCTTCATCCTCGCCGACGAGGTGATCGACGCCAACCTCGCGCCCGCCGCGGTGGCGGCGCCGGAATCCGCGCCGCTGCTCTCGGTGCGCGTCGGCACCACGCTCGACGAGGTGAGCCGCCGGCTCATCGAGGCGACGCTCGCCGAGTGCGGCTCGAAGCGCAAGGCGGCCGACATGCTCGGCATCAGCCTGAAGACGCTCTACAACCGCCTCGCCGCCTACAAGAGCGAGGACAGCCGCGAGCGCGCCCGCGCCGCGGCCGAGGCGCGCGAGCAGCGCAGCCGGGTATAGAGGTTGCTAGCTGCCTTTCGCCCCTACCAACGGAGGATGCCAATGGCGCAGATGGAAAGCACCGCTTCGAAGCAGAACGTTGACCGCCTGGCGCAGAGCGCGCACGACACCGTCGATCGCGCCGCGCAGACCGTTTCCTCGGTCGCCGACCGCGTCGGCGAGAAGGTCGACGAGCTGTACTCGCTGCAGGAGGACTGGGTCGAGGCGGGGCGCGAGTACGTGCGCGAGCACCCGGTCGCCGCGATCGGCATGGCGCTCGCCGCCGGCTACCTGCTGGCCATGCTGATGCGCCGCTAGCCGCGCATGGCGGACGCCGCGCCGCTGCGCCGGCCGCCGGGCCTGGGCGGCCTTCTCGGCCGCCTGCTCGGGGAGTCGCGCCAGCTCTTCTCCGACTACGCGCTGCTCGCCGCGCTCGACGCGCGGCGCGCCGCCATCCGCCTCGCGCTGCTGCTCGGCGCGGTGCTGATCGCCGCGGTGCTGGTCGTCACCGCGTGGATGGCGCTCGTCGCCGGCGGCATCGTTTATCTGCTCGGCCAGGGCGCTTCCTGGATCACGGCGCTCGCCGTCGCCGCGCTCATCAACCTCGCCGGCGCCGCCGCGCTGGCGCTGTGGGTGCGCCGCCTCGTCGTCGAGGTGCCGTTCACCGCCCTGGTGCGCCAGCTGCGCGCCGAGGCCCCCAAGGAACCCTCGTGAAGACGCCTCTCAAGCCGAGCCTGGACGACGACATCTACGAAGTCGAGCAGCGGCTGTCGCGGCGCCGCGAGGAGCTGCCGCGCGTGGCGCGGGCCGCCGGGCGCCGCGCCATCGACACCATGGCCTCCCCCGCGGGCCTCGCCGCCGCGGCGGCGCTCGGCTTCCTGGTCGGCGGCGGCCTGCGCAGGAACAGTCATGCAAAACTTCCCGAGCGCAGGGAGCAGGAAAGAAGAAAGGATCGCAAGACCGGCAAAGGCCTCGCGCTCGGCAGCCTCGCCATGAGCGCCGCGGTCTCGCTGATCAAGCGCGCTCTCCTGGAGAAACTCCAGTCGCGCGAGAAGCCCGCGTCGCCGCGCAGCGACAGGCGCCGTGTAGCCGGATAGGCGATAGTCAGCGCTTTAGCGCACCGATAGGCTTGCTGCTGCCTTGATGCAAGCCTCGACCGCGCTCGTCCGCAGACTGCGCCGCCTCGCCAGCGCCGCGTACGCGCTGGTGGCGGCGCTCGCCG
>JBQTJF010000199.1:0-3597 GCA_052387375.1 Betaproteobacteria bacterium
TCTTGTGGGTGCCGGTGGCCTTCGGCGGTACTTACCTGGCCGGCGGCGCCGGCGCGGTGGTGCTGCTCGTCGGGGCTGCGGCTCTGGCGGGCTGGGCCATTGGGCGCGTCATGGCCCGCTTCCTCAAAGGCTGCTTGAGATCTACTTCGGGCGCTTGTCGATGACGCGCTTCGCCTTGCCGATGGAGCGCTCGATGCTGCCGATTCTTACGTCGGCGCTGATGCCGATGTAGGACTTGATGTGGTGCTTCAGGGCGGCGGCGCCGGCGGCGTCGCCTTCCACCACCACGGTGAGGTGGTCGAGCGGCCCGTCCTTGGAGAGCTCGAGCACGTAGTGCGGCGCGAGCCCGGGCTGCTTCAGGATCAGCTCCTCGATCTGCGAGGGGAAGACGTTGACGCCGCGCACGATGAGCATGTCGTCGGCGCGGCCGGTGATCTTCTCCATGCGGCGCATGGTGCGCGCGCTGCCGGGCAGCAGGCGCGTCAGGTCGCGCGTGCGGTAGCGGATCACCGGCAGCGCTTCCTTGGTGAGCGAGGTGAAGACGAGCTCGCCCTTCTCGCCCTCGGGCAGGGGCGCGCCGCTCTGCGGGTCCACTATCTCGGGATAGAAGTGGTCCTCCCAGATGGTGAGGCCGTCCTTGGTCTCGAGGCACTCCTGCGCCACGCCCGGGCCGATGACTTCCGACAGGCCGTAGATGTCTATGGCCTCTATCTTCAATCTATCTTCAATATTGCTTCGCATCTGGTTCGTCCACGGCTCGGCGCCGAAGATGCCGATGCGCAGCGAGGTCTTGCGCGGGTCGACGCCCTGGCGCTCCATCTCGTCGGCGATCGCCAGCATGTAGCTCGGCGTCACCATGATGATCTCGGGCTGGAAGTCGGCGATGAGCTGCACCTGGCGTTCCGTCATGCCGCCGCCCAGCGGAATGACGGCAAGGCCGAGGCGCTCGGCGCCATAATGCGCGCCCAGGCCGCCGGTGAAGAGGCCGTAGCCGTAGGCGACGTGCACCTTGTCGCCGGGGCGCGCGCCGGCGGCGCGGATCGAGCGCGCCATGAGCTGCGACCAGGTGTCGATGTCCTTGGCGGTGTAGCCGACCACGGTCGGCTTGCCGGTGGTGCCCGAGGAGGCGTGGATGCGCACCACCTTGTCCATCGGCACCGCGAACATGCCGAAGGGATAGGTCTCGCGCAGGTCGGCCTTGGTGGTGAAGGGAAAGCGCGCCAGGTCCCCGAGCGCGCGGCAGTCCCGCGGCTTCACGCCCGCGGCGTCGAACTTCCTGCGGTACTGCGGCACGTTGTCGTAGGCGTGCTTGAGCGACCACTGCAGACGTTGCAGTTGCAGAATCCTTAGCTCCTCCTGCGGTGCTTTCTCGATTGCCTCCAATGGAAAAGCGTTCATTCGATCCACGTCCCTTTGACCGTTGCGGACTTGCCGCGGAAGAGGGCGACGAGCTCGCCCTTCTGGTTGGTGACGCGCACGTCGTAGACGCCGCTGCGGCCGGCGCGCGCGGTCTCGGTCGCCTCGGCGGTGAGGCGGTCGTGCAGCGCCGCAGGCTGCAGGAAGTCGATCGAGCAGCTCGCCGCCACCGTCTTCTGGTTGTGCGTGTTGCAGGCGAAGCCGAAGCTCGAGTCGGCGAGGCTGAAGATGAGGCCGCCGTGGCAGAGCTTCTGCGCGTTCACCATGTGCCTGGTCACCTGCATGGCGACGCGCGCGTAGCCCGCGCGCACCTCCTCGAGCTCCATGCCGAGCCACTTCGACGCCTCGTCCTCGCGCCAGATGGCCCGGGCGATGTCTTCGGCACGCTTCGTCACTTGCCTGTCTTCATTTCCCCTTAAACCGCGGCGGGCGCTTCTCCTTGAAGGCGGCGACCCCTTCGCGGTAGTCCTCGGAGAAGCCGGCGTCGCGCTGCAGGTCGCGCTCGAGGTCGAGCTGCGACTCGAGCGAGGCGCCGCTCGAGGCGTTCATCGCCTTCTTGATGAGGCCGTAGCCTTTTGTAGGTCCTTCGGCAAAGCTCTTTGCGAGGGCAAGCGCTTCCTCCATCAACTTTGGATCCTCTACGACCTTCCATATGAGGCCCCAGTCGGCGGCCTGCTCGGCGGTGAGCTTCTCGCTCAGCAGCGCGAGCCCCATGGCGCGCGCGCGGCCGACCAGGCGCGGCAGGAACCAGGTGCCGCCGGAGTCGGGGACGAGGCCGATGTTCGCGAAGGACTGGATGAAGCTCGCCGAGCGCGCGGCGATGACGATGTCGCAGGCGAGCGCGATGTTGGCGCCGGCGCCGGCGGCGACGCCGTTCACCGCGCACACCACGGGCTTTGGCAGCTCGCGCAGCCGGCGCACCAGCGGGTTGTAGTAGGAGCCGAGCGACACCGAGAGGTCGATCGGCGCGGCGCCGGGGCTGACGTCGCGCTCGGCGAGGTCCTGCCCGGCGCAGAAGCCGCGCCCGGCGCCGGTGAGCAGCAGCGCGCGCACCCCGGGCTCGTCGGCCGCGCGCTCGAGCGCCCTGCGCAGGAGCTGGTGCATCTCGGGGTTGAGGCAGTTCAGCTTCTCGGGGCGGTTCAGCGTGACCTGCAGCACTCCGGAATCCAGCGCGACGAGCACCGAGGACATGGCGAAAAGCTTACCACCAGGAATTCGGGGTCAGACCCCGAACTTCAAAAACGTTCCCGATCGGGAATATTTTCAGGCTTTCGCGCCCCCTTTCCAGGGCCCAAGATAAAATTCGCCTCCATGCCCAGGGTCTACGCCATCGACGGCATCACCCCCGTCGTGCACGCCAGCGCTTTTGTGCACCCGAGCGCGGTGCTGATCGGCGACGTGATCGTCGGCGCCAGGGCCTATATCGCGCCGGGCGCCAGCCTGCGCGGCGACTTCGGCCGCATCATCGTCGAGGCGGGCGCCAACATCCAGGACAACTGCATCCTGCACGGCTTCGCCGGCAAGGACACCGTGGTCGGCGCCGACTGCACCATCGGCCACGGCGCCATCCTGCACGGCTGCGTGCTGCGCCGCGGCGCGCTGATCGGCATGAACTGCGTGGTCAACGACAACGCGGAAGTGGGCGAGGACGCCATCGTCGCCGCGCTCGCCTTCGTCAAGGCCGAGGAGCGCATCCCGGCGCGCTCGCTCGCCGCCGGCATCCCGTCCAAGGTGCGCCGCGCCGTCACCGAGCAGGAGCTCGCCTGGAAGCACGCCAACCTGCTCGTCTACCAGGACCTCGCCGTGCGCAGCCGGAACACCATGCGCGAGGTCGAGGCGCTCACCGAGCCCGAGCCCGACCGCCGGCGCTTCGAGTTCCCGACCTCCATCCCGCTCTCGGAGCTGAAGAAGAAGCATGGCTGACACCGCGCTCCTCATCATCGACCTGCAAAACGACTACTTCCCCGGCGGCAAGATGGAGCTCGAGGGCGCCGACGCCGCGGCGCGGAAAGCTGCTTCTGTCTTGAAGAAATTTCGTGATCAGAAGCTGCCAGTCATTCATGTACGCCACCTCTCGGTGCGCCCGGGCTCGACCTTCTTCATCCCCGGCACCGCCGGCGCGGAGGTCCGCGAGGCGGTGAAGCCGAAGGAAGGCGAGACGGTGATCGAGAAGAGTTTTCC
>JBQTJF010000200.1:0-3103 GCA_052387375.1 Betaproteobacteria bacterium
ACGTGAAAGGCATCTTCACCGGCGCGGTGATCCCGGGCGCAAAGAAGGCGGTGCCCGAAGGAGCCTACAAGCAAGCGCTCGCGCTGCGGCCGCGGCTGAAGAAGCTCTATGCCGATACGTTCGCGAAACACAGGCTCGCCGCGCTCGCGTTTCCGACCACGCCGCTGCCGGCAGCGCCGATCGGCGAAGATGCCACCACGAAATTGAACGGCAAGGAGGTGCCGACTTTCCGCACCTTTATCCAGAACACTGACCCCGGCTCGAACGCGGGTCTACCGGGCCTCACGCTGCCGATCGGCCGCACGCAAGCAGGTCTGCCGCTCGGGCTGGAGTTGGACGGTCCCGCGGGGAGCGACCGCAAGCTACTTGCCATCGGACTGGCGCTGGAGAAGGTATTCGGACGGCTGCCGGCGCCATAGCCCGGCTTGACGGAGGAGGGAAGCATGAGAACGATCTTCGGATCGCGAACGGTTCTGAGAGCAGCCTTCGCACTGGCAGCGCTGGCGGCCGCGCAGGCCGCCTCGCCCGCCGACGTCGCGAAGGCCCTTTACGAGGCGGCCAAGAAGGAAGGCGAGGTGGTGCTGTGGGGCCCGCCGACCGACACGGTCGAGAAATCCTACGTGGCGGAATTCCAGCGCGCCTTTCCCGGCATCAAGGTGAAGCCCATCGGAGACGCGCAGGCGCCCCAGAGGCTGCTCACCGAGCTGCTGGCGGGCACCCATCAGGCCGACGTCTTCTTCTGGCCGATCAGCGGCTTCCTGGATCTGGAGAAGCGCGGACTGGTGGCGAAGCTCGAGAGCGCGCAGCTTGCGGCGTTCGGCATCGCGCCCGGCGACACCGCGCTCGACGGCCGCACCCTGAAGGCCGCCAACGTGATCTACACCGTGGCCTACGACACGCGCAGGCTGAAACCGCAGGACTTGCCAAAAACGTGGGAGGACCTGCTCGATGCGCGCTGGCGGGGGCGCATCGTCGGGGCCACGCTCCTCGTGCCGGGGGTCCCGGCGACGCTCGGCTTGTCGAAAGGCGAGGCCTGGATGCTTGATTTCGCGCGCCGGCTGAGAGATGAAGCCAAGGTCACCATGGTGCCCAGCTCGCCGGTGGCGAGCGACATGCTGCTGCGAGGGGAAAAGGACCTCATGATCTGGCTGATCAGCGAGGTGCTCAAGCGCAAGCACCAGCACAACGAGCCGATCGACTGGGCGCCTGTTAGCCCCGCGTGGAGCACGCAGCACGTGCTCGGCGTGCTCCAGAAGGCGCCACATCCGAATGCGGCGCGGCTGCTCGCGCTTTGGGGGGCGAGCCGCGAGGGCAAGGTCGCGATGGAGAAAGCGTCCTTCGACGCCGACGCGCGCCCCGGGGCACCGACTGCGCTCGCGAAGCTGGTGCAGGAGGCGAAGCTCGAGCTGATCGTCGAAGACGATCAGAACGCCCGGCCGCGGGCGGCGCTGTACGGTAAGGCGCGCGCGGTCCTCACCGGCGCGACGAGATAACCGGACAGCCGCGGGTGCTTGCGTACGCGCTGCGCGGGCTGCAAAGCGCCGCCAGCGTTCAAGGGCTCGTTCTGCTTACCGCCGGGGCGTGCGTCGTCTGGCTCGTCTCGGTGCCGCTCGTGTTTCTTCTGGCGACCGCGTTTCGCGATACCACGGACGCGCTTCCCTTCGAGTCCGGCGTCGCCTGGACGCTGGGAAACTTCGCGCACGTCTACCTTAATCCAGTGCTCTACCAGCAGGTGGTGCCGGACACGCTCGTCTACACGGCCGGGTCGGTTGTCCTCACCATGGCGCTCGGCATCTTCTTCGCGTGGCTGGTCGAGCGCGCGGACCTGCCGCAGCGCGACCTGCTGTTCATCGCCATCGTCAGCCCGGTGATCGTGCCCACTGTGGTCACGGCCATCGCCTGGGTGCAGCTCCTGGGGCCGAACACGGGCTGGGTGAACCTCTTTCTGCGCGCCGCGTTCGGCCTAGCGGGACCGGGCCCGCTCGACGTCTTCACCCCGGCCGGCGCGATCCTGGTGCAGGGCCTGGCGCTCGTGCCGCTCAGCTTCCTCTTCATGAGCGCGGCGTTCCGCAGCATGGATCCCGCCCTCGAGGACGCGAGCGCGCTGTGCCGCGCCCGGCCGGCGACCACGTTCCTGCGGGTCACCCTTCCCATCCTCCTGCCGGCGACGCTGGCGCTGCTCATCGTCGTCGCGATACTCACGTTGGAGGGCTTCGAGATTCCGATGGTGATTGGCGTGCCCGCCCGGATGCAGATCCTGAGCACCTGGATCTTCTTCGCGCTCAATCCGCCGATCGGGCTCCCGAGCTATGGCCAGATCGCAGCGATCGCCGTCCCGTTCGTGCTACTGGGCGCGGCGCTGCTCGTGCTCTACAACCGGGCGACACGCGTCGCAGAGCGCTACGCTACCGTGAGCGGCCGCGCCTACCGGCCGCGCCGCATTGCGCTCGGCGGCTGGCGCTATCCGGCGCTCGCCGTGGTGCTCGTCTATCTCCTGCTGACGCTCGCACTGCCCGCGGCGGTCATGCTCGCCGCGGCGTTGCTGGCGCCCGGCGCGGCGGCGGTCACGATGCAGCCCTTCGTCAACGTCCTGACGAGCGCCACGACGCTGCTCGCTTTGCGCAACACATTGATCGCCGGCGGGCTGAGCGCGACCATCGTGGTGTTCATCGCCTGCAGCGTCGCTTGGATCGTGGTGCGCACCCGCATGCCTGCGCGCTATCTGCTCGACTTCATGACCTTCGCGCCGCTCACCATCCCGGCGGTCATCACCGGCACGGCAATCGGCCTTTTCTACCTGGTGCTGCCGCTGGGTGTCTACGGCACGGTCTGGATCCTGGTGCTCGCTTACGCCACGCGCATGGCGGTGGCCACCCGGATCGTGCGCGCGAGCCTCATCCAGGTGCACCGCGAGCTGGAAGAGGCCTCGCAGGCGAGCGGGGCGCGCTGGTTCACGACCTTCCGCAGGATCCTGCTGCCGCTTCTCGCCCCGGCCGTGGTCCTTTCGTGGCTGCTGCTATTCATCGTCAGCTTCCGCGAGTTCACGCTCGCGCTGCTTCTGTACCGTCCCGACAACATCGTGCTCGGCGTGCACGTCTGGAAG
>JBQTJF010000201.1:0-10640 GCA_052387375.1 Betaproteobacteria bacterium
AGCAGGTAGCCGGCCTGGCCCTCGAGGAACTCCGCCGGCAGCGACAGCTGCTCGTAGTTCTCCTTGTCCATGAACACGTAGCTGTCGCCGTCCTGGTAGAGGTACTGCATCTCGCGCGGGTCGACGAAGGCGCGCTCGACCTTGTCCTCGGTGCGGAAGCGCTGGTTGGTCTTGGTGCCGGCCTCGATGTCCTTCATCTCCACCTGCATGAAGGCGCCGCCGCGGCCGCCGACGTGCACGTGGTAGGACTTGAGCACGCGCCAGACGCGCTTGTCCCACTCGAGGAGGTTGCCGGGACGGATCTCGACCGCTTCGACCTTCGCCATACGATTTCCCTGCTGCGAAAAGGCGCGAATTTTACACGATTTATAATCAAATCAGGATGTTCGACCCGCGCCGTTGTGTCCTTCGAGCCTAAATCTTTCGTCGCCGGGCTGCCCAGTCTTCCCGGGGTCTACCGCATGCTCGGCAAGGCCGGCGAGGCGCTCTACGTCGGCAAGGCGCGCGACCTGAGGACACGCGTCGGCTCCTACTTCAACAAGACCGTGGGAAGTCCGAGGATCGAGATGATGCTCTCCCAGGTGGCCTCGATCGAGGTCACGGCGACGCGCTCGGAGGGGGAGGCGCTGCTGCTCGAGAACAACCTCATCAAGGGCCTCGCGCCGCGCTACAACATCCTGTTCCGCGACGACAAGTCCTACCCCTACCTCGAGATCAGCGGCCACGAGTTCCCGCGCCTGGGCTTCCACCGCGGCGCCAAGGACCGGCGCAACCGTTATTTCGGTCCTTTCCCGCACGCCTACGCGGTGCGTGAGAGCATCCAGCTCCTGCAGCGGGTGTTCCGGCTGCGCACCTGCGAAGACACGGTGTTCGAGAACCGGTCGCGGCCCTGCCTGCTGCACCAGATCCAGCGCTGCACCGCGCCCTGCACCGGCAAGATCGCCCCCGGGCCGTACGCCGAGGACGTGGCCAACGCGGTGCTGTTCCTGGAGGGCCGCGAAGATGACGTCATCAGAAAGCTGAATGAAAGAATGAATTCGGCATCGGACGCCCGGCGCTACGAGGAAGCGGCGGCCTACCGCGACCAGGTGCGCGCGCTCTCGCGCGTCCAGGCGCGCCAGTACGTCGAGTCGAACCGCGGCGTCGACGCCGACGTGGTCGCCTGCGTCATCGACGGCGGCATCGCCTGCGTCAACCTGGTGATGATCCGGGGCGGGCGGCATGTCGGCGACCGCAGCTTCTTCCCGGCGAACGCCGAGGGGGCGGCGCCGGCGGAGGTGATCACCGCCTTCCTGGAGCAGCATTACTTGGAGCAGCCCATGCCCGGGCTGATCGTCACGAGCGACAAGGTCGATTTGGACCTTTCTGTCGAGGTCCTTTCTCCGTCTTTTGTAGAAAAGCGCATATGGCTCGACATGGCGTGTAAGAACGCCGAGCTCGCCATCGCGCAGCGCGTGCGCGACCGCGCCACGCAGGAGGCGCGCCTGCTCGCGCTGCGCGACGCGCTCGGGCTGCCCGAGGGCGCGCAGCGGATCGAGTGCTTCGACATCAGCCACACCATGGGCGAGGCGACCGTGGCCGCCTGCGTCGTCTACGACCGCCAGCAGATGCAGAAGTCCGAGTACCGGCGCTTCAACATCCGCGGCGTCGCGCCGGGCGACGACTACGCGGCGATGCGGCAGGTGCTCGAGCGCCGCTACGAGCGGATCACGACAGAGGCGGGGCGCATCCCGGACGTGGTGCTGATCGACGGCGGCAAGGGCCAGGTAAACATTGCTTCTGCAGTCTTGAGCGATCTGGGTTTGCATCAAGTCAGCGTCGTAGGCGTGGCGAAGGGCGCCGAGCGCAAGCCCGGGCTCGAGGAGCTGATCCTCGAGTCGGAGGGCAGGACGCTGCAGCTCGCGCCCTCGCACCCGGGCCTGCACCTCGTCCAGCAGATCCGCGACGAGGCGCACCGCTTCGCGGTGCTCGGCCACCGCGCGCGGCGCGGCAAGGCGCGCACCACCTCGATGCTGAACGAGATCCCGGGCATCGGCGCGAAGCGCCGCCAGGCGCTGCTCTCGGCGTTCGGCGGCCTGCGCGGCGTGCAGGCCGCGGCGGTGGACGACATCGCCAAGGTCGAGGGCGTGAGCCGCGCGCTCGCCGAGCGCATCTACCGCCACCTGCACGAGCCGGCGGGGCGCGGATGATCTTCAACACGCCCAACCTGGTGACGCTGTCGCGGATCGTGCTGATCCCGCTCATCATCGGCCTGTACTACGTGCCCGAGGAATGGCTCTCCTACTACGGCAAGAACGTTGCCGCGACCGTGGTCTTCATCCTTGCCGCGCTCACCGACTGGCTCGACGGCTACCTGGCGCGGCGCCTGAACCAGACCTCGGCCTTCGGCGCTTTCCTCGACCCGGTCGCCGACAAGCTGATCGTGGTCGGGGCGCTGATCGCGCTGCTCTACCTCGGCCGCGTCGACATGCTGGTGGCCCTCATCATCATCGGCCGCGAGATCGCCATCTCGGCGCTGCGCGAATGGATGGCCAAGGTCGGGCAGGCGAGGAGCGTCGCGGTCGCCTTCATCGGCAAGCTGAAGACGGTCGCGCAGATGGTGGCCATCCCGCTCCTGCTGTTCCACGAGGAGCTCCTGGGCCTGGACTGCCAGTGGCTGGGCACGGTGCTGATCAACATCGCGGCGGTGCTGACGGTAGTCTCGATGCTCTACAACCTGCGCACGGCCCTGCCTTACGCCGCGGTCCGCCCTTGATATAATCTCGCCACTTTCGCGCGGGAATAGCTCAGTTGGTAGAGCGCAACCTTGCCAAGGTTGAGGTCGCGAGTTCGAGACTCGTTTCCCGCTCCAAGGTAAGATAGGGAAGGTTACGCGGCGATCCCCGGGACCTTCCCTTTTTTGTTGTCCCGGGCGGGATGGCAGAGTGGTCATGCAGCGGCCTGCAAAGCCGTGGACGCCGGTTCGATTCCGACTCCCGCCTCCGATTCCCAGGTGACCCGCGTTTTCGAGGGGATACGGCTGGTCCGTTGAGCTGGATCCGGGTGGGCCCCATCTGTGAGGCCGTCGGCGCCAGGACATCTAACGCCCAAGCCGCGCACCACGCAACAGGCTCACCAGTTTTCCGGCCTCCAGCGGCTTGCTGTACAGGTAGCCCTGCATGTGGTCGCAACCGAGCAGCCGCAGCGTCTTGGCCTGCTCCTCCGAGTCTACGCCTTCGGCCACCACCGTAAGCTTGAGCGAATGCGCCAGCGAGATGATCGTCCGGACCAGGGTCATAGCGTCCGGGCTGTCGAGCATCCTAATGATGAATGAACGGTCGATCTTGAGTGCGTCGACAGGCAGCCTCGCGAGGTATGCCAGCGACGAGTGTCCGGTGCCGAAGTCGTCGATGGCCATCTTCACCCCCAGATGGCGGATCGCCCGCAGCTTCTCGATATTGCCTTCAATATCGTCCATGAGCAGGCTCTCGGTGATCTCTAGCTCCACTGCCGTCGGCTTCGCGCCCTGATCGACGGCCTCCGCGACCGTGTCGACGATACTCTGCTGCCGGAGCTGGATCGCCGAAACGTTGACCGCAACGGGTGGCGGAGAGAGCTGT
This sequence comes from Betaproteobacteria bacterium, assembly GCA_052387375.1. Lineage (GTDB taxonomy): Bacteria > Pseudomonadota > Gammaproteobacteria > Burkholderiales > SG8-39 > SCGC-AG-212-J23. Next base: position 3,600 of record JBQTJF010000201.1, read on the forward strand.
TCGTCCGTCCATCGCCGGTGATCGAGCACCGCCCGCCTCAAAGCCCACACACCGACCTCGAGAATCAGCCCCGTCTGCTCCATCAACGGAATGAACTGCATCGGCGGGACCAGCCCGAGCTCGGGGCTCTGCCAGCGAATCAGGGCCTCGAGGCCCACGATCCGCATGCTCTGGAGGTCGACTTTCGGCTGATAGTGCAGGACGAACTCCTCGTTCTCCAGCGCCTGCCGCAGCTTGTTCTCGAGCTTCAGATTCTCCGCCACGGCGGTAGTCATCTGCTCGGCATAGAACAGGTACCGGTCGCCGGTCTGCTTGGTTCTTTTCAAGGCCGCCTCGGCATGCGCAAACAGCGTCTCGTCATCGTCACCGTCGGTCGGGAAGAGCGCCAGGCCGGCCTTGCCGGCGACGCGCAATTCCCTGTCATCGATGGCGAAAGGCGAGCTGAGGCACGCTTTGAGCGCTTGCTCGAGTCGCCGGGCTGCGTCGTCCACGTTCTGAATGCCCGGGATCACCAGGGCGAAGGCGTCCGCGTTGACGCGTGCAAGTCGCCCTGGGTCTCCCGTGGCCTGGGTCATGCGCCCTGCGATCTGCTTGAGCAGCATGTCGCCGGTGCGCCTGCCGAAGGTGTCGTTGATGGTCTTGAACCGGTCGACATCGAAGATGCACACGGCGAACTGCTCGCGATACGCTTCGCTGGTGCGCACATGCTCGGCCAGCCGTTCGTGGAACAGCGCCCGGTTCGCAAGCCCGGTGACCGAGTCGTAGTAGGCGAGATGGTTCAGCCGTTCCGCCTTCTCGATGTGGTCGACCGCGAAGGAGATATTGCTGGCGAGGTCCTCGAGCAGCCTCATCTCTTCCACATCGAAGTAGCCGGGCTCGCCGGCGAATAGCGAGAGCACGCCGATCGCTCGCTCGCCCACGACAAGCGGCAGCGCCGCCACCGATCGATACCCGCGCGCAAGCGCCTGGTCGGGATAGGTCATCTGTTGCGGGTCGGCGCGAATGTCGTTCTGGACGACCGGGCGTTTCGAATGGATCGCCTGGCTCGCCCCGCCTCGCGGCGCTCCCGGCCGCTGCAGCGGGCGCTCAAGCTGAGCAAAGTCGACGTGGTCCCCGGCCCACGCGACGGGCCGGATGCGCTGGCGCTCGTGGTCGACCAGGCCGATGTAGGCGAGCCGCAGGCCCCCGAGCTCGACGGCGATGCGGCAAGCCTCATGGAAGAGCTCATCGCGGTCGCGCACGCGAACGATCGTGGAGTTGATGCCGCTCAAGACCGCGTAGACGCGATTTAGTCTGCTGATCCTCTCGCTTGCTTGCGTCTGCTCCGTCACATCTTGGAGCGTGTTGAACCAACGACGCTCACCCTTGGTTCCAGGCTGGCTCTCCAGGGGCTCCATTACATGCTGGACGTGGATCCACTCCCCGTTCCTGCGCTGCACACGATAGTCGACGTCAGTGCGCCTGCCGGTCGAGCCCGCCGCGGTGCTCGCAGAGCGAAACTTCTGGTCGTCGTCCGGGTGCAGCAGCTTCAGCCAACCGCGGATGCTTCGCGGCATGTGCGCGCGGTCCGCGCCGACGAGCTCCGGGAACGTATCGGACCAGGTCTTGAACGAGCCGTTCGGCGCCGTGATCACGTGGGCGAGCTTCGCCATGTGCTGTGCCCGCGCCAGGCCGGCCTCGCGCTCCTGCAGCCGCTCGCGAGCGATCTGCAGCTCCGTCTCGGCGCGAAGGCGCTCGCGCCGTACCCTTGCGTCGGCGACTGCGCGCTCGACCGCTGCCGGAAGGCGCACCAGATTGGTCTTGAGGACGTAGTCGGTGGCGCCGTCCTTCAGGGCGCGGATCGCGTATTCCTCGCCGAGCGTTCCCGAGACGAAGATCAGCGGTACATGGGGCGCGAGCTCGCTCGTCAGCCTGAGCGCTTCCATGCCATCAAAGGCGGGCATGGAGAAGTCCGAAATGATGACGTCAGGGGCGAAGTCGCGCAGTGCCTCGGTAAATGATTCCCTGCGATCAGCGATGCGGTACGTGACAGCGAGCCCGGCGCGCTTGAGCTCATGCACCTCGAGCTCGACGTCGTGCTTGCTGTCCTTCGCGATCAGTAACCGTAGCATCGGAACCATCTGAGGAAGCTTTGGAATTTACCTGCGGAAGCAGAGAAGGCAAGCGTCCTCTGACACAGCGGAACGGCTCCATTTGTAAGGATTTCCCGCACCGTTCGGACGATTCGATAAATCCGTGTTTCGCCGAGGGTGAGATATCGGTCGCGCGCGAAGCAGTTTCATTGACGGCGAACGCGAAGGCGCTCAAGGTCTTCTATCCGGTCAAGGAAACCAAACCGGTGGGCACGAGAATCTAGCCGCCCTACCTCGGCTGCGTAAGAGGGGCGAGAAGCGTCCGCGCAAGCTGGCCCGACAGGGAACCGGACTTCACCCTGCGGCCGCTGCCACGGGCCTGGGGCGATCAGACGCTCTTGAAACAGGTCTGGCTCAACTTGCTGTTCAACGCGGTGAAATACACCGGAAAGCGCGACAAGCCGGCCATCGAGGTCAGTGCCGAAGACGAGGGGTCAATGGTTATCTATCGCGTCCGCGACAACGGCGCGGGCTTCGACATGCGCCATGCAGACAAATTGTTCGGTGTCTTTCGGCGCCTGCACTCTGAGTCGGAGTTCTCCGGCACCGGCATCGGTCTCGCCATCGTGCAGCGCGTGGTATCGCGCCACAATGGGCGGGTGTGGGCCGACGGCAAAGTGGACGAGGGAGCTACATTCAGCTTCAGCCTGCCGAAGACGGCACCGCGTCTGGAGCCATAGGTCCGGCCGCGCAGCCTTCAGCAGGCTCGGTTCATCTTTATGTCCGTGAGGGCAGCGGGTGACTGGCGACGGTACCTTTGACGGTACGAGGCACGAGGCGGGTGAGTCAGGGCGCATCCCCAGATAGACTGCGGGCTTAGGCGCGGTATTCGATTCCGACTCCCCCTCCAGTCGCAGCCTTCCGGCGTGCTCGAGGGCCGGGCCGGCCGCGACGGGGCGGCGAGGTCCCCAAGGGGGTGGGATGATGGCGAAGATGACGACCTGCATGCACAAGCCGCCCCACCCTGGCGAAGTTCTGCAGCACACGGTCCTTGCTGAAGGCGGTCTTTCCGTCACGGAGTTCGCGAGGAAGCTTGGCGTCTCGCGCGTAGCCCTCTCGCGCGTGATCAACGGCCGCGCTGCGGTGAGCGCGGACATGGCGTTGCGGCTCTCCGCGGCGCTTGGCGGCAGCGCCGAATCCTGGCTGACGATGCAGGCCGCCTATGATTTATGGCATGCGTCCAAGCGACGTCGGCCGAAGGTGGAGCCTCTGAAGCTCGCGGCCTAAAGAGTCTCGACCGGCCCGGGTGGTGAAACTGGTAGACACAGGGGACTTAAAATCCCCCGGCGCAAGCCATGGCGGTTCGAGTCCGCCCCCGGGCACCACGAGCTACATCAGCGCGGCGGCGACGACAGCGGGCGCGAGCAGCCACAGCGCCAGCATCGTCCATTCGAGCACCCGCACGTTGAGCGGCTTCGGATACTCGAAACGCCGCCGCCCGTCCTTCTGCAGCAAAGGAATGATCGTAGTCGTGATTCCGAAGCGCTTCTTCTCCTCCATCGAAAGCTCCTCGGTGCATATGACGTAAGCCAACTATCCCGAGCGGGTCGTTACATGGCAACTCTCGGTGTCCTCGGGCCTGACGCCGCGGCCCGACACGATGAGCTATCGCATTGTTTTGCCAATGTGCAAAAAAACAACGCGCGCTGTCCTCCGCTTGAACGTTGATCTGTCCCGATTTATCAAAAAGTCCCGCGCCGAACTGCTAGTCGAGGCGCATGCCGAGCCGGATGCTGTTGCGCCCGAAAACGTAGGCGTACTCGCGCGAGGCCGCGAGCTCCCTGGTGAGCAGGATGCCGAGCCCGCCGGGGCGGCGCAGCGGCTGCGGCCCCGAGGACGTCGCGGCGGCGAGCCAGACGTAGGGGTTGAAGGGCGGCGCGCCGTCCTCGTAGACGATGCGCAGGCCGCCCGCCGCGCGCGAGAGGCTGATCCATACCGGCGCGTCGTTGCCATCCCGGTAGCCGTGCCGGATGGTGTTGGTGAAGAGCTCCTCCAGCACCAGGTTCAGGCGCAGGCAGGGGTCGCGGCCGACGCCGGCCTGGGCGCAGAAGCGCTCGACGAAGCCGCGAATGGCCCGCAAGGCGGAAAGTGCCGCCGGAAACATGGTCGTCGTCGACGCGCCAGACATTTTTTGGCACCCGTCCTAGCCCCGGGCATTATAAGATTTACCTACTTGTCCAGCTCTGGGAGGGGCGCCATGCGTGGGTTATTGGGCGTAGGGATCCTGGTATTCTCCGCGGCAGCCTTCGCCGCCGACGTCGGTGAGATCAAGACCACCGCCGGCGCGGCGCACCTCGAGCGCGGCGGCGCGAAGCTGCCCGTCAAGGTGGGCATGCAGGTCCGGCAGGCCGACAAGGTGGTCACCGGCGCCGACGGTGCCGTGGGCATCACGTTCCTCGACAACACCCTCGTCTCGGCCGGCCCCAACAGCACGCTGGTCATCGACACCTACCGCTTCGACAGCACCACGCACGCGGGCAAGTTCGACGCCTCGCTGCAGCGCGGCTCGCTCGCCGTGATCTCGGGCAAGATGGTGAAGCAGTCGCCCGACGCGATGCGCATCCGCACGCCTTCGAGCGTGCTCGGCGTGCGCGGCACCGAGTTCGTCGTCAAGGTCGCCGACCCGCAGTAGCGCATGCCGGTCCTCCTGGTCGGCGCCGTGATGGCGCTGCTCATCTATGTCTCTTCGGCGCCGCCCCAGGAGACGGTAGTGCTGCTCCCGGGGCCCGACGGCAAAGTCGGCCAGGTGACCGTGCAGCGCGGCGCGGAGCGCACCGTGCTCGACCGGCCCTACGCCGCCAGGCGCTCCGACGGCGTGACGGTGCAGCTCACGGCAGTCGAGGTGCGGCAGGAGTTCGGGCCGCTGCTCGCCGCGCTGCCGCCGCGCCCGGTGTCCTACGTCCTCTACTTCGTCACCGGCCAGGACGAGCTCACCGAGGCCTCGAAGGGCGAGCTGCGCAAGCTGCTCGACGAGCTGCGCCGGCGCCCGCAGTCGGACATCGTCGTCATCGGCCACACCGACCGCGTCGGCGGCGACAAGTGGAACGACGCGCTGTCGCTGCAGCGCGCCGAGCGCGTCAAGGCCGAGCTGCTCGGCCTGGGCATCGCCGCCGCGCGCCTGCGCAGCGCCGGCCGCGGCGAGCGCGAGCCGCTGGTGCCGACCGCCGACGGCGTGGAAGAGCCGCGCAACCGCCGCGTCGAGGTCAACGTCCGCTAGCCCCCGCCTTCGCGGGGGTGACCCCTCCAGCGCAGCGCGATCAGCGTCACGTCGTCGGAGAGCGGCGCATTGCGGGCGAATCGCGCCACGTCATCGCGCAATGAAGCCACTACGGTGGCGGGTGCATTCCCTCCCGCAAGACTTCTTAGCAGGTCCTCAAGGCGCGCTGAGCCGTAGAGCTCGCTTTGCTCGTTCATCGCCTCGGTGATGCCGTCGCTCACCACGCACAGGCAGCTTCCGCTTTCCAGAGAAATGGTTTCTTTCTGATACGGGAAACCCCTTAGGGTGCACAGCGGCGGCCCGCCGGCGTGCGGCAGGCGCTCGGGCGCGGCGCCGGGCGCGAGCAGGTAGGGCGGCTCGTGGCCGGCGTTGCAGTACTCGAGCTCGCCCGCGGCGACGTCGAGGATGCCGGCGAACGCGGTGACGAAGAGCTGCTCGGGATTGTCGCGGTCGATCTCCGCCGAGGCGTGCGCGAGGAGCGCGCCGGCGTCCAGGCCGCGCGCCGCGGCGCTCTTCAGCACCGCCTTCGACAGCGCCATGAAGAGCGCCGCCGGCATGCCCTTGCCGGTCACGTCGCCGAGCAGGAAGTAGACCCGCCCGCCGTCGAGCGGCACGCAGTCGTAGAAGTCGCCGCCGACCGTGCGCGCCGGCTCGATGACGCCCGCCACCTCGAGCGAAGGCAGCGCCTGCGTGAGCGACGAAAGGTCGGGCAGCAGCCCCATCTGGATGCGCCGCGCCGCCGCCAGCTCGCCGGCGGCGCGCGCGGCGGCCTCGCGCAGCGCGCGGCGCTGCCGGTCCGCCTCGGACAGCGCCGCCGCGAGAAGCATCGCGAAGGCGAGCGCCAGGCCGAGCGCCGGCCAGGCGAAGTCGACGAGCAGCCCGCGGCGGAACGCGAGCAGCGCGATCGCCGCGAGCAGGAGCAGCAGCAGGACGAGCATGGCGACCGACACGCGCACCCGGCGCGCCGGCACGACGACGATCAGCAATGCGGCGGCGGCGGCGAGGCAGCCCGCCTCGGCCCAGGGCGCCCAGCCCGGCCGCACGATGAACGCGCCGTCGAACACCTGCTCGATGAGCTGCGCGTGCATCTCGACGCCCGGCACGCGCTCGCCGAGCGGCGTGGCGAGGTGATCGACGAGGGCGAGCCCGGTGACGGCGACGAGCACCAGCTTGCTCTGCAGGAGCTCGGGATCGACGCTGCCATCCAGCACCGACGCCGCCGAAACGAAGCGGCCGGGATCGTGGCGCGTGTAGCGGATCCAGGCAGTGCCGTCGGGCTGCGCCGGGATGCGCACATCGCCGAAGCGGACGTCGAGCAGCCCGCCGTCGGCCGGGCCGATGCTGATCGCCGGGGCACCGGTGGCGACGCGCAGCATCTCGATGCCCAGGGACGGCACGACCTGGCCTTGCACGTGCGCCACGACCGGCACGCGCCGCACGACGCGCGCCGGCGATTCCGCGCTGATCAGGCCGTGGCCGGCGGCCGCGCGCACGAGCTCATCGACGCTGGCGAGCCTCGCGCCGAAGGTTTGCAAAGGATTCGGTTCGCTGTCGTCCAGCCCGGCGAAGGCGAGGACCACCCTGTGCGCTCGCAGGGCCTGCGCCAGCAGCTCGTCGTTGCCCGGCAGCTTGCGCAGGCGGGCGGACACGTCCTCAGGCAGCTGCGGGAGCAGGCCGGCGAGCGCCGCCGGC
>JBQTJF010000202.1:0-4328 GCA_052387375.1 Betaproteobacteria bacterium
AAGCGCAAAGCCGCAGACTTGGGCATGCAATTGGTGTCCGTTCAGCCCGCATGAAACTTCAATCAAATCAGTCATCGGCCCCCGTGTTTCTTGAGAGGGGGCGTGACCCCCGATCCAGTCGGGGGGAGCGGGGGGTTGGTTTTTGGAGGATCTTAAAAATGGGTACGATCGTACCCATTTTTGCCCTTCCCGCCCCTGCTTCCAGCCCCCGTAAAACAAACCCTCCGCTCGCAAGCTCGCTCCCCCCTTGTCAGGGGGGCGGCAAACCGACCGGCTACTTCGGCGCCATGCGAATGGCGCCGTCGAGGCGGATGGTTTCGCCGTTGAGCATCTCGATCTCGACGATCGCCTTCACGAGCTGCGCGTACTCGTGCGGCCGGCCGAGGCGCGCGGGGAACGGCACCTGCTTGCCGAGCGATTCCTGGGCTTCCTTGGGCAGGCCGGCGAGCATCGGCGTCTCGAACAGCCCCGGCGCGATGGTGCAGACGCGGATGCCGTTGCGCGACAGGTCGCGCGCCACCGGCAGCGTCATGCTGACCACGCCGCCCTTCGAGGCGGAATAGGCGACCTGGCCGATCTGCCCGTCGTATGCGGCCACCGAAGCGGTGTTGACGATCACGCCGCGCTCGCCGGCGGCGTTCGGCCCCGCCTTCGCCATCGCCTCGGCGGCGATGCGGATCATGTTGAAGGTGCCGATCAGGTTGACGCCCACCACGCGGCTGAAGCGCCCGAGGTCGTGCGGCGCTTCCTTGCCGATGGTGCGCTCGGCCACGGCGATGCCGGCGCAGTTGACGAGCACGTGCAGGCCACCGAACTCCTTGAGCGCGGCGGCGACCGCCGCCTTGCCCTCGGCCTCCGAGGTGACGTCGGTCTTGACGAAGCGCCCGCCGATTTCCCTGGCGAGCTTCTCGCCTGCATCTTGTTGCATGTCGGCGATCACTACCTTGCCGCCGCCCTCGGCCGCCATGCGCGCGGTCGCCGCGCCGAGGCCCGATGCGCCGCCGGTGACCAGGAATATGCTATTTCTGATTTGCATCAGGCCTCTCCGGTGAATTGGCCGATAATTCTACCCGCATGAAACTCGGATTCGGCCTTCATTTCAACGACCTGTACGAGCGCGGGGGGCTGCTGCGCGTCGACGACGCCTTCCTCGTGTTTCTCGAAGATGTTGACGGTGCGCTGGCAGGCCGACTCAGGATCGCGCGATCTGAACTTCCTTCGGGAAGAGAGGAATCCGAGCTGCTCGTCGCCCTCGCGCCGCACGTGGAGGATTTTCTGGCGCGGCTCTTCGGCATCGAGTCCGAGGCGCAGGCGCTCGCCGAGCGCCACAACGAGCTGGCGCCGCTCCATGCGGTGAAGCGCCTGTTCGTGCAGCGGCGCGCGCTGCATAAAGTGAAGCCGGGGGAGCTCGAGGGCTACCGCCCGCCGAAGATCCGCGAGGAGCTCGAGTTCGCGCGCCAGGTCGGCGCCTGGCTGAAAGACGAACCCGCGCACGGCGCCGAGCTGCAGGAGGCGCAGCGCTACGCCGCCTGGGCCACCCTCACTACCGAAGGCAAGGCGGCGCACCGGCGCGGCGTGCTCTTCAAGACGCCGCGCAAGCTCGATTTCATGAAGCTCGTGCCTGTTCATACGGAGAAGAATGGGTACACCAGGAATTTTCTCGACGAACTGCGTCACCGCGAAGGCTTCGCGCTCACCGATCACGGCACGGACTTGCGCGGCGCGCTCGACGAGGCGAACTACTGCATCTGGTGTCACGAGCAGGGCAAGGACTCCTGCTCCAAGGGGCTGAAGGAGAAGCCGCCGATCGAGGGCTTCCGCAAGACGGTGTTCGGCGTGCCCCCCGCCGGCTGCCCGCGGGAAGCGAAGATCTCCGAGTTCCAGCTGGAGAAGGCGCGCGGCCAGCCGCTCGCCGCGCTCGGCATCATCGTCGTCGACAACCCGATGGTGGCGGCCACCGGGCACCGCATCTGCAACGACTGCATGAAGTCCTGCATCTATCAGAAGCAGGACCCGGTCAATATCCCGCAGGCCGAGACGCGCACGCTGAAGGACGTGCTCGAGCTGCCCTGGGGCTTCGAGATCTACTCGCTGCTCACGCGCTGGAACCCCTTCGACCTGCGGCGACCCTATCCGAAAGAAGGTTCTGGAAAAAAAGTCCTCGTGGTGGGCCTGGGTCCGGCCGGCTTCACGCTCGCCCACCACCTGATGAACGACGGCCACACCGTGGTGGCGATCGACGGGCTGAAGATCGAGCCGCTCGCCAAGGAAGTCTCCGGCGTCGACCCGCTGGGGAACAGGACAGATCTTGTTCCCATAGAAGATGTTTCCCTCTTGCGCGAACCGCTCGAGAGCCGCGTCATGGCCGGCTTCGGTGGCGTCGCCGAGTACGGCATCACCGTGCGCTGGGACAAGAACTTCCTCAAGATGATCCGCCTGCTGCTCGAGCGGCGCCGCCAGTTCGCGATGTTCGGCGGCGTGCGCTTCGGCGGCACGCTCACCATCGACGAGGCGTTCGCCGGCGGCTTCGACCACATCGCGCTGTGCGCCGGCGCCGGGCGGCCGACCGTGCTCGACATCCCCAACGGCTTCGCCCGCGGCGTGCGCGCCGCCTCGGACTTCCTCATGGCGCTGCAGCTCACCGGCGCCGCCAAGCGCGAGTCGATCGCCAACCTGCAGATCCGCCTGCCGATCGTGGTGATCGGCGGCGGCCTCACCGCGATCGACACCGCGACCGAGTCGCTCGCCTACTACGCGGTGCAGGTGGAGAAGTTCCGGTCGCGCTACGAGGCGCTCGCCGAGAAGCCCGCCTGGAGCGACGAGGAGCGCGAGATCGCCGAGGAGTTCATCGCGCATGCCAGGGCACTTCGCAACACTCCGGCGAACAAGAGGCTCTCCTTATTGAAGTCCTGGGGCGGCGCCACCATCGCCTATCGCCGGCGCATGATCGACAGCCCCTCCTACACGCTCAACCACGAGGAGGTGGAGAAGGCGCTGGAGGAAGGCGTGGTGTTCGCCGAAGGCCTCACGCCCTCGCGCATCGAGGTCGACGCCTGCGGGCATGCGCGCGCCGTCAGCTTCGCCGAGGGCGTCGAGCTGCCGGCGAAGTCCGTCCTGATCGCCGCCGGCACGCAGCCCAACACCGTGCTCGCCCGCGAAGAAGGCGTCAGCCTCGAGCTCGACGGCAAGTACTTCCTCGCCTGCGACGAGAACGGCGCGCCGCTCAAGCCCGAGCGCCACACCTCCAAGCCCAAGCGCGTCGACGTCCTCCTGCACCGCTATCCCGACGGGCGCTTCATGAGCTTCTTCGGCGACCTGCACCCCTCGTACTTCGGCAACGTGGTGAAAGCGATGGGCAGCGCCAGGCAGGGCTACCCCGTCATCAGCAAAGTGCTTTCCCAAAGGGAGGGAGCAAGCGGGCTCGACGATGCCGCGTTCCTCGCAAATCTCAACCGGGACCTTCGCGCCGTGGTGCACGACGTCCGGCGCCTGACGCCCACCATCGTCGAAGTGGTGCTGCGCGCCCCGGTCGCCGCGCGGCGCTTCCAGCCCGGGCAGTTCTACCGCATGCAGAACTTCGAGACGCTCGCCCTGCGCGTGCCGGGCACGACGCTGGCGATGGAAGGCCTCGCGCTCACCGGCGCGTGGGTCGACCGTGACAAGGGCCTGATCTCGGTGATCGCGCTCGAGATGGGCGGCTCGGCCGACCTGCTCGCCTACCTCAGTCCCGGCGAGCCGGTGATCCTCATGGGACCGACCGGCACCCCGACCGAGATCCCGCGCGGCGAGACCGTGGTGCTCGCCGGCGGCGGCCTGGGCAACGCGGTGCTCTTCTCCATCGGCCGCGCGCTGCGCAGCGCGGGATCCAAGGTCATCTACTTCGCCGGCTACCGGCACATGGGCGACCGCTACCGCGTCGAGGACATCGAGGCCGCGTCCGACGTCGTGGTGTGGTGCTGCGACGAGCCGCCGGGCTTCGCGCCGCGCCGCGCGCAGGACCGCGCCTGCGTCGGCAACATCGTCGAGGCGATGCAGGCCTACGCCTCAGGCGCGCTAGGCAAGCAGGCGATCCCCTTCTCCGCCACCGACCGCATCATCGCCATCGGCTCCGACCGCATGATGGCGGCGGTAGCAGAAGCTCGTCACTCCATCTTGAAGAGCTTCCTTCGGAAAGATCATCGGGCCATTGGTTCGATCAACAGCCCGATGCAATGCATGATGAAGGAGATCTGCGCGCAGTGCCTGCAGCCGCACGTCGATCCCGCCACCGGCAAGACCACCTACGTCTTCTCCTGCTTCAACCAGGACCAGCCGCTCGACCAGGTCGA
>JBQTJF010000203.1:0-10981 GCA_052387375.1 Betaproteobacteria bacterium
CCCCGAGAACCTCGACCCCTTCGTCGCCCTGTGGTCGATGTGCAACGCGCTGCGCCGCGACCGGCTCCCGGATCGGCGCGTCGTCATCCGCTTCGACTTCACCGGCCGCCCGCGCCGTGAGCGCTATAGGCTGCTCATCGAGCGCGGCGACACCGAGGTCTGCAAGACCTACCCCGGCCTCGACGAGGACCTCTACATCACCGCCGAAGCCGAAGCCTTCGACAAATGGCTCGCCGGCCAGCTCACCTGGGCCGAAGCCACCCGCGGGGGCCGCATCCGGCTCGACGGCTCCCCGTCGCTGGTAAGGGCCTTCCCGACCTGGAACGCCCGCAGCATGTTCGCCCACATCAGGCCGGCCTCCCGCGCCGCCGCGGGCTCCGCGGGCTGACGCGGAGCCGCATCAGGCGGCAGCGGCGTCTCCGCTTGCTGCCCCCGCCGGTAGATTGCAGTGCTGGCAGGGAAAGCGCCGCTCGATGGTGTGCAGCGGGCTTCGCTGCAGCAGCGAAAGCCGCACGAAGGGCTTGGCGCAGCGCGGGCAGCGGAAGCGCTTCACCCGGATGTCCGCGACCACGCGGACCCCCACGGTCCCGGCGAGAAGGCCGAGGAAGATCCACCACAGCGGCCCGCGCCAGTCGAGCGTGTTGGGCACGAGCTCGAAGCCGACGATGCCGAGCACGAACACGCCGACCGGGATCATCCACAGTCCTTCCGCGATGCGCAGCATGCGCACCGCGCTGCGCAACCGGGCCCACGCCCGGTCGTAGGCGGGGTCGCTCATCGGCCGCGGAGCGACGCGGTCATAGGTCCTCTGGTTTCAAACCAGTGTGCTTCGCAATACGGGAAAGCATTCGCGGCCCGATCTCGTCGCGATCGTGAAATGCGAAGACGAAGTCGGGCCAGCCTTGGCGCGAAAGAGTCTTGTGAGAGCCGGACTGACGCTTGAGCGACCAGCCAATCCGGTAGAGAGCTGCGAGCACGCGGGTGGCCTTGGACGAAGGCCACGAACTCAAGCAGCGGCGATGCCTATGGAGATCGACTGCGGCTTGGCTTCCTTGTGCTCGAGGCGCTCTGCGAGCACCCGTAGAGCCAGAGCTTCTGCCTTCGCCATGGCCTCGTCCGCCGTTGCGCCATAAGCAAGAACGCCAGGAAGTTCAGGCACTTCGGCAATCCAACGGCCGTCTTCTTCCTGCTCGTGCTGAATGGTGAAGGTCGACATGTCCGCGATTCTACGCTGCGTCCGACACTCAACGTCGCGGTTTTTCGGGCCCAGGACCTAAGAAGGTCGGGCCTGGAACGCGGCCGCCGGAGGAGCAACATGGGTACGATCGTACCCATGTTGCCAAAACCCCCCGCTCGCCTGCGGCTCGCGCCCCCCTTGTCAGGGGGGCGGCAAGTCCGTCGCTATGCTTTTAGGGCCTTGTACTTGATGCGGTGCGGGCGCGCCGCCTCCTCGCCCAGGCGCTTCTTCTTGTCGGCCTCGTACTCCTGGTAGTTGCCGTTGAAGAACACCCACTGCGCATCGTCCTCGGCGGCGAGGATGTGGGTGGCGATGCGGTCGAGGAACCAGCGGTCGTGCGAGATGACGAGCACGCTGCCGGCGAATTCCAGGAGCGCCTCCTCCAGCGCGCGCAGGGTCTCGACGTCTAGGTCGTTGGAGGGCTCGTCGAGGAGCAGCACGTTGGCGCCCGACTTCAGCATGTGCGCGAGGTGCAGCCGGCCGCGCTCGCCGCCCGAGAGGCTGCCGACCTGCTTCTGCTGGTCGGCGCCGCGGAAGTTGAAGCGCGCGAGGTAGCTGCGCGAAGGCATCTGGAACTTGCCCACGCTGATCGTGTCCTGGCCGCCGGAGACGTCCTCCCACACGGTTTTTTCACTGCTTAATTCATCCCTTGTCTGGTCCACGTGGGCGAGCTTCACCGTCTTGCCGATCGAGATCTTCCCGGAGTCGGGCTTCTCCTTGCCGATGATCATGCGGAAAAGCGTGGACTTGCCGGCGCCGTTCGGGCCGATGATGCCGGCGATGGCGCCCGGCGGCACCTTGAAGGAGAGCTTGTCGATGAGCAGGCGCTCGCCGTAGCCCTTGGAGACGCCCTTGAACTCGATCACCTCGTTGCCGAGGCGCTCGGCCACCGGGATGAAGATTTCCTGCGTTTCATTCCGGGATTGATGTTCCTGGGAAGAAAGCTCCTCGAAGCGCGCCAGCCTCGCTTTCGACTTCGCCTGGCGGCCCTTGGGGTTCTGCCGCACCCACTCGAGCTCGGCTTGCATCGCCTTGATGCGCGCCGCCTCCTGGCTCGCCTCGACCTGCAGGCGCTTCTCCTTCTGCTCCAGCCAGCTCGAGTAGTTGCCTTCCCAGGGGATGCCGAAGCCGCGGTCGAGCTCGAGGATCCAGCCGGCGGCGTTGTCCAGGAAATATCTGTCATGGGTGACGGCGACGACGGTGCCGGGGAAGCGCTGCAGGTACTGCTCGAGCCACTCGACGCTCTCGGCGTCGAGGTGGTTGGTGGGCTCATCGAGCAGGAGCAGGTCGGGCTTCGAGAGCAGCAGGCGGCACAGGGCGACGCGGCGCTTCTCTCCTCCTGAAAGGATCTCCACCTTGGCATTCCAATCCGGGAGCCGCAGGGCATCGGCCGCCACCTCGAGCTCGTCGGCGCCGCCGGCGTTGACGATCGCCTCGAGCCGCGCCTGCTCCTCGGCGAGCTTGTCGAAGTCGGCATCGGGCTCGGAGTAGGCGGCGTAGATCTCCTCCAGGCGCTTCTTCGCCGCCGCGGTTTCGCCCAGCGCCGACTCGACGGTTTCTCTTACGGTGGCATCTTTGGGCAGGACCGGCTCCTGCTCGAGGTAGCCCACCTTGATGCCGGGCATGCGGATGACTTCGCCGTCGTAGTTGTCGTCCACGCCGGCCATGATCTTGAGCAGGCTCGACTTGCCCGAGCCGTTCAGCCCGAGCACGCCGATCTTCGCGCCGGGGAAGAAGTTGAGCGAGATGTTTTTCAGGATGCTGCGCTTGGGCGGAACGACCTTGCCCACCCGGCGCATCGTGTAGACGTACTGTGCCATGATGTTCGCAATGATACGAAAAATGCTGGCCGTCTCTGCGATCCTGCTTTGCTCCGCCCGTCCGGCGCTTGCCGTCGACGGCATCTCGGGCGAGCTCGGCTACCGCGACGACGTGCGCCTGTGGCGCGCCGGCCTGCAGTGGAAATGGCAGCGGCGCTGGCTTCGCGGCGGCGACTGGGAGCTCGGCGGCTACTGGGACCTCTCCGCCGGCGGCTGGCGCAACGGCCGGGACACCATCTACGACCTCGGCTTCACGCCGGTGTTCCGTCTCGAGCGCACGACGCCCGGCTCGGCGTACCTCGAGGCGGCGATCGGCTTCCACCTGCTCTCGGACCTGCGCATCAATGACGACCGCGTCTTCAGCACCAGCTTCCAGTTTGGCGACCACATCGGCATCGGCCGGCGCTTCGGGCCGCGCGACCGCTACGACCTGAGCGTGCGCCTGCAGCACCTCTCCAACGGCGGCATCCGCAAGCCCAACCCCGGCATCGACTTCGTGCAGCTGCGCTTCCAGTACCACCTGAGGAAGTAGCTACCAGCGGAACTTCGCCCCGAGCAGCCAGGCGCGCTCGTCGCCGAGCTTGCGGCCGAAGCCGACGTCGATCTCGCGCGCCAGCGCATAGGTCAGGCCGAGCACCTGCGTGTCGCGGCCCGGATTGGTGTCGTGCGCCAGGTCGAGGACGAGCTTCAGCACCGCGAAGGCATGCCAGACCACGGCGGCGGAGTAATGGCGCGCCGATTCCCCGTCGGCGCGCGCGTACCCCAGGTGGCCGTACAGCTCGAAGTCGCCGAGCTCGTAGCCGCCGACCAGGTTCGCGCCCCACCCCGAGTCGGCAACGTCGGGCTTGAACGCCATGCTGAGCGGCCCGGCGTCGAGGAAGCGCCACTTGAGGCTCAGCGTGGCGTCGCCGTCGCGCGGCGCTTCGAGCTGCAGGTCGGCGCGCTCGGCGACGCCGTAGCTCAGCACGGCGGCGTAATGGTCGCGCTCGTCGCGTATCGCCTCGCCGTGCAGCTCGAGCTGCCACACGCCCCTGCCGAGGACGCCGGTATCCTCGGTGATGAGCGGGTGGTTCGCCAGCGCGGCGCGCGGCGCGAACGCAAGCAGGAAGACGAGAAGCCTTGTTGGCATTGACATCCGGCCGGCGCGATGCCGGCGATGCTGCCCTGGCTCACCGCGCACCTCGAGGAGGCGAAGCGCGAGATGGGCGCGGACTGGTGGCCCTACGGCCTCGCCGCGAACCGCCACGTGCTGGAGACTTTCCTCCGCTACCACCACGAGCAGGGTCTGGCGCCGCGCCTGCTCGCCCCGGAAGAGCTTTTCGCCAGCGAAACCTTGGAGAGCTTCAAGATCTAAGGCTGCAGTTCTTCTTCAGCGTGTCTTCAGACCAAGATGCCGCACGAAGGGCTCAAAGTCACGGTCTCTGTGCAGCAGCTCATGGCTCTCCTCTATGCAAAAGGCCGCGATGAGCGCATCGGTCGCGCTGCGCGGCGTCACGCCAAGCCGTCGCAGGCGCCGGTAGTTACGCGCAGCGGCAACTGCAAGCGCCTCGCCACCGAGGTTGTAACAAGGCAGCGCCAATAGTCTCGTGCTAACGCGGCGGAATTCTCCGTCCTCGCGCACGCCTTGAAGCACTTCTTGCAGCACCCGGTCGCACAGCGCGACCTCCTGCTCTTCCAGCAGCGCCGCCAAGGTCTCGCAGTGTGGGCCGTCCGAACCGCGGAGGAAGTCGACCCAGACGCTCGTATCGGCGATGACCAGGCGCGGGCCTCAGCGGCCTTTGGTTCGGCGAAGCTCGCTGACTTCGCCTGCCCAGTGAACCTTGCCGCGCAGCGCGAGCACGTCACGGTAGGCTTTCTTGCGGGTGAGCAACCTCAAGGCCTCTTCGACTGCCGCTTTTTTGGTCTTGAAACCTCCCACCTTCATCGCCTCGGCGAGAAGTCGATCGTCGATCTCGATATTGGTGCGCACTGGCTCCCCCTTGGATGTGTACGATTGGCACTCATTATACACATAGCGTCAGCCTGCAATCGATACGACGAAACAATTGCCCTCGCAGCGCACCTCGCCGCCGTGGCGGCGGGCGATCTGCCGCACGATCGACAGGCCGAGGCCGCGGTAGAAGGGCTCGAAGAGCTTCTCCCACTCCGCTTCCGGCACGCCGGGGCCGGAGTCGCATACACGCAGCTCGCGGTTTTTCAAGGTGACCTTCGCGGGAGGCGACCCGTGCTTGCGCGCGTTCTCGAGGAGATTGCGGATCATCCGCCGCAGCAGCCGCGCGTCGCCCTGGATCGTGGTCGGCTCGCCGTCGAGCTCCGCGCCGTCGTAGCGCGCGCACTCCTCGGCGGCGAGGGCGAGGAGGTCCACGGCTTCAAGGGATAGTGCTTCCTGGGTGTCCAGCCGGCTGGCAAGCAGGATCTCGTCGACCAGCTCGTCGAGCTCGGCGATGTCGCGCAGCAGCTCGCCGCGGCGCTCGGGCAGCTCGAGGCCCATGCGGATGCGCGCGAGCGGCGTGCGCAGCTCGTGCGAGGCGTTGGCGAGCAGCGTCCTGTGCGCGCCGACGAGCTGCTCGAGGCGCCCGGCGGCGCGGTTGAAGCTCTCGGCACGGCGCGCCACCTCGTCCCTCCCCTCCACCTTGCCGCGCCCGCTGTGGTCGCCCGCGGCGCGCGACTCGACGCCGCGCTGCAGGCGCTCCAGCCGCCCGGTCAGGCGCCGCACCACCGGGTAGGCGCCGACGCCGACGGCGATGGCGATCAGCGCCAGGGTGAGAAGCAGCCCCAGCGCCGGGTGCCGGTGGTGGTGCCGGTAGAGCCGCCCCGCGAGCCAGCGGCCGTCATCGAGCCGCAGCGCCCACGCACGGCGCGACCAGCCCTCGCGTGCTGGGGCGGGCAGCGGCTCACCGACCGAGGCGAGCAAGGATCTTTCAGGAGAGAAAACGGATACGTCGGCATGCAGGTTGGCTGCCAGCCGCTCGAGCGCCGCCTGGTGCTCGCCGCGCGCGGCGCCGGCCGGCGGCAGCGCATTCAGCGCCAGCGTCGCGGCGATCTCGAACTGCCCGCCGGGCTGGCCGACGTGCCGCCACAGGATGCCGGCGGCAAGCACGAACACCGCGAGGCTCGCGAGCACCGCGAGATAGATGCGCAGGTACAGCCGCCGCATCAGTCCTGCGCTTTCGCGAACACGTAGCCCGCCCCGCGCACGGTGATGATGCGCCGCGGCTTCTTCGGGTCGTCCTCGATCGCCGCGCGCAGCCGCGACACGTGCACGTCGATCGAGCGGTCGAAGGCCTCCAGCGGCCCGCCCTTGGCGAGGTCCATCAGCGCCTCGCGCGAGAGCACGCGCCCGGCGTTCTCGGCGAAGGCGACGAGCAGCGCGAACTGGTAGGCGGTGACGGCCTTCTCGACGCCCTCGACGCGCACCTGTCGCGCGTCGCGGTCGATCTCGAGCCGGCCGAAGCGAAGCAGACTGGTTTTTCCTGAACGAGATCGTCTCAATACGGCTTTGAGACGGGCCAGCAACTCTCTGGGCTCGAAAGGCTTGGGGAGATAGTCATCGGCGCCGAGCTCCAGGCCGACGATGCGGTCGGCGGCGTCGCCGCGCGCGGTGAGCATGAGCACCGGGATCTCGTGCGCGGCGCGCAGGCGCCGGCACACCTCGAGGCCGTCGACGTCGGGAAGCGAGAGATCGAGCACCAGCGCGTCGTAGGGCTCGCGCTCGAGCATCTCGAGCCCGCGCGCGCCGCCCGCGGCCACCGAGACCCGGTAGCCCGCCCCGCCGAGGTACTCCGACACCATCGCGGCCAGGCGGGAATCGTCCTCAATCAGCAGGATGCGCTGCGCCACCCGCCGGACTATAGATCAGCGAACGCGCGGCTTGCGGAACAGCGCGCAATAACTCTGCAGCGGGCCGCGGCCCGGCCAATCGTCGTCCCGCGCCAGCGGCTCGAAGCCGCTGGCGGCGACTTCGGCGACGACCGCTTCCGCCGGAACGCCGAGCGCGCCGCGGCCCCAGAAGAAAGGCGGCGGGAAATCGATCACCGCAAATACGCCGCCCGGTCGCAGGGCCTCGAACAGGCTGGCATTGATGCTCGCAGGGTCGGTCAAGTGGTGGTATACGCGGCGCAGCACGATCGCGTCGCAGCAGCCCGGCGGCAGACCGGTCTCATGGCTGCGCGCTTCGACGACGGTGACGTTGTCCAGCCCGGCTTGCGCGACCGCGACGCGAAGCTGCTTCAGGCGCGCAGCATCGATCTCGGTTGAAAATACGCGCCCGTTGGACCCCACCTCGCGCGCAAGGGCGAGCGTCAGCTCGCCCTTGCCGGCGCCGACGTCGGCCACCACCTTCCCCGCTTGGAGCGCCAGCACCCGCCTGAGGCGCTCCATTTCGCGCCCGTCGGCGCGAAAGCCGAACCCGCTCCAGCTGCCGCAGCCGCTGCAGGCGGCCGCGAGCAGCAGGGTGATGGCGGCGCGGCCCGATGGCAACGGCTATCCCCGATGACGGTGGCGGCGGTGACCCATGCGCGCGACGTGCTCGGCGAGCTTCACGCGCTGCTCGGGCGTCAGCACCTCGGCGGCGTCGCCGAGCGCCTGCGTGATGCGCCGGCTCGCCGCGTCGGCGTGCTGCAGCTTCGAGACGCGCAGCTTCTCCAGCCCCGCGCGGTCGACGCTCGGCGCCGAGAGCAGCTCCATCGCCTGCTTGCGCGTCTCCATCGCCTGGCCGCGCAGCGGCGCCAGGTCCTTCGCCGCCGCCTTGGCGATCGCGGCGAGCTTCTGCTGCTGCTCGGGGGTGGCGTCGATCTCGATGGCGAGGTGCTTCACCATCTTGTCGATCCTCTCGTCGAGGTTGGCGCCGCCGTGAAAGCCGTGCCGGCCCTGGCCGAACGCCTTCCAGCTGAAGCCGGCGGCGATGCCGCCGATCAGGCCTGCGAGGGTGATGCGTCTGAACCTGTTCATTGACTGCCTCCTTTCGGCAGGCAGTCTCGCCGCAGGCTGTAAGTCGCTTATTTCCGCCGCGTAAAGTTATGTGAAGCGCGGCTCGACGATCATCCAGATGCCGCTGCCCATCATCTGATGCCGCTGCAGCTGGACGACCTCGAAGTGGCGCACGAGCTTCTCCAGCCACCAGGACGAGGGCTTCTGGATGAGGTGGGCGTTCCTGCCGTCGGCGAGCACCTTCGCCGCCGGGCCCATATGGATGGTGAAGAACCCCAGGCGCGTGGTGAGCGAAGCGAGCTCGGCGACGACGTTGTCGATCAGCTCCGGCTCGATGTGCTCGAGCACGTCGATGCAGCAGACGAGGTCGGCGGGCTTGGGCGGGCCGTACTCGGGGAACGCCGGATCGTACGGGTAGTACTCGGGCAGCACGATGCCGGCGTTCGCCAGCCCCTTGAGCAGGTTCTTCTTGCCGGCGCCGTAGTCGGAGACCGAGGCCACCTTGGTGCCGCGGATGAGGTCGGCTACCAGCGGCGCGAAATGCAGCGATGCGACGCCGTAGTTCGGGTTCTTGTGCAGCTCCTGCTGCAGCCGCCGGTACTCCTCGGTGATCGTCTGCACTAGCGCCCCTCCCCCAGAAATCGCCCTGCCAGGCCCGCGAGCGCGGCGTCCGAGCCGCCCGGGCCGATGAGCGTGATGCCGAAGGGCAGCCCGTCGGGGCGGAACCCCGCGGGCACGGTGATCGCGGCGAGCCCGAGCAGGTTGACGAAGTTGGTGTAGCGCCCCAGGCGCGAATTGAGCTCGATGGGATCGGCCTCGACCTCGGCGATGCGGTAGATGGTCGGCGCCCCGGGCACGACCAGCACATCGAACTCTCCCCGGCAGCGCGTCCTCAGCTCCGCCAGGCGGTGCTGCGCCTTGAAAAGATCCGCCGCCGAGTACTTCCTGCCCGACTCGATCACCTGCCGCGTCACCGGCAGCATGTGGTCGAGGTACGGCTCGAGATCGGCGAGCCGCTCCGCCACCCACGGGCCGTAGAGCAGCTTCTGCACCTCGAGGAAGGGCGCGAAGTCGATCTCGGCGACTTTGCCGAGGCGCCCTACCGCCTTGCGAAAGAGCGCCGCGTAGCGCTCGTCGCCGTGGAACTCGAGCGGCTTCGGCACCGCAAACCGGACGTCACGCGGGAAGGAATGCGTGTCTTCAACGCTCTGCATTTGCTGCAGGACATCCAATGCTTCCCCGCAGGTTTTTGCGAGCACCGACACGCAATCGAGCGAGCGGCAGGCGGGCACCACGCCTTCGGTGGAGACGCGGCCGGGCGTCGGCTTCAGGCCGACCACGTTGTTGAAGGCCGCCGGGACGCGGCCGGAGCCCGCGGTGTCGGTGCCGAGGGCGAAGCTCGCCATGCCGAGCGCCACCGCGACGGCGGAGCCGGAGCTCGAGCCGCCGCTGATGTAGGCGGGGTCGAAGGCGTTGCGGCAGGCGCCGTAGGGCGAGCGCGTGCCGGCGAGGCCGGTGGCGAACTGGTCGAGGTTGGTCTTGCCGACGAGCACCGCGCCGGCGTCGAGGAGCTTCTGCACGGCAGGCGCAGTGTTTTTGGGAACATAAGAAAAAGAAGGACAAGCCGCCGTCGTGGGCATCCCCGCGACATCGATGTTGTCCTTGACCGCGAAGGGCACGCCGGCGAGCGGGCCCTTCGCCGCGCGCGCCTGCTCGAGCGCCTGCTCCCGCGGCACCACGTGGATGAAGACCGGGTTGTCGCGGTGCGCGGCGATGCGCCTGTACACTTCCTCGATCATGGCGGAACTCTATCGCGGAATGGATCGCGCGGCGCTCGACGCCGCCTACAACAACGGCGCGGCGGTGAAGGAGAGCGCCCGGATCGTCGCCGACTGGCAGGCAAGAAGCGAGCGGATACGCGCGGAGCATCCCGACGGGCTCGACCTGCGCTACGGTGCTTCATCCACGGCGGCTACTGGCAGATGCGCGCGAAGGAGCTGTTCGCCTTCCTCGTGCCCGGGCCGCTCGCCCACGGCATCAGCGTCGCGCTGGTCGGCTATACGCTCGCCCCGGAGAAGCGCCTCGACGGCATCGTCGGCGAGGTCCGCTCCGCCATCCACTACCTCGATTCCCGCGGCAACCGCATGCTCGTCTCGGGCTGGTCGGCGGGCGGCCACCTCGCCGCGATGGCGATGCAGATGCCCGCCGTCAACGCCGGGCTGCTGATCAGCGGCCTCTACGACCTCGAGCCGATCCGCCATTCCTACATCAACGACAAGCTGCGCCTCGACGCGATGGAGGCGGACCGCAGCAGCCCGATCTCGATGCCCGCCTATTCCGAGCCGGTCACCATCGCTTACGGCGCGAACGAGCTGCCCGAGCTCTGCCGGCAGTCTGAGGAATACGCGAAGAAGGTCAAGCAGGCGAAGCTGCTGCGCCTGCCCGGCCACGATCACTTCACCATCCTCGAGGAGCTCGCCTCGCCCGACGGCGCGCTGACCGCCGCGGTGCGCGAGCTAGCCCGCGGGCTCTAGCCGCGCCAGCACGCCATCGCCTTCGTCGGTGAGAACGTAGAGGAACCCGTCGGGACCCATGCGCACGTCGCGGATGCGCCCGAGCGTGCCCTTGAGGAGCCGCTCCTCCTTCAACACCTGCTCGCCGTCGAGCACGAGGCGCACCAGCATGCGGTCGCGCAGCGCGCCGACGAAGAGGTTGCCGCGCCAGCGCGGGAAGCGCTCGCCGGTGTAGAACGCCATGCCGGAGGGCGCGATCGACGGCACCCACTTGTACAGCGGCTGCGCCATGCCGGCTTTCTCGGTGCCTTCGCCGATCCTCGTGCCGATGCCGTAGTTGCGGCCGTAGGTGATGACCGGCCAGCCGTAGTTCACGCCGGCGCGGATGATGTTGACCTCGTCGCCGCCCTGCGGGCCGTGCTCGTGCGTCCAGAGCTGGCCGGTGCGCGGGTGCAGCGCCGCGCCCTGCATGTTGCGGTTGC
>JBQTJF010000204.1:0-27897 GCA_052387375.1 Betaproteobacteria bacterium
GAGCTGCCCTCGCCCAACAACGACCCGCGCGACGCCCTGCCACACATCGCCTTCACCGTGCCCTGGAACATGTCCGAGCAGCCCGCCGCCTCCCTCAACTGGTGCGCCAGCGAGGAGGGGCTGCCCATCGGCGTACAGATCGTCGGCCGGCGCTTCGACGACATCGGGGTCTTGAGAATGAGCCTGTTTTTGGAGGAAGCACGGCCAAGCCAGCGGCCGTGGCCGCAGCCCTGAGCGCCTAGCGGGCGTTCAGGCGGCTACCTGCTCGTAGTCGACGCCGCGCAGATCGGCGCGCCGGCTTGCGTGTTCGATAGTGATCGCGCACATATTTCCCTGCGCGTCGACATCGATCTGCGTGTCTTCGTCAAGATCGCGCGTTTCGCTCACCGCGGCCGAGCCCAGCTCGATGTACAGCGTGTCCGTATCGCGAAAGTACTTGATCTTCACGGCCGAAATCTCCGATCGAAGAATGCATTATGCACGGTAGCCCCGTCTGCCAAGAGCACGACGCGAAGCGGCTCGATCGGGACCCGATTGCCGGCGCGTGTTGTGCCCGTATACTCTGGTAGTCCAGCTCGGGAGACTGTCCAATGAACCGCAAAGCCCTCGTTGCGCTTGCCGCCCTTCTCTTCTTCGGCGCCGCCCATGCCCAGGACAAGGTGCTGCGCATCGTGCCGCACTCGAACCTCAACATCCTCGACCCGATCTGGACCACGCAGTACATGGCGCGCAACCACGGCTACATGGTCTACGACACGCTGTTCGGCACCGACGAGAAGAACCGCATCCAGCCGCAGATGGTGGAGAAGTGGACCGAGAGCCCGGACCACCGGCTGTGGACCTTCACGCTGCGGAGCGGCCTCGCCTTCCACGACGGCGCGCCGGTCACGGGCGAGGACGTGGTGGCCTCGCTCGAGCGCTGGGGCAAGCGCGACGCGATGGGGCAGAAGCTGATGAGCTTCGTCGAGCGCATGGACGCGCCGGCGCCCAACCAGTTCCGCATCTTCCTGCGCGAGGCCTGCGGCTTCGTGCTCGAGGCGCTCGGCAAGCCCTCCTCCAACGTGCCCTTCATCATGCCCAGGCGCGTGGCGCAGACCCCCGCCGACAAGCAGATCGAGGACGCCACCGGCAGCGGCCCGTACATCTTCGCCAAGGAGCAGTTCAAGCCCGGCGACAGGGCCGTCTACGTCAAGAACGAGAAATACGTGCCGCGCAAGGAAGCGCCTTCCGGCACCGCCGGCGGCAAGCGCGTGTACGTCGAGCGCGTCGAGTGGAACCTCGCGCTGCGCGACGCGCAGTCGCAGGTGAACGCCCTCATCCGCGGCGAGGTCGACATCCTCGAGCAGCCGGCCTTCGAGAGCTACGCCTCGCTCCAGGCGGACCAGAACGTCCAGGTGGTGAACTCCAACCCGCTCGGCTTCCAGTACATGGGCCGCTTCAACCACCTGCACCCGCCGTTCGACAACCCCAAGGTGCGCCAGGCCGCGCTCGCCGCGTTCCAGCAGGAGCCTTTCCTGCGCGCGCAGGTCGGCATCAAGGAGTTCTACCGCAGCTGCGCCTCGATGTTCACCTGCGGCACGCCCTACGGCAGCGCCAAGGGCAGCGAGGTGCAGTCCAAGTCCAGCCTGAAGAAGGCGCGCGAGCTGCTCAAGGCCTCGGGCTACGACGGCACGCCGGTGGTGCTGATGAAGCCGACCGACCTGGCGGCGATCCAGAAGCTTCCCGACGTCGGCGCGCAGCTCCTGCGCCAGGCCGGGTTCAAGGTCGACCTGCAGGCGATGGACTGGAACACGCTGGTCGGCCGCCGCGCCAAGAAGGACCCGCCGCAGAGCGGCGGCTGGAACATGTTCTTCACCGCCTGGGTGGCGCCCGACATCTGGAACCCGCTCACCAACCCGGCGATCGGCGCGCAGGGCGAGAAGTCCTGGTTCGGCTGGCCCTCGGACGCGAGCCTTGAGAAGCTGCGCGACGAGTTCGCCCGCGCCACCGACGAGGCGAAGAAGAAGGCGCTCGCCGAGAGAATCCAGGCGCGCGCCTTCGAGATCGCCACGCACGCGCCGCTCGGCGAGTACGCCAACCCGCTCGCGGCGCGCAAGAACATCACCGGCTTCGTCACCGGCCCGGGCAACCTCTACTGGAACGTTAGAAAGAACTGATCCAGTTCATCGCCCGGCGGCTCGCTGCGACGATCCCGGTCCTGCTGGTCGTCGCGGTGCTGGTATTCCTGCTGCTGCGCCTGACCCCGGGCGATCCGGCGGCGATCCTCGCCGGCGACGCCGCCACCTCCGAGCAGATCGCCGCCATCCGCGCGAGCCTCGGCCTCGACCGGCCGCTCGTCGCGCAGTTCGCCATCTGGATGGGCAAGGTGCTTTCGGGCGACCTCGGCCAGTCCTACTACTTCCGCATCGACGTGGCGACCCTCATCGCCCAGCGCCTCGAGCCGACCTTCGCGCTCGCGGCGCTGACCATCCTCATCGCCGTGCTCGTCTCCATCCCGCTCGGCGTGCTCGCCGCCTGGCGCTTCGGCGGCTGGTTCGACCGCGCGCTGATGGGCTTCTCGGTGATGGGCTTCTCGGTGCCGGTGTTCGTGCTCGCCTACCTGCTCATCTGGCTGCTCTCCCTGCAGCTCGGCTGGCTGCCGGTGCAGGGCTATGTGCGCATCGCCGAAGGGGGAATAGTGTTGTTTCTAAAACATCTGATTCTTCCTTCCATCACTCTTTCGGTGATCTACATCGCCCTCATCGCCCGCGTGACGCGCGCCTCGGTACTGGAAGCCCTCGGCGAGGACTACATCCGCACCGCGCGCGCCAAGGGGCTGAGCGAGCTGCGCGTGCTGGTGCGCCACGCGCTCGCCAACGCCGCGGTGCCGATCGCCACCGTGATCGGCATCGGCGTCGCCATCCTCATCGGCGGCGTGGTGGTGACCGAGTCGGTGTACGCCATCCCCGGCCTGGGCCGGCTCACGGTGGACGCGGTGCTGGCGCGCGACTTCCCGACCATCCAGGGCGTGATCCTGTTCTTCTCGTTCGTCTACGTCGCGGTCAACCTGCTGATCGACGTGTCCTACGTGTTCCTCGATCCGCGCATCCGCTACTGATGACGATGCTCGACAACTGGTCGGTGCGCATCGGCGGCAGCGTGCTGGCGCTGCTCGTCGCGCTCGCCGCGGCGGCGCCGTGGCTCGGCACGGTCGATCCGACGCTCTTCGACGCGGCGAGCCGCGACCTGCGCCCGGGCGAGTCGGGCGAGATCCTGACGCTGGAAGGCGAGGTGCTGCAGCACACCTTCCTCATGGGCTCGGACTCCTTCGGCCGCGACATCTACAGCCGCGTGCTCTACGGCACGCGCGTCTCGCTCGCCGTGGGGCTGTCGGCGGCGCTCGCCGCGCTCGCCATCGGCGTGGTGCTCGGGCTACTCGCGGGCTATCTGCGCTGGCTCGATGGGCCGCTGATGCGCGTCATGGACGGCATCATGGCCATCCCGGCGGTGCTGATCGCCATCGCGCTGGTGGCGCTGTGGCGCGCCAGCCTGCCGACCGTGATCGTCGCCATCGCCATTCCCGAGATCCCGCGCGTGACGCGCCTGGTGCGCGCGCTCGTGCTCTCCATCCGCGAGGAGCCCTACGTCGAGGCGGCGGTGGCGCTCGGCTCGCCCGCCGGCAAGATCATGTTCGGCCACATCCTGCCCAACACCGTGGCGCCGCTGCTCGTGCAGGGCACCTACATCTGCGCCTTCGCCATCCTGCTCGAGGCGATCCTCTCCTTCCTCGGCGTCGGGCTGCCGCCCGACATCCCCACCTGGGGCAACATCATGGCCGAAGGCCGCGTGCAGTTCGTCGCCTACCCGCACAACGTCTTCTTTCCCGGCGTCTTCCTCGCCGTCACCGTGCTGGCGGTCAACATCCTCGGCGACGGCCTGCGCGACACGCTCGACCCGAAGCTGGCGAAGCGCCTATGAGAGAGGCCTTGGGAGCCGGCCTCCGCAGGCAAAAAATCGGTACGATCGTACCGATTCTGACATGACCACCCTCGACGTCAGGGAGCTGACCGTTGCGCTGCCGCCCGGTGCCGAGCGCGCCGAGGCGGTGTCGCGCGTCTCCTTCAGCGTCGAGCGCGGCGAGATCATGTGCCTGGTCGGCGAATCGGGCTCGGGCAAGTCGGTGATCGCGCAGGCGATCATGGGCATTCTGCCGAAAGGACTTTACGTGAAGGCCGGAGAAATCCGCCTGGAAGCCCAGTCGCTCGTCGGCATGGGCGAAAAGAAGCTTCGAGGACTGCGCGGCGCGCGCATGTCGATGGTGTTCCAGGAGCCGATGACGGCGCTCAACCCGGTGATGCGCTGCGGGGCGCAGATCGACGAGCTGCTGCAGGTGCACACCCGAAAGACAGCATCGGAAAGAGCAAAGATCGCTGAAGACCTGCTGCGCGAAGTGGCGCTGGCCGACGCCGAGCGCATCCTCGCCGCCTACCCGCACCAGCTCTCCGGCGGGCAGCGCCAGCGGATCATGATCGCCATGGCGCTCGCGCTCGAGCCGGCGCTGCTCATCGCCGACGAGCCGACCACCGCCCTCGACGTCACCACGCAGGCGCAGATCCTGAGATTGATTCTCGAGCTGCAGAAAAGGCATGGCATGGCGGTGCTCTTCATCACGCACGACTTCGGCGTGGTGGCGGAGGTGGCGCACCGGGTGGCGGTGCTGCGCACCGGCGAGCTGGTGGAGCTGGGGTCGAAGCGGCAGCTGCTGCAGGCGCCCCGGCACGAGTACACCCGCATGCTCATCGGCTCGGTGCCGACCCTCAAGCCGCACGGGCGGCCGGCCGACGCGGGCGCGCCGGTGGTGCTGCAGACGCGCGGCCTGTCGAAGACCTACGCCGAGCGCGGCTGGCTGGCGCCGCGGCGCGAGGTGCGGGCGGCGAGCGGCGTCGACCTCGAGGTGCGCAAGGGGCAGACGCTCGGCCTGGTCGGCGAGTCGGGCTCGGGCAAGTCCACGGTGGCGCGCTGCATCGTGCGCCTGGTCGACCCGAGCGCCGGCGAGATCCGGCTCTCCGGGGTCGACATCGCGCGCCTCAGGGCGGGCGCGCTGCGGCCGCTGCGCGCCAAGGTGCAGATCGTCTTCCAGGACCCGTACCGCTCGCTCAACCCGCGCCGCACGGTCGGCGAGGCGATCATCGAGGGGCCGCTCAACTACGGCGTGCCGCGCGCCGCGGCGCTCGAGCGGGCGCGGCGCCTGATGGCGCTGGTGCGCATGGACCCCGGCGCGCTCGAGCGCTACCCGCACCAGTTCTCCGGCGGGCAGCGCCAGCGCATCTCGATCGCGCGCGCGCTGGCGGTCGAGCCGGAGCTGCTCGTCGCCGACGAGCCGGTGTCGGCGCTCGACGTCTCGGTGCAGGCGCAGGTGCTGGCGCTCTTCGAGGAGATCCGCCATCGCCTCGACCTCGCCATGCTGTTCATCACCCACGACCTGCGCGTCGCGGCGCAGGTGTGCGACCACGTGGCGGTGATGCGCCAGGGCCGCGTCGTCGAGTACGGCCCGGCCGAGCAGGTCTTCCTGCGGCCGCGCCACGAGTACACGCAGGCGCTCTTCGCCGCGGCGCCCGGGCGCGACTTCGCCTTCGCCGCGTAGAATCGCCGCCCATGGACAAGCTCGACGCCGCCGCCATCGCCCTGCCGGGGGTTGAGGTGCGCGTGCTCGAGCGCTGCCGCTCTACGAATGAACTGCTTCTGCAAACGATAAACCGTCCTGTCTTGCTCGCTGCCGAAGAGCAGACCGCGGGGCGGGGGCGCCGCGGCCGGCGCTGGCTGAGCCCGCGCGGCGCCGGCATCACGTTCTCGCTCGCGCTGCCGCTCGAGCGCCCCGTGCGCGAGCTTGCGGCGCTGCCGCTCGTCGCCGGCGTCGCCGTGGCGCGCGCGCTGCGCGCGCTCGGCAGGCCGGTCGCGCTCACGTGGCCCAACGACCTCGTCATCGGCGAGGCGAAGCTGGGCGGCATCCTGGTCGAGAGCCGCGCCGGCGCGGCGGTCATCGGCATCGGCATCAACTGCCGGCGCGTGCCCGGGCTCGACGCCAGCCTCGGCCGCCCGGTGGCGTTCCTGGAGATGGACGATCGCAACGGCGTCATCCGCGCCATCGCGCTGTCCCTGCTCGAGTCGCTGCGGCAGTTCGAGCACGGCGGCTTCGAGGCGCTGCGCCAGGAATGGCAGGCGCTCGACGCGCACGCCGGCCGCCGGCTGCGCGTTCGGCTCGCCGACGGGAAGGTCGTTTCGGGGATGAACGACGGCCTGGCAGAGGACGGGGCGCTGCGCCTCGCCACGCGGCAAGGCCTGCGCGAGGTGCGCAGCGGCCGCGTCGTCTCCGCGAGGGCGGCATGATCCTCGCCATCGACGCCGGCAATTCGAGAGTCAAGTGGGGTTGGCACGACGGCAAGGACTGGCACAGCATCGCCACGGTGTCGCTGATCGAGTTCGCCGCCTCGAGCGACCACGTCAATCCGTTCTCGGTGACGCACGAGGACCCCGAGCGCATCATCATCTCGAACGTCGCCGGCGAGGGCGCGCACCAGCTGCTGGTGAACTGGACCAGCATCTTCGACGCCGAGCCGCTGTGGCTGAAGGCCGAGGCCGAGCGCTGCGGCGTCGTCAACCGCTACGAGCGGCCCGAGGCGCTGGGGCCCGACCGCTGGGCGGCGCTCGTCGCCGCGCGCGCGCTGCACAACGGGCCGAGCCTGGTGGTGAACGCCGGCACCGCGACCACCGTCGACATGCTCTCCGGCGAGGGCGCGTTCCTCGGCGGCGCCATCCTGCCCGGCGTCGAGCTGATGCGCTTCGTGCTGCACGAGCACACCGGCCGGCTGCCGATCCAGGAGGGCGGCTACCGCGACGCGCCGCGCAACACCGTCGACGCGATCGAGACCGGCTGCCGCCACGCGCAGGCCGGCGCGGTCGAGCGCATGTACCGCGTGTTCCGCGACATGGGCGGCACGCCGCTCGCCATCGTCGCCGGCGGCGCCGGGCGCACGCTCGTCGACCAGCTCTCGATGCCGCGGCGCTACGTCGAGAACCTGGTGCTCGACGGCCTGGCGCGCATCTCGCTCAGCGAGCCCGCGACAGCGAAATGAGGGCGCTCTTCCTCGTCCTGCTGCTCGCCAACGTCGGCTTCTTCGCCTGGGCGCGCTACCTCTCGGCGCCCGAGCCGGGCGCCGACGCGGCGCCGCTCGCGCGCCAGCTCGAGCCCGAGAAGCTGAAGATCATTCCGCCCGCCGAGCTGCCGCCGCCGGCGCCGCCGGCCGCGCCCAAGCCCGCCGCGGCGCCGCCCCCGCCGCTGGCCCTGAAGTGCATCGAATGGGGCAGCTTCACGCTCGGCGATGCGGCGCGCGCCGAGAAGGCGCTCGAGCCGCTCGCGCTCGGGCCGCGCCTTGCGCAGCGGCGCGCCGAGGAGACCGCCGGCTGGTGGGTGTTCATCCCCTCGCAGAAGACGCGCCAGGGCGCGCAGCGCAAGGCCGCCGAGCTCAAGCAGCTCGGCATCGAGGAGTACTTCATCATGCAGGACGAGGGGCCGCAGCGCTGGTCGCTCTCGCTCGGCGTGTTCCGCACCGAGGAGGCCGCGCAGGCGCGCCTCGCGGCGCTGCGCCAGCAGGGGGTGCGCACCGCGCAGGTCGGCCAGCGCGAGACGGTGGTGCCGAAGGTATGGCTGCAGGTGAGCGGCGTCGATCCCGCCACCGAGCGAAGCCTCGCCGAGATCGCCCTGCAGATCGAGGGCAGCGAGCTGAGGAGCTGTCCTTAGCCGATCGGGTGCGTGCCCCCGGGCACATGCTTCGCCACGAGGGTGAGCAGGTAGTCGGCGCGCACCGGCTTGGTCAGGTAGCCCACGGCGCCGAGGTTCTTGCCGCGGTGGTCGCCCGCCTCGAGCGAGGTGAGGAAGATCACCGGGATGTCGGGCAGCGACTTGTCGGCCTTCAGGGCGGCGACGAACTCGAAGCCGTCCATGTGCGGCATGTTGACGTCGGAGATGATCAGGTCGGGCGGGCTCCTCAGCACCATGTAGCCGGCGCTGATCGCGTCGGCGGCGACGTGCACCTCGGAGCCGGCGCCGGCGAGGTGCAGCCGCAGCAGCTCGCGGACGCTCTGGTCGTCGTCGACGATGAGGATCGTGCCCGCCATGCGCGCGCGCCTTCCTTGGTGCTGGTGGCCCGACTCGAACGGGCGACCTACTGATTACGAATCAGTTGCTCTACCAGCTGAGCTACACCAGCGCTGTTGCGATCGGGAAGGCGCGCATTATACGCCACGCCCCTGCCGGGCTCCCCGGGGCGTGACCGAGTTCACGGCTCGCTGCGGCGCTTCGCGCCGTTCGGGCGGCGGTTCGGGCCGCTGGTCGCCCCCGGTTGCGCCGCGGCGCGCCGCCTCAATAGCATCGAAGCCCAAGAGGGGGACCAATGCGCATTGCCAGGGGCTTCACGCTGATCGAGCTGATGATCGTGGTGGCGGTGCTCGCCATCCTCGCCGCGGTCGCTTTCCCGCAGTACACCAACTACATCCAGCTCTTCAAGATCACCGAGGCCACCTCGAGCCTTTCCGAGCTGCGGCTGCGCGCCGAGAAGTGGTTCTCCGACAACCGCACCTACGTCGGCTTCAACGCGGCAATCCAGAACGCCAAGTACTTCACCTACGCCTGCAACCCGGTCACCGCCACCGCCTTCACCTGCACCGCCACCGGCGTCGCCAACCAGGGCATGACCGGCTTCGCGTACACGATCAACGAGTCGAACGTGCGCGCCTCGACCTTCACCGGGCTCTCGGGCTGGAACAACTCCGCCACCTGCTGGGTGACCAAGAAAGGCGAGTCGTGCTGAAAACCGCGCAGGCCGGCGTCAGCCTGATCGAGCTGATGGTCGGGCTGGCGATCGCCGCCTTCCTGCTCTTCCTCGGCGTGCCGGAGTTCGCCAACTTCCTGCAGAACACGCAGATCCGCAACGCCGCCGAGACCACGCTCGCCGGCATGACGCTCGCCAAGGCCGAAGCCGTGCGGCGCAACGCGCCGGTGCGCTTCCAGCTGGTGTCGGACCTCACGGCCGGCTGCACCGTCAGCGGCGCGGCGCTCAGCAACTCGACGGCGCTGAGCTGGGTCGTGAGCCTGGAGAACCCCGCGGGCGCGTGCAACGTCGCCCCGAGCGACACGGCGCCGCAGATCGTGCAGAAGAAATCTGCCGCCGAAGGCAGCCGCAACGTCCTGGTCAGCACGACCGGCGCGCCGACCCTGACCTTCAACGGCCTGGGGCGCGTGAGCGGCGCCGGCGGCCTGCAGCGCCTGGACTTCAGGAGCGCTTCGGGCGTCTGCGTGCACGTCGACGACGTGAACGGTACCATGCGCTGCCTCGCCATCATGGTGACCAGCGGCGGCTCGATCAAGATGTGCGACCCGAAGGTCGGCGACGTCACCGACCCGCGGCACTGCTCGTGAGGAGGCGGCGATGAACCGGACCACGCGGCAACAGCAGGGCGTGATGCTGCTCGAGGCGCTGATCGGCATCCTCATCTTCTCCATCGGCATCCTGGCGCTCATCGGCATGCAGGCCACCGCGATGCGCGCCACCATCGACGCCAAGTACCGCTCCGAGGCGAGCTTCCTCGCCAACCAGGTGCTCGGCCAGATGTGGGTCGCCGACAAGACCAACCTCGCCGCCTTCGCGACGTCGCCGGGAATCCCGGCCGCTTGCCCGGGCGCGCCGGTGTGCGCGTGGATCACGCGCGTCGGCCAGCTCCTGCCCAACGCCACCGGCGCCAACGCCCCCGAGATCGCCGTTTCCGCCAACGAGGTGACCGTCACGGTGCGCTGGCAGCCGCCGGGCGACGCGCAGCCGAGCAACCACCTCGCCGTGACGCAGATCAACGGCGGCACATGAGGCAAGCCATGCGCAAACATCAGGCAGGCCTGAGCCTGGTCGAAGTGATGGTCGCGGTGCTGATCGGCCTGATCGGCATCCTCATCATCACCCAGGCCTACATCACCGGCGACCGCTTCAACCGCTCCACGCTCGGCGAGGGCGGCGCGCAGACCAACGGCCTGATCGCGCTCTACACGGTCGAGCGCGACGTGCGGCTCTCCGGCTACGGCATCGCCAACTCGGCCGCGCTCGGCTGCGGCAACATCTACTGGTACTACGACCCGAACTACTCCGGCAATATCGGCGGCGGCACGCTCGACAACATCGAGCTGGCGCCGGTCCTCATCAAGGTCACCGCCGCCGAGCCCGACGCCATCACCACGATGTACGGCACCGATGCGGAGCGCATGTTCCCTTCGACCATCACCAACTTCAATGCCTCCTCCTCCGAGGTGACGGTCGATGGCACCGCCGGCTTCCAGATCAACGACCTGATCCTGCTCGTCAACGCCGGCGGCTGCACGCTCGGCAAGATCACCCAGGTGCAGCCCGGGCCGCAGAAGCTGCAGCTCAACCCGGGCGTCAGCGCCCCCTACAACCCGCCGGCCTGGGGCTCGTTCCCGACCAAGTACAACTCGGGCGACATGATCATGAACCTCGGCAACCCGATCGTGCGCACCTACTCCATCAACAACCGCAAGCTGCGCCTGACCGACGGGTGGCTGCAGAGCGGCGCCGGCACGCCGTACGACCTGGTCGACAACATCCTCGACATGCGCGCCGAGTACGGCAAGGACACCAACGGCGACGGCGTGGTCGAGACCTGGAACAACGTCAAGCCGGTCAATGCCACCGAGTGGACGCAGGTGCTGGCGGTGCGCATGGCGGTGCTCGCGCGCATCGGCAACTTCGAGCGGCCGTCGGTCTCCGGCGGCAACTGCGACGCCACCACCCCGGCGAACGCGCCGGCCTGGTCGGGCGCCACCCAGTTCACCAAGATCGACCTCGCCACCGTGACCAGCGAGGACCGCTGCTACCGCTACCGCGTCTTCGAGACCACCATCCCGCTGCGCAACATGATCTGGAGGCCGGCATGAGACGCGCGCTGCGCCGTGCCCAGGAAGGCGTCGTCCTCTTCATCGCGCTGATCGTGCTGGTGGCGATGTCGCTCGCCGGCGTGGCGCTGCTGCGCGGCGTCGATACCGGCACCATCATCGCCGGCAACCTGGCGTTCCGGCAGACGAGCATGCACGTCGGCGACCTCGGCGTCGAGGCGGCGCGCGCCTGGCTGCTGGCGCAGCCGAGCACCGACCTGCAGACCGACAAGGCGGGGAGCAGCTATTTCGCCACCTGGCAGGCGAACCTCGACCTGCTCGGCAACGACCCGTCGAAGCCCGACTACGACTGGTCGAGCTCGGTGCCGATCCCGGCGGGCAGCACTTACGAGCCGCCTTCGGGCTACACCGTGCGCTACGTCCTGCACCGCCTGTGCGAGAACTCGGGCGACCCGACCGGCTCGAGCGCCAACTGCGTCAAGGTCGGCGGTGCCGCCGGCACCGCCGCCTCGGGCACGAAAGGGGCGGCGGCCTACGGCACGTACGCCATCTCGGTGCCGACCGCGGCGATGTACCGCATCACCGTGCGCATCACCGGCCCGCGCAACTCGCAAAGCTACGTCCAGGCCACGGTGTACTGAGGCAGGGGCGAAGGGAGAACGACATGGACGCGACCAAGGACCTCCGCAAGCGGCTTCTCGTCTGGACGGCCGGCCTCTGGCTGGCCGCGTCCGGCGCGCTGTATGCGCAGGCGACCGACCTCTCGGACGGCCCGCTGGCGCAGCCCGCCACGAGCGTCAAGCCGAACATGCTGCTCATCCTGGACGACTCGGGCTCGATGGCGCGCCAGTTCACGCCCGACTACGTGTCGAGCAACTCCAACGCCGGCACCATGGCGAACTGCTTCGACTCGCTCGACGGCGGCACGATCGTCGAGACGCCCGACGACTGCTTCGCCGGCGACCCCCCGGCGATGACGCCGGACTTCAACACTCAGTACTACAACCCCGAAATCCGCTACTTCCCGGCGGTGAGCTACGACGGCAGCTCCAAGGGGGACATGACGAGCGCCGCCACCACCGGCTGGACGCTCGCGCCGACGGACAACGTGAGCAGCTCGAGCGCGAACGACGCGCGGAAGGCACCGCACCTTGGCAATCTTGGCAGCACTACCGCGCAGAGCACGCACTGGGATACCGGCAGTCCGTCCACGCCGGTCACCACCATGGATCTCGTCAACGGCTATCCCGACCGCGTGTGGTGCGTGGCGGCCGGCGACAGCGCCACCGATACGACCCGCTGCAAGATCAACAGCGGCTACACGTACCCGGAATTCACATTCGGCGTCGGCGTCGACAGCTCTGGCAACCGCAAGTATAAGCTCGGCGCGCCCTACTATTACCGCATCATCCCGAGCGAGTTCTGCACCAACTCGACTCTTACCGTCTGCAAGGCGGGGACTGGGCCTTTCACCGATACCGACGGAACGGTCTATAGCGTGCCGGCCAGAGTGCGTTTTTGCGACAGCACGGCGCACACCAACTGCCAAGCGAAGCGCACCAGCACCTTCCGATTTCCCAAGTTCCTTGGGACGGTGAATTCTGCATCGCCGGGCAGCCCGGGAGTGAAAGCGCAGGGGAAGATCATCCTCACCGCGGGCGACGCGGGCGCCCCAACCATCCAGCAGATCACGCTTACCAAGCCCGACGCCTCGCTCGTCAATCTGCTGAGCGCGTCGGTGACCACCGTGGCGACCAACAGCGCGGGGAACCGCACCAACGCGGCGACCGCTATCCGCGACGCCATTAACGCCAACACGTCTTTGGGCCTCAACCACGGCTACGCGGCCTCGCTCGGGCCGACCGGCGGGGCCACTCAGGAGATACGCATCGACGCACCGGTGGTGGGTGTCGTGCACAACGGCACCACCATCTCGGTGAACGCGCCCGCGACGACGACCACCCCGGCAAGCCTGTCTTTCAGCATCGGCGGCGCAAATACCAGCAGCGACAAGGTCAATTCGCTGCGCATCGGTCCCCCGGGAGGCCCGGCCGTCGACCTCATTCCCGCGGGGGGGGTGAGCTGCGGATCGAGCTGCACTAACACGAAGATGGCCGGCAACCTGCGGGCCACCATCAATGCCAACACCACCTCCGGGCTGATCCACGGCTACACCGCGACTGGCACGGGGGCGACCGTTGTCATTACCGCCCCGGCCAGCACGGGATCGGAGCGCAACGGCTGGCCGATGACCTGGTCCGACACGGGTCTCACCAACCAGAGCGGGTCGCTCGCCGGCGGCAGCACGGTCGGCGACCTTGCGCACTCCACGACGGCCTTCACGGGCGGGGCCGATATCGCCCCGCCTGGCTCGGCGGCGAGGGTCAATGTCGGCAGCTTCGTACGCACCAACATCGTGCCCGGGCAGACCTATCCGAAGGGCCCGGCGCGGTCGGACTGCGCGGGCGCCACGGCGTGCACCTACGAGGAGGAGATGACCAACTTCGCAAACTGGTTCGCCTATTACCGCACGCGCTTCCAGATGGCGAAGACCTCGATCGGCCGCGCTTTTCTGACGCTGGGAAGCGATTTCCGCGTCGGCTTCATGACCATCAACTTCTCGACGACGCACTGGCTGCCGGTGGACGAATTCACCACCGCCGCGACTCAGCAGAAGGATCAGTGGTTCGCCAAGCTCTATAACAGCACGAACAGCGGCTCGACGCCGCTGCGGGGCGCCTTGGCGCGCGCGGGGCGCTACTACGGCAACCAGAACCCCGGCGGCACCATGGGTGCGAGCCCGATCCAGCAGTCCTGTCAGCCGAGCTACTCGATCCTGACCTCCGACGGCTATTGGAACGACTTCAGCGGCTACGTGCAACTGAACGGCACCACCAGCGTCGGCAACCAGGACAGCGGCATCGGCAATCCGCCGGCCGAGGTGCCGCCTTACGCGACCAAGGCGAGCGGGTCTTGGGACGGGCTTGGGGTGAGCAACACTCTCGCCGACGTCGCCCTCTACTACTACAAGACCGACCTGCGCACCGACCTCGCCGACCAGGTGCCGGCCTCGGGCAAGGACAACGCGCCGCATCAGCACATGACGACCTTCACCGTTGGCATGGGGCTCGCCGGCACGTTCACCTACGACCCGAACTACGAGACGCAGATCGCCGGTGACTTCAAGGACGTCACGCAGGGGACGAA
The DNA here is from genome assembly GCA_052387375.1 of Betaproteobacteria bacterium. Classification (GTDB taxonomy): domain Bacteria; phylum Pseudomonadota; class Gammaproteobacteria; order Burkholderiales; family SG8-39; genus SCGC-AG-212-J23. The sequence goes on from JBQTJF010000204.1 coordinate 14,141, forward strand.
GTTCTGGCCCAATCCCGGCTCGCAGGAAGAGGCGAAGCTCGACGACCTGTGGCACGCGGCGGTCAACGGCCGCGGCAAGTTCTTCAGCGCGCAGGATCCGGTCGCACTCGCCAACGGCATCGCCGAAACGCTGAACTCGGTACAGTCGCGCATCGGCGCCGGCGCCGCGGCGGCGACCTCCAACCTGCAGCCGGTCGCGGGCGATAACTTCGCCTTTACCGCCCAGTACCAGACGGTGGAGTGGTCCGGCGATCTCAAGGCACGCACCATAGACCTCAGCACCGGCACGGTGGCGACGCGCGAGCTGTGGTCCGCGCAAGCGCTCCTCGATCAGCGCGACCACACGACGCGGCGCATCTATGTGTTCGACGCGGCTGACAGCGATCCCGCGGCCACGACCAGCGTGTTCAATAGGTCAGTGACGTCGCTTTCCCAGACGCTCGGCACAGCCACGGCGAGTGCGACGGGACACGGCTTCACCACCGGCGACACGGTGATCATCTCCGGGGCGTCACCGGCCGGGTTCAACGGCACCTTTACCATCACCGTCGTCGACGCGAATACGTTCCGCTTCAGCGTATCGGCCACGTTGCTCAGCCCGGCGACGGGCACTGTCACCGCCGGGCTGCCGCGCAATCAGAACGGCAACAAGCTGCGCAGCTTCTGCGTGCCCGATTCGCCGACCGCCAGCTATCCGACCTGCACCGACGGCGGCATGCTCACCCAGGCCGAGATGGACGCGCATTTCGACCCGCTGGGCGGGCCGAACGGCCAGCTTTTCCAGTCGGTGCCCTGGCCGAGCGATGGCAGCAACCGGCACCTGTCGGCGACCAAGCTCTCGCTCGTCGACTACCTGCGAGGCGAGACGGTGAACGAGACGAGCGGAGGCACCAGCACCACCGACCTGTACCGCAACCGCGCGCACCTGCTCGGCGACATCGTCAACGCCCAGCCCGCCTACGTGAAGGCGCCGCCTTTCCAGTACAGCGACGCCAACTACGGCGCCTTCCGCAGCGCGAACCTGAACCGTTTCGGCATGGTGTACGCCGCCGCGAATGACGGCATGCTGCACGCCTTCGCCACGGACCCGGACGGCAACCCCTACTTCCAGACCGCCGGCATCGCCACGCCGGTGACCAGCGACGACACCTTCACCGGCTCGCTCAGCACCGACCCGGTGAGCGGCGAAGGCTCGGAGAACTGGGCCTACATCCCGAGCATGGTGTTCCCGACCCTCAAGCGGCTGGCCGAGACCAACTACAGCACCAACCACCGCTACAGCGTCGACGGCTCGCCGGTGGTGGCCGACGTGTGCTTCAGCCCCTGCGCCGCCGTGAGCGACTGGCGCACGATCATCGTCGGCGGGCTGAACAAGGGCGGGCGCGGCTACTACGCGCTCGACGTCACCAACCCGCAGTCGCCCAAGGCGCTGTGGGAGCTGAAGGGCGGCAGCGACGCGGCCTGCGCCCTGACGGACGCCGCCGCGGTTGGCCAGCCGGGCGATTGCCACATCGGCTTCACTTTCGGCAACCCGGTCATCGCCAAGCGTCCCTCGGACGGCAAGTGGGTGGTGTTCGTCACCTCCGGCCACAACAACGTCAGCCCGGGCGACGGCCAGGGCCACCTGTACGTGGTCGATGCGCAGACCGGCCTCATCCTGCAGCGCATGACCACCGGCGTGGGCGACAGCGTCACGCCGAGCGGCCTGACACGCATCAACGGCTGGGTCGACAACGCCTCGGTCAACAACACGGTGAAGACCATCTACGGCGGCGACCTGCTCGGCAACATCTGGCGCTTCCAGCTCGAGGCGGCGGCGCCGCTCTCGGCCAACACGGTCTACCGGCTCGGCACCGTGACCGACCCGGCCGGCACGCCGCAACCGATCACGACGCGCCTCGAGCTCGGCCAGGATCCGATCACGCTGTCGCGCCTCATCTTCGTCGCCACCGGCAAGTTCCTCGGCACCACCGACAAGGTCGACGAGCAGCGCCAGACCGTCTATGCGATCAAGGACCCGATGACCACCGCGACGCTGGGCCTGAGCCGCCCGGGCGGGCTCAGCGGTTTCCGGCAGCAGACGTTCGTGGCCAGCTCGACCACGCGGTCCGTCACCAACAACACGCCGGTCGACTTCGCCAGCGAGGGCGGCTGGTACATCGACCTGCCCGACGGCGGCACGGGCTCGCCCTCGGAGCGCGTCAACGTCGACCCGATCCTGCAGCTCGGCACGCTGGTCGTGCCCTCCAACGTCCCGAGCAGCGACACCTGCGTGGCCGGCGGCTTCGGCTGGGTGAACTTCTTCGACTTCCGCTCCGGCGGCTTCGTGCAGGGCTCGGCCGGCGCGATGGTGAGCACGAAGATCTCGGCGTCGCTGGTGGTCGGCATCAACGTGGTGCGCCTGCCCGGCGGCACGGTGAAGACCATCGTCACCACGGCGGACAACCAGCAGATCACGCAGGACACGCCGGTGGCGCCCTCCAACATCCAGGGCCGGCGGGTGACGTGGCGTGAGTTGTTCGTGGAGTGAAGCGCTGCGAGCCGCGGCCACGCCGCGGCTCGCGCTCGCCCTCGCCGCCTCGGCGTCGCTGCACGCCGCGCTCCTCGGCGGGCTCGAGCCTCCGGCCGCGCCGGGCGGCAGCGCGCTGGCCAACCCCATCATTGCGGTGCTGGTGGGCGAGGCCGCGGCGCAGGAGCCGCCGCCCAAGCCCGCGGCCAGGCCGGCTCCGGCGGCAAATCGCTACTGGCGCACGCGCGAGCTCGACGTGGTGCCCGGCATCAGGACGCGCGTGCACCCGGAGTTTCCCGACCTCGCGCGCGTGAGCGGCAAGGTGCTGATCCGGCTCTTCATCGACGAGCGCGGCACGGTCGAGCACGTCGCCATCCTGCGCGCCGAGCCGGCCGGGGTCTTCGAGGCCTCGGCGCGGCGCGCCTTCCTCGCCGCGCGGTTCACGCCCGGCATGAAGTCGGGCGTGCCGGTGAAGTCGCAGCTCACGCTGCAGGTCGACTACACGCAGCCGCGGTGAGCCGGCTCGCCGCCCTCCTCCTGTCGCTCGCCTTCGCCGGCGTGGCGGCCGCCCAGTCGCCGCCCCAGCTCGCGCGCCAGGCGATGGGCGGCAACCATGCCGCGAAAGACAAGCTGGAGGCGCTCGCCGGCTCCGGCGACGTGCTGGCGCAGCACTACATGGGCCAGCTTTACCTCAGGGGCGGCGCCGTGCCGCGAAACGACGAGCGCGCGGTCGAGTGGTTCCGCCGCGCCGCCGAGAAGGGCGACGCCGCCTCCGCGCACAACCTCGGCGTGATCCACGAGCGGGCCGCCGGCGCGCTGCGCGACCGCGAACAGGCGCTGAAGTGGTACCGGCTCGCCGCCGCGCAGGGCTTCGCACGCGCGCAGGCCAACCTCGGCCAGCTGCTGTCGCAGGACAAGGACCCGGAGGCGCGGCAGTGGATCGAGAAGGCGGCGGCGCAGAAGGAGCCGCGCGGCCTGTACCTCCTGGGGATGGTTCACTTGAACGAAGGGGAGGATGCCCAGGCAGCCATGTTCTTTCGGCAGGCGGCTGAAGCGAAAGACCGCAATGCGCAGTACCGGCTCTCGCTCCTCTACGGCACCGGCCGGGGCGTGGAGAAGGACGACCGGCAGGCGCTCGAGTGGCTGCGCCGCGCGGCCGAGCAGCGCCAGGCCGACGCCCAGTACGCGCTGGCCGCGGTCTACTCGCGCGGCCTCTACGGCGTGGCGCGCGACGACGTCGCGGCGGCGGAATGGCTGAAGCGAGCCGCGCGCCTGGGCAACGTCGAGGCGCAGTACGCGCTCGCCAACGCCTACGCCGAGGGCCGCGGCGTGCCGCTCGACGCCAACGAGGCGCTCGGCTGGATCCAGCTCGCGGCGAAGAACAACCACCCGCAGGCGGGGGCTGCCCTGGAGCGGATTCGGAAACTGCTCGAGGAGAAGAAGAAACCCTAGCGCTGCCGCGCCAGCTCCCGCGGCAGGGTAAACACCACCCGCTCGGTGATGCCGTCGAGCTGGCGCACGCTCTTCGCGCCGAGCGCCTCCAGCCGCTCGACCAGCTCGCTCACCAGCACTTCCGGCGCCGCGGCGCCGGCGCTCACGCCGACGCGCCGCTTGCCGGCGATCCACTCCGGGCGCAGGTCGGCGGCGCTGTCCACCATGTAGGCCTGCGCGCCCATGTGCTCGGCGACCTCGCGCAGGCGGTTGGAGTTCGAGCTGTTGGGCGAGCCGACCACGATCACCACGTCGCAGCGCGGCGCCATCAGCTTCACCGCGTCCTGGCGGTTCTGCGTGGCGTAGCAGATGTCGTCCTTCTTCGGGCCGCGGATGGCGGGGAAGCGCGCCTTCAGCGCGGCGACGATGGCGCGCGCGTCGTCGACCGAGAGCGTGGTCTGCGTGACGTAGGCGAGCCGCCGCGGCGCGGCGACCTCGAGCCGCGCCACGTCGGCGAGCGTCTCCACGAGGTGCATGCCGGAGGCCGCCTGGCCCATCGTGCCCTCGGACTCGGGATGGCCGCGATGGCCGATCATGACGATCTCGTAGCCCTCGCGCAGCATCTTCGCCACCTCGACGTGCACCTTGGTGACGAGCGGGCAGGTGGCGTCGAACACCCTGAGGCCGCGGCGCTCGGCGTCGGCCTGCACCGCCTTGGCGACGCCGTGCGCGCTGAAGATGACGATGCCGCCCGCGGGCACCTCGTCGAGCTCCTCGACGAAGACGGCGCCCTTGGCGCGCAGGCTCTCCACCACGCTGCGGTTGTGCACGATCTCGTGGCGCACGTAGATCGGCGCCCCGTGCTGCTCGAGCGCGCGCTCGACGATCTCGATGGCGCGCTCGACGCCGGCGCAGAACCCGCGCGGGTTGGCGAGCAGGACTTCCATCGCGTCAGCCATGAGGTCGTTTCTTATACACCTGATCAAATGCGCCTTCCAGCCGCGGATGCGCGCCGCGCAGGCCGTCGATGACGCGCTTCGCCCAGTCGAAGTACTCGCGCTGGCGCGCGCGGTCCCACTTCGCCGGCGGCCGCTCGGCGACGTCGCGCAGGTTGCAGATCTTGTCGGCGAGCTTCACCAGCTTCGCCTCGTGCGACAGGCTGGGGGCGTGCTCGACCTGCAGGCGCTTGCGCTCGTCCTTGGCGAGGGCCTTGTCGTCGGTGACCTCGGCGACGATGCGCGCGATGCGCGAGCCGAAGGCGTTGGCGAGCTCCTCGTGCGTGGTGTCGGTGTCCTCGACCGTGTCGTGCAGCAGCGCGGCGCAGATCACTTCGACATCGGTCACCCCGCCTTCGTTCACCAGCACGTCGGCGAGCGCGATCGGGTGGTTGATGTAGGGCGAGGCCCCGGCGTCCTTGCGCCGCTGGTCGCGGTGCTTGTGCGCGGCGAAGGCGAGCGCCTCAAGAAGCAGCGCGAGCTCGCCCTTCATGCCCGACGAAGCCTTCCAGGATGAGCAGCACCGCGCCGACGGTGATGGCCGAGTCGGCGACGTTGAACGCCGGCCAGTGCCAGCCCGCGGCGAGCAGGTCGACGAATTCGACGACGTGGCCCACGCGCAGCCGGTCGATGAGGTTGCCGAGCGCGCCGCCCAGCACCAGCGCCAGGCCGGTGCAGAGCAGCCGCCGGCCGGGATTGCGCACGATGAGGACGCTCAGGATCGCCACCGCGGCGAGCGCGATGGCGATCAGCACCGGGGTCTGCCAGCCCGGCGCCTGCGCGAGCAGGCTGAAAGCGGCGCCCTTGTTGAAGGCGAGCACCAGGTTGAGGAACGGCGTCAGCGCCAGGCGCTCGCCCGGCTCGAAGGCCGCGAGCACCAGCGCCTTGGTGAGCTGGTCCGCCGCGACGATCGCCGCCGCGAGCGCGAACCAGGGCCAGCTCCTAGACATGCGCGCGCGGCTCGCCCGGCCCGCCCAGGTTGGTCTGGCAGCGCCCGCACAGCCCCTCGCCGTTCACGTCGGCGCGGTAGTGCCAGCAGCGCTCGCATTTGGGTTTTGTACTGGGGAACACTTTTACGCCCAGCGCGCCCGCCTTCCGCACCGCGGCAGCCGAGGTCAGCATCAGGAACTTCAGGTCCTCGCCCAGGCTCGCGAGCGCCTCGTAGTCCGCGCCGTCGGCGGCGAGCTCGACCTCCGCCTGCAGCGAGGAGCCGACCTTGCCCGCCGCGCGCAGCGCCTCGATCTCCTTGCGCACCGGGTCGCGCAGCTGGCGCAGGCGCTGCCACTTGGCGAGGAGCGGCTCGGCGTCCGCGGGCCGCGGCAGCTCGTGCCAGGTGACGAAGAAGACGCTCTCCTCCCGGGCGAAAAGCTGCCACACTTCCTCGGCGGTGAACGAGAGGATCGGCGCCATCAGGCGCACCAGGCTGTGCGTGATGTGCCAGAGCGCGGTCTGCGCCGAGCGGCGCGCCTTCGAGTCGGCGCGGCAGGTGTAGAGGCGGTCCTTGAGGATGTCGAGGTAGAACGCGCCGAGGTCCTCGGAGCAGAACGCCTGCAGCTTCTGCGACACGAGGTGGAACTGGTAGGCGTCGTAGTCGCGCGCCGTCTCCGCCTGCATCGCCGCCGTCATGGCCAGGGCGTAACGGTCGATCTCGACCATCTCGGCGACCGGCACGGCATGCTTGGCCGGGTCGAAATCGGCAGTATTGGCGAGGAGGAAGCGCAGCGTGTTGCGCACCCGGCGGTAGCTCTCGACCACGCGCTTCAGGATCTCGGCGGAGAGGTTGAGCTCGCTCGAGTAGTCGGTGCTCGCCACCCACAGGCGCAGGATCTCGGCGCCCAGCGTGTTCGAGATCGCCTGCGGCGCCATGGTGTTGCCCTTCGACTTCGACATCTTGCGGCCTTCGAGGTCGATGACGAAGCCGTGCGTGAGCAGCCCCTTGTAGGGCGGCACGCCGTCGAGCATGCACGAGACCAGCAGCGACGAGTGGAACCAGCCGCGGTGCTGGTCGGAGCCCTCGAGGTAGAGATCGGCCGGGAAGCCCGTCTCGGCGCGGTGCGAGCCGCGCATCACCGTGAAGTGCGTCGATCCCGAGTCGAACCAGACGTCCAGCGTGTCCTTGGTTTTCTCATAAGCAGAGCTTTCAGGACCCAGGAGTTCTTCTGCCGTGACCTTCTGCCACGCTTCTATGCCGCCCTTCTCCACGCGCTTCGCCACCTGCTCGAGCAGCTCCTGCGTGCGCGGGTGCAGCGCGCCGGTCTCCTTGTGCAGGAAGAAGGGCATGGGCACGCCCCACTGGCGCTGGCGCGAGAGCGTCCAGTCGGGGCGGTTGGCGATCATGCCTTGCAGCCGCGCCTGCCCCCACGAGGGGAAGAACCGGGTGTTCTCGACGCCGCGCAGCGCCGTTTCGCGCAGCGTCTCCCTGCGAGTACGATCTTCTCCGGCGGCCTCTCCGCCTACTTTCCTGTCCATCGCCGCGAACCACTGCGTGGTGGCGCGCAGGATCACCGGCGTCTTGTGCCGCCAGCAGTGCATGTAGCTGTGCGGGAAGCTCTCCTCGTGCAGCAGCGCGCCGCGGCGCCGGAGCTCCGCGACGATCTTCGCGTTCGCCTGCCAGATCGGCATGCCGCCGAAGAGCGGCAGCGACGGCGCGAAGCGCCCATCGCCCATCACCGGCGAGAGGATCTGCTCGTCCTTCATGCCGTAGCGGCGGCAGGACTCGAAGTCCTCGACGCCGTAGGCGGGCGCCGAGTGCACGATGCCGGTGCCGGTGTCGAGCGTCACGTACTCGCCGAGGTACACCGGCGCAGTGCGCTCGTAGAACGGGTGCTGGAAGCGGACGTGCTCCAGGGCTTTGCCCTTGCAGGTCCCAATCGGTTCCCCGTTTAATGAAAACCGCTTGAGGCAAGCTTCGCGCAGCTCCGCGGCGAGGATCAGCAGCCCTTTCGGCGTGTCGACGAGCTGGTAGGCGAACTCCGGGTGCACGTTCAGCGCCTGGTTGCCCGGCAGCGTCCATGGCGTCGTGGTCCAGATGACGGCGAAGGCCGGTTTGGCGATCCTTGTGCCGAAGGCCCCTTCCAGCTTCTTCTCGTCGACGCAGCGAAAAGCAACGTCGATGGCCGGGTCCTTGCGGTCCTCGTATTCGACTTCCGCCTCGGCGAGCGCCGAGCCGCAGTCGAAGCACCAGTTCACGGGCTTCAGGCCGCGGTAGACGTAGCCCTTCTCGAGCAGGCTGCCGAGCACGCGGATCTCGTCGGCCTCATTCGCGTAGGCCATGGTGAGATAGGGGTTGTTCCAATCCCCCAGCACGCCCAGGCGCTTGAAGTCGGCCTTCTGCCGCTCGATCTGCTCGGCGGCGAAGGCGCGGCAGAGGCGCTGCGTCTCCTCGGGCGGCAGGTTCTTGCCGTGCTTCTTCTCGATCTGCACCTCGATCGGCATGCCGTGGCAGTCCCAGCCCGGCACGTACGGCGCGTCGAAGCCCGCCAGCGTGCGCGACTTGACGATGATGTCCTTGAGGATCTTGTTCACCGCGGTGCCGATGTGGATGTCGCCGTTGGCATAGGGCGGGCCGTCGTGCAGCACGAAGCGCGGCCGGTCTTTGGCAACCTGGCGCAGGCGCTGGTAGACGCCCTTTTCGTGCCATGCCTTCACCCACTGCGGATCGCGCCTGGCGAGGTCGCCGCGCATCGGGAACGGCGTTTCCGGGAGGTTCAGCGTGTCCTTGTAGTCAGCCAAAGGCGATTCCTACGGGTCAGCCATGTTTCGCAAAGTAGGCGCGCGCCTCGCGGGCGTCGCGCGCGATCGCTTCCTTCAGGGCTTCCAGCCCGTCGAACTTCTCCTCGTCGCGCAGCTTCTCGAGGAAGCGCACGCGGATGTGCCGCCCGTAGAGCTCGGCGTCGTGGTCGAAGAGGTGCACCTCGAGCAGCGGCCGCTCGAGCGGGTTGACCGTGGGCCGCCGGCCGAGGCTCGCCACGCCGCGGCCCACCCCTTCGACCTCGACGGCGAAGATGCCGGCGAGCGGCGCGGCGTGCGCGAGGCGGATGTTGGCGGTGGGAAAGCCGAGTTCGCGCCCGAGCTTCTCGCCGTGCGCCACCTTGCCGCTGATCGTGTAGGGATGGCCGAGCAGGCGCTCGGCGCGGGCGAGCTCGCCCGCCTGCAGCGCCGCGCGCACCGCCGAGCTCGAGACGCGCTCGCCCTCGAAGAGCACGTCGGGCATCGCCTCGAGCGCGAAGCCGCGCCGGGCGGCCGCCTCGCCGAGCATGGCGAAGTCGCCGGCGCGCTTGGCGCCGAAGCGGAAGTCGCGGCCGACGATGAGCCGGCGCACGCGCAAGCCCCGCACCAGCACTTCTTCGATGAATTGCCCTGGGGGCAGGGCGGCAAAGCGGGCATCGAATTTCGCCACATGGACTCTCTCCACGCCGATGCCGGCAAGCAGCTCCAGCTTGTCGCGCAGCCGCGTCAGCCGCGGCGGCGCCGCATCCGGCGCAAAGAACTCGCGCGGGTGCGGCTCGAAGGTCAGTGCGCAGGATTGCAGGCTTTCGTGCCGCGCCGCGGCGATGACGCGCTCGACGAGCGCGCGATGGCCCCGGTGCACCCCGTCGAAGTTGCCGATGGTCAGCGCGCACCGGCCCGAGGTAGGCTGCGACGAGCCGTGAGTGACGACCATGGACGCGGGCTAAAAGACTGAATTATAGTAGGCAAATGAAAACCTTAGAGGACCAAATGGCCTTCTACGCCGCCTATCACCAGGATGGGCGCAACAAGGCCTCACACTTCATCGGCGTGCCGATGATCGTCCTCTCGCTCTTCATCCCGCTGGCCTGGATCCGGGTGGACATCGCCGGCGTGCCGCTGACCGCGGCGATGGTCTTCGCCGGCGCGGTGCTCGTGTACTACTTCATCCTCGACGTGCCGCTCGCCCTCGCCATGCTCGCCGTCAATGCGGTCCTCATCTGGGCCGGGCACCAGATCGCCGCGCTCGGCGCGGCGCAGGGCTGGGCGTGGTTCGCCGTGCTCTTCGCCGGCGGCTGGATCATCCAGCTCGTCGGCCACGTGTTCGAGGGCAGGAAGCCCGCGCTCGCGGACAACCTGTTCCAGATCTTCGTCGCGCCGATCTTCCTCGCCGCGGAAGTCTTCTTCGCGCTCGGCTACAAGCCGGGTCTGCACCGTGCAGTGCATGAACGGGCAGTAAGAATGAGAAAAGGGGCCGAGGACACGTTCTCCGCGGAAACCGTGGTCCGTCCCTGATTTCTGTCCCTGATTTCTCCTCTTCGCCTAGTTGAGGCGCGCGCAGAGCGCGCTTAGTTCCATCAGCCTGACGCGCACCTCGTCCTGATCGGGGGCGTCGGGCTCGCGCTCGGCGTAGTCGCTGAGGTCCTTCAGCGCGGCGCGGTAGCACTCCAGGCGCTGGTAGACGATGCCGCGGTCGCGCAGCTCGCCGCTCGCGTCGGGGGCGACGAGCAGCATGCGGTTCAGGACATCGAGCATGCTCTCGGGCTTGTCCGCCTCGCGGTAGATGCCCTTCAGGTTGCGCAGCATGCGCGCCAGGATCTGCCGGTTGGTGGCCGGCTCGAGGAACTGGTCGAGCGGCAGCTCGGCCACCGGGATGTTGTCCGCCACGCCCTCGGGAATGACGCGCTGCAGGCGCTGGCGCAGCTCGCCCTCGGACTGCGGCGCGCCGCCGGAGAACGGGTCGAGCACCAGCATGCCGCCGCGCAGTCGCAGGCGCACCAGGAAATGCCCGGGGAAGGAGACGCCCTCGACCGGCAGGCCGATGCGCCGCCCGAGCTCCAGGTACAGCACCGCGAGGGTGATCGGGATGCCGGTGCGCCGGTCGATCACGTCGTTGAGGTAGCTGTTGCGCGGATCGTAATAGTCCTCGGTGTTGCCGAAGTAGCCCAAGTCGTCGAAGAGGAACTGGTTCAGCGTCACCACGCGCTCCTCGGCGCCCTGGCCCTGCGGCAGCCGGGCGCGCAGCCGCAGCGCCATGCGCTCGATCTCGCCGAGGTAATGCTCGACGTCGAGGCGCGGATAGGCGTCCTGCGCGATCATCAGGCAGGCGCGCGCCAGGTCGATGCGGCCGTCCTCGCGGCCGAGGAGCTGGGCGAAGGGCTCGAGCGCCACCCCCATCAGCGCGCCCCCGCGCGCGAGAAGTCGCGCGGCCGCAGGCCGAAGAGGAATAGCATCGCGCCGTAGCAGGCGGCGCCGAGCGCCACCAGGCCGAGCACCGCCGGGACCTTGTGCTGCCACGGCGCGGCGAGCCACCAGCTCGCCGGCCCCATCGCGAAGTAGAGCGCCGCGGCCATCGCCGCCACGGCCGCCGCCACCTTGGCAAGGAAGAGCGGCCAGCCGGGTTGTGGGGTATAGACACCCCCCTTTCGCAGAAAGCGGTAGAGCAAGGCCGCATTGAGGCATGCACCGAGGCCGATCGCCAGCGCGAGGCCCGCGTGGCGCAGCGGCACGATGAAGGCCGCGTTCATGGCCTGCGTGGCGAGGAGCGTGGCGATGCCGATCTTCACCGGCGTGGCGATGTTCTGGCGGGCGTAGAACCCGGGCGCGAGGATCTTCACCAGGATGATGCCGACCAGGCCGACGCTGTAGGCCATCAGCGCCTGGCGCGTCATCCAGGCGTCCTCGGCGCCGAAGCGCCCGTACTGGAAGAGCATGGCGATGAGCGGCAGGGCGAGCACCGCGAGGGCCACGGCGCTCGGCACCGCGAGCAGGATGCTGATGCGCAGGCCCCAGTCGAGCAGGCGGCTGTACTCCGCCGGGTTGGCGTCGGCATGATACTTGGACAGGCTGGGCAGCAGGATGGTGCCCACCGCCACGCCCAGCACCCCCGCCGGCAGCTCCATCAGGCGATCGGCGTAGTACAGCCACGAGATGCTGCCGGTGACGAGGAAGGAGGCGAACACCTGGTTGATGAGCAGCGAGATCTGGCTCACCGAGACGCCGAAGGCCGCCGGCAGCATGAGCAGCAGCACGCGGCGCAGCCCGGGGTGCTTGAAGTCGATGCGCCAGCGCGGCAGGAGGCCGAGCCGCGCCAGGAAGGGCAGCTGGAAGGCAAGCTGCAGCACGCCGCCAGCGAACACCGCCCAGGCGAGCACCAGCACCGGCGGGTCGAAATGCGAGGCGAAGAACACGGCGCCGACGATGAAGGCGACGTTGAGCAGCGCCGGCGTGATCGCCGGCACGGCGAAGCGGTTCCAGGTGTTGAGGATGCCGGCGGCGAGCGCCACCAGCGAGATGAGCAGGATGTAGGGGAAGGTGATGCGCAGCAGGGCCACCGTCAGCTCGAACTTGTCGGGCTCGCCGGCGAACCCCGGCGCGGTGACGTGCACGATGATCGGCGCGATGGCGATGCCGAGCGCCGCCGCCGCCACCAGGGCGAGGAAGAGCACCGTGGAGATGGCATCTATTAACGTTCTTGTGTGTTCAAGGGATTCCTTATTCTTGTGTTCGGCGAGGATCGGCACGAATGCCTGGGAGAACGCCCCCTCGGCGAAGAGGCGCCGCAGCAGGTTGGGGATCTTGAAGGCGACGAAGAAGGCGTCGGTGGCGAGCCCGGCGCCGAACAGGCGGGCGATGAAGAAGTCGCGCACGTAGCCCAGCACCCGGCTCACCATGGTGAGGCTCGACACCGCCGCCAGGGCGTGCAGCAGGTTCATGCTAGAATCCGCACCCCGCATTTGGACCTTCCTGCAGAGCTAGTCCCATGGCCAACATCAAGTCTGCCCGCAAGCGCGCCCGCCAGGCGATCGCGCGGCGCGAGCACAACATGAGCCTGCGCACCGCGGTGCGCACGGCGATCAAGAACGCGAAGAAGGCGCTCGCCGCCGGCAAGGCCGACGACGCCGCGCGCGCGCTGCGCGAGTCGCAGCGCGTCATCGACCGCGTCGTCGCCAAGGGCGTCCTTCACCGCAACGCCGGGGACCGGCACAAGGCCCGCCTCGCGCATGCGCGGAAAGGAATGAAGACGTAACTGCAGGGCATTACATCCCTAGGCCATCCCTAGGCCGTATCCCCCACACGCTGCAGCTCGGCGAGCCTGGTGCGCTCCGCGATCCTGCCGTCGCGCACCTGCAGCTCGTTGTCCTTGGCGAAGCTGGCGAGGAAGCGGTAGGCCATCGGCTCCGCCTGCTCCAGCCGCACGTCGACCACCACGCAGCGCGCGCCGTTCGCGGTGACCGGATGCACGAAGGGCGAATACTGCATCCGGTGATCGTTGCCGAAGGCGGCCATGACGCCGCACAGGCGCTCGGCCCAGTCGCTCGGCCGGAACGGCTTGCCGTCGAGGGTCACGCCCAGGATGACGAACTCGACGACTCCCCCCTGTTCTGGCATGCGCGATTATAGTCGCGCCGTTGCGTGACTCAGCCCGCGAGCCGGATCCTCGTCATCAACGACGAGCACCTCGTCCTGCGCGAATTCGTCAAGGGACTGAACGCGGCGGCGCGCGCGCTCGACAACCCGCTCGGCATCAGCTTCACTGGCGTCACCACGGCGAAGGAAGCCCTGTCCATGCTGGAAGCCGACGGCAACTTCCAGGCGGTCCTGGTCGACGACACGCTCTACACGCTTCCCACCAACGGCAAGAAGCCGCGTTCGCCCAGGTTGCAAATGTCGGCATTGGAGCTCGTGCAGCGGATCACCCGCTTCCGTCCCGAGCTCGACGTCTACATCCTCATCGCGCAGGAGAAGGAGGACGATGTCGTCGACGCGCTGTTCGCCGAGTCGGTCGACGGCTACTTCTACCGCGAGGAGCGCGACTACCGCGGCATCTACCGCATCCTCAACGCGCAGATCCAGGAGCGCGCGCGCACGCC
>JBQTJF010000205.1:0-1618 GCA_052387375.1 Betaproteobacteria bacterium
ACCGCGAGTTCCTCGCCGCCATCCGGGAGAAGCGCGAGCCCAATGCCAGCCTGGCGCAGCTCCTGCCCTGCATGCGCGTGCTCGGCCGCCTGGAGAAGATCGTCGACCCGCAGCGCCGCGCCCACGCCTGAGGATCCTTGAGTAGAATCTGCGGCTTCCGCGGCAGGCAAGCGGTGAAGCGTTAAGCGAAGCTGTCGCGCGACTCGTCCATGCAGCCAGGCACCCGATACTCGCTCGAGGTCAACCCTCGCATCCCCAAGCGCCTGGCGCGCATGGAGGAGCTGGCGGGCAATCTCTGGTACAGCTGGGACCGGCCGACGCGCGCGCTGTTCGCCAAGCTCAACCCGGCGCTCTGGGACGCGGTCGGCCACAGCCCCAAGGCGATGCTCAAGCGCATCGACGAGCAGCGCCTGCTCGACGCCGCCGCCGACCCGGCCTTCCTCGACAGCCTGCAGCGCGTGCTCTCGGCCTTCGACGCCTACCACGCCGAGCCGCCCTTCAAGAAGAGCTCCGGCGGGTTCAGGCCGGAGGACCTGGTGGCGTACTTCTGCGCCGAGTTCGGCGTGCACGAGAGCCTGCCGCTCTACTCCGGCGGCCTGGGCATCCTCGCCGGCGACCACTGCAAGGCGGCGAGCGACTTCCAGCTGCCCTTCATCGGCGTGGGCCTGCTCTACCGCCAGGGCTACTTCGTGCAGACCATCGACGCCGAGGGCAAGCAGCGCGCCGAGTACCACGACTCGGACTTCGACGACATGCCGATCGAGCCGGTGAAGCGGAAGGACGGCGCCGAGCTCGTCTTCGCCCTGCCCTTCCCAGGGCGCGAGCTGCACGTCAAGGTGTGGCAGGCGCGCGTCGGGCACGTGCGCCTGTACTTCCTCGACACCGACCTGCCGGAGAACAGCGAGCGCGACCGCGACATCGCGCACCGCCTCTACGGCGGCGACCGCACCACGCGCCTCGAGCAGGAGCTGGTGCTCGGCGTCGGCGGCGTGCGCGCGCTGGCGGCGATGGGGCTCGCGCCCACCGTCTGGCACATCAACGAGGGGCACGCCGCCTTCATGGTCCTCGAGCGGGTGCGCAGCCTGGCCGGCGGCGGCCTGCCGCCCGACACCGCGCTCGAGGCGGTGGCGGCGAGCACCGTCTTCACCACGCACACGCCGGTGCCGGCGGGGCACGACCAGTTCGCCGACGCGGTGGTCATGCCCTACCTGAAGAGCTGCTTCGGCGAGCTCGGCGCCGCCGCCGACAAGCTCGCCGCGCTGGCGCGCCCGCCCGCCGGCGGCGACTTCAACATGACCGCGCTCGCCCTGCGCGGCTCGCGCTTCCACAACGGCGTCTCGCGCATCCATGGCGGCGTCTCGGCGCGCATGCTCAAGGACTACTGGCCGGAGGTGACGCCCGAGGAGAACCCGCTCTCCTATGCGACGAACGGCGTGCACGTCGCCACCTTCCTCGCGCCCGAATGGGGCGAGGTGCTCGACCGCTTCCTCGGCGTCGGCTGGATGCACCGCCTGGGCTATCCCGGCATCTGGGAGAAGATCCGCGACATCCCCGACCACATCTTCTGGAGCGTGCGCCAGGACATCAAGGCGCGCCTGCTGCACATGCTGCGCCACCG
>JBQTJF010000206.1:0-5200 GCA_052387375.1 Betaproteobacteria bacterium
TCGAGGCGATCGCCGAGCCGCAGCCGTAGGTCTTGAAGCGCGCGTCCTCGATGCGGCCGTCGGCGCCGACCTTGATCTGCAGCTTCATCACGTCGCCGCAGGCCGGCGCGCCGACCATGCCGGTGCCGACCGCGCTGTCGCCCTTGTCGAAGGCGCCGACGTTGCGGGGGTTCTCGTAGTGATCAAGTACTTTGTCGCTATATGCCATGGCTATTTCCTCAATGTGCTGCCCACTGCACTGAATTCAAGTCGATCCCCTCCTGGTGCATCTCCCACAGCGGGGAAAGCTCCCTTAGCTTTGCCACCTTCTTCTTGATGAGATCGGCGGCGTAGTCGACCTCTTCCTGCGTCGTGAAGCGGCCGAGCGTGAGGCGGATCGAGCTGTGCGCCAGCTCGTCAGAGCGGCCGAGCGCCCGCAGCACGTAGCTGGGCTCGAGCGAGGCCGAGGTGCACGCCGAGCCCGAGGACACGGCGATGTCCTTCACCGCCATGATCAGCGACTCGCCCTCGACGAAGTTGAACGAGACGTTGAGGTTGTGCGGGATGCGGTGCTCGAGGCTGCCGTTCACGTATACCTCGTCGATGTCCTTGATCCTGCCGAGCAGCCGGTCGCGCAGCGCCCGCACGCGCTCGTTGTCGGTGGCCATCTCGAGCTTGGCGAGGCGCGCCGCCTCGCCAAAGCCGACGATCTGGTGCGTCGCCAGGGTGCCGGAGCGGAAGCCCCGCTCGTGGCCGCCGCCGTGGATCTGCGCTTCGATCCTCACGCGCGGCTTGCGCCGCACGTAGAGCGCGCCGATGCCCTTCGGCCCGTACATCTTGTGCGCGGTGAGAGTGAGCAGGTCGGCCCTGAACTTCTGCACGTCGATCTCGACCCGCCCACCGCCCTGCACCGCGTCGCAGTGGAAGATGACGCCCTTCTTCTTGCAGATCTCGGCGATCTCCCATACCGGGTGGATGACGCCGATCTCGTTGTTCACCATCATGATCGAGGCGAGGATGGTGTCGGGCCGGATGGCTGCCGTGAATTTCTCCACGGAAACGCGTCCATCGGGCTCGACTTCGAGATACGTCGCCTCGAAGCCCTGGCGCTCGAGCTCGCGGAAGGTGTCGAGCACCGCCTTGTGCTCGGTCTTCTGCGTGATCAGGTGCTTGCCCTTGGTCTTGTAGAAGTTGGCCGCGCCCTTGATGGCGAGGTTGTTGCCCTCGGTGGCGCCGGAGGTCCAGACGATCTCCTTCGCATCGGCGTTGATAAGCGCTGCGACGTGCGCGCGCGCCGCCTCGACCGCCTCCTCCGCCTTCCAGCCGAACGCGTGCGAGCGGCTCGCCGGGTTGCCGAAGATCTCGGTGAGGTACGGGACCATCTTCTGCGCCACGCGCGGGTCGACCGGCGTGGTGGCGGAATAGTCGAGGTAGATCGGCAGCTTCATGCGGCGACTTTTTCCTTTTCCGGGCGGAAGTCCTTGATGACCGACACCGGCTTGCCGCTCGAATGCGCGACCAGGTCGGCGAGCGTCACCGAGGACAGGTAGTCGTACATCTTCTCGTTCAGCGTCGCCCACAGGTCGTGCGTCATGCAGCGCTTGTCCTCGTGGCAGTTCTCCTTGCCGCCGCACTGCGTCGCGTCGAGCGGCTCGTCGACCGCGGTGACGATGGCGGCGACGGTGATCTGCTGCGCCGGGCGCGCCAGGTTGTAGCCGCCGCCGGGGCCGCGCACGCTGGAAACCAGGCTGGCGCGGCGCAGCTTGCCGAACAGCTGCTCCAGGTAGGAAAGCGAGATGTGCTGGCGCTCGCTGATCGCCGCCAGCGTCACGGGGCCGCGGGACTGGCGCAGCGCCAGATCCACCATCGCGGTCACCGCGAACCTGCCCTTGGTCGTGAGTTTCATGGGGTGTCCCTAATACCCGATTAATACGGTCAAGTATAGCTCAAATCCGACTGAAATGCTCAACTACTTGCTCAACTACTTTACTGCGCGGAGCGGATCCCTCTGCTGGGTTTCCCGCTCCAGGCGGGCGAGCTTCTCGTTGAGCGCCGCGAGAGCGCGCTCCAGGTCCTCGGAGTGCGCGACCAGGCTCTGGATCGCCTTGGCGTAGGGGTCGTCCTGCTCGGCGACCACCGCATAGGCGGCGAAGCGGGCCTCGTGCTGGGCCTGCTTGCCTTCGACGATGCGGCCGGGGATCCCGACCACGGTCGCGCCCGCCGGCACCTCTTTGACGACGACGGCGTTGGAACCTATCCGCGCGCCGGCGCCGACGGTGAAGCCGCCCAGCACCTTTGCCCCCGCCCCGACCACCACCCCGTCGCCCAAGGTCGGGTGGCGCTTCTCGCCGCGGTAAAGGGAGGTGCCACCAAGCGTGACCCCCTGGTAGATGGTGCAGCCGTCGCCGACCTCGGCGGTCTCGCCGATCACCACCCCCATGCCGTGGTCGATGAAGACGCAGGAACCGATCTTCGCCCCGGGGTGGATCTCGATGCCGGTCAGCCAGCGGCCGAGGTGCGAGGTGAAGCGGCCCAGCCAGCGCATGCGGTGCAGCCAGGACCAGCGCGCGACCTTGTGGATGTAGATGGCGTGCAGGCCGGGGTAGCAGGTCAGTATCTCCCAAGCCGAGCGCGCCGCGGGGTCGCGCTCCAGGATGCAGGCAATGTCCGCGCGTAACTTCCTGTACATGAGCCGGATTCTAGGGGTTTCCGACTATTTTAGTAAGGCTTTCAGGAGGCCGCGCAGGATGTTGACCTCCTCGCGCTCGAGCGCCGGCACGCGGGAGAAGAGCCGCCGCCAGCGCTCCTGCAGCTTCGAGGCCGGCGTCATGAAGCCGCTCTTCACCGCCGCCTCCTCGAGGTGCCGGTACAGGCCCGCGAGGTCCTCCACCGTGGCGAGCTTCTCGACCCGCGCGAACGGCATCGCCGGGTCGACGCACATCCGCAGCTCGTAGGCCACGACCTGCACCGCCTGCGCGAGGTTGAGCGAGCTGAATTCCTTGCTCGCCGGGATGTGCACGAGCGCCTGGCAGGCGAACATCTCCTCGTTGGTGAGGCCGGCGGCCTCGTTGCCGAAGACGAAGGCGACGTCGCCCGGCATGTCCACCGCCCGCTTCGCCGCGCTGCGCACGTCGAGCACCCGCGGCGACCACTCGCGCGGACGCGCCGACAGCGCGAAAGCGGCGACGCAGTCCGATATCGCTTCTTCAAGTTTCGAATGGACTGTTGCCTTCTGCAGAACATCCAGGGCGTTGGTCGCCATCCATTCCGCCTCGGGCGCGGGAAAGCGCTCGGGCGCGACGAGGCGCAGGTCGGCGAGCCCCATCGTCTTCATCGCGCGCGCGGCGGCGCCGATGTTGCCGGGTTGACTGGGCCGGCACAGCACGATCCTGATCATGGGGCACTAGAATACGCGGCCGATGCATCCGATGCTCAACATCGCCGTGCGCGCGGCGCGGCGCGCCGGCTCGATCATCAACCGCGCCTCGCTCGACGGCGGCGGCCTCAAGGTGCGCGCCAAGCAGGCGCGCGACTTCGTCACGCAGGTCGACGACGCGGCGGAGCAGGCGATCATCGACGTGGTGCGCCGCGCCTACCCGGAGCACGGCTTCCTCGCCGAGGAGTCGGGCGCGAGCGGCGGCGGCGCCGAGACCGTGTGGATCATCGATCCGCTCGACGGCACCACCAACTTCATCCACCGCTTGCCGCAATACTGCGTATCGATCGGCGTGCAGCACCGCGGCGCGCTGGCGCACGCGGTCGTCTACGACCCGGGGCGCAACGAGCTCTACACCGCCTCGAAAGGCCGCGGCGCCTTCCTCAACGACCGGCGCATCCGCGTCTCGAAATGCGACCGCCTCGAGAATGCGCTGGTGGGGACCGGGTTTCCGTTCAAGGAACTGTCCCGCCTCGACCTTTATTCGCGACAGCTGCTGAATCTCATGAAAGGCAGCGCCGGCGTGCGCCGCGCCGGATCCGCGGCGCTCGATTTCGCCTACGTCGCCTGCGGGCGGCTCGACGCGTTCTGGGAGCTGGGGCTCTCCGCGTGGGACATCGCCGCCGGCGCGCTGCTCGTGCAGGAGGCTGGCGGGCTGGTCGGGGACCTCGAGGGAGAGCAGTCGTACCTGCAATCGGGCGACGTCTGCGCGGGCACGCCGAAGGTGTTTCCCGCGCTGCTCGAGGCCCTGCGCGGCTAGCTTGGCGCCCGCGAAGGCACTTCTCGCCGCGATTGTCGCAGGTTTTTCTTTAACGGCACAGGCACAGCAGCAGCTGCCCTCGCTCGCCGAGCTCGAGAAGGCGGGCGCGGTGATCGGCGAGATCCACGTCCGCCCGCAGAACATCTTCGACCTCGACGACCCGCGCGAGAACAACCGCCTCTTCCGCTTCGCCAACCTGCTGCACATCACCACGCGCGAGGAGCCGATCCGCCGCGCGCTGCTCTTCAGGAAAGGCGAATGGCTCTCGCTGCGGCGCATCGAAGAGACCGAGCGGCTGCTGCGCCGGCAGAGCTACCTCTACGAGGTCGAGATACTGCCGGTCGCCTACGAGAACGGCGTGGTGGACCTGGAAGTCGTGACGCGCGACACCTGGTCGCTCAAGCCGGACATCAGCGTCAAGCGCGAGGGCGGCGTCACGAGCGGCAGCTTCGCCATCGAGGACCAGAACCTCTTCGGCACCGGCACGGCAGTCAGCGTCGCCCGGGTGCGCGGCGTCGATAATTCGGGCACGGAGTTCAAGGTATCGGACAAGCACGCGCTCGGCCCCTGGACCGGCATCGACTACGCGTACTCCGACCTCGAGACGGGGAGGAGCCAGTCGTTCGCGCTCGAGCAGCCGTTCTACGCGCTCGACGTGCGCTCGGCGGCCGGCTTCTCCATCTCGCACGGCGAGAACATCGCTTCGGTGTTCCGCGCCGGGACGGTGGTAAGCGAATACCGCCAGAAGCTCGACGCGCTCGAGGCCTTCGGCGGCTGGTCGCCCGGCCTGGTCGCCGGCTGGACGCACCGCATCTCGGCCGGCATCAGCCACCAGGACAACGCCTACTCGCTCGATCCGGCGCGCACCGCGCCCCCCGAGCTGCCGGAGGACATCACGCTGACCGGGCCCTTCCTGCGCTACGAGGTGGTCCAGGATGACGTTCGCCGGTTGCTTAACTTCGACCTTATCGAGCGCCCGGAATTCTTCGATCTCGGTCTGCGCACCACCCTGCGGCTCGGCCGGG
>JBQTJF010000207.1:0-10673 GCA_052387375.1 Betaproteobacteria bacterium
GCTGCTCATTCTCTGGTTCGGAATCGGCGAGACATCAAAGATAGTGCTCATTTTTATCGCGTGCTTTTTCCCCATTTTCATAAGCAGCGAGCATGGAGTGGGGCGAGTGGACCGATCACTGGTCCGCGCCGGCCGCTTACTTGGCGCAAGCGAGCGCGATATTTTGTGGAAGGTGATCATTCCAGGGGCTTTACCTGAAATCTTCACCGGACTCAGAATCAGCCTCGCAATATCACTTCTTGCCATCGTCGCGGCCGAGCTGGTTGCCGCCGATAAGGGGCTTGGCTTCTACATCCTGGACTCCGAACGTACGTTCCACACGGTAGGGGTCTTCGTCGGCATAGTTACAATCGCCGTCATCGGCTTCACTCTGGATTTGCTCGTGAGAAAGCTCTGGAGGCGCCTGATGCCCTGGTTCGGCGATGTATGACGACAGGATCAGTGCTTGTAACAGGGGGTGGCGGTTTCCTGGGTGCTTGGGTCGGGCTGTCGCTTGCCCAGCTCTCTGTCAGGCCGATCCTTTTTGATATAGCCCAAAACTCGCCCCTCCTCCGTCAATTCGAGCACGAGTACTGGCCAGGAGACATCCGCCGGCGCGAGGACCTCGACCGATGTGTCGCCGAGCATGGCGTTAAACGAATAATCCATACGGCGGCAATCACCGAACCGCTCATGCGTGCCTGCAACGAGTCTGTGGCCGATCAAGTCGATCTCAACATCGCAGGAACTATCTCCGTGCTGGAGACAGCACGGCAGTGTCGACTTGGGGTCGTCTTCATCAGCACAAAAGCCGTCTACGGCAGCCTGGCGGTCCCGCCGGTTGCCAGCGGCCTGCCGCGCTTAGTGGAGGATCATCCCAAGGCGCCGACTACTTTGTACGGCTCTACGAAGCTGGTAGGCGAGCAATTAATGGCAGCTTATAGGGCAACGTGGGCGGTCGACTATGCGATAGTGAGATTCGCGACGTTGTGGGGACCGGGAAAGGCTGGGCGCTATGCTTTATTGGCGCCTCATAGCCTGATGATCGAAGCGGCCGCCGCAGGCCGACACTATGAGCTGCAGAAAGGTGGCGATCAACCGGACGACATGATCTACATCAGGGACGCCGCTCGAGGGGTGGCGACTCTCGCTCTGACCTCATGTTTGAATGGTCAGGACTACAACTTAGGTAGCGGACGTCCGCAACGGATGTCACAGCTCGCAGATTTCCTGCGCAGGAAGTTTCCTTCCTGGAGTGCACATATCGGCGCAGGTATGGATTACCTCGGAGTCGGCGACGTGGGGGCGTATTCCATAGTCGATAGTACTAAAGCCCGCGAAGCATTCGCTTTTCAGGCGGAGTATGACCTTACCTCGGGCACCGAAGACTACTTAACCACCATGGGACACTTGCGACGGTAAAATCATCCAGAAGCAGTCGCCACTCTATCGAGCAGCGGCCGTCACGGAAGACTGGTTCGTAGCGGATAACCGTCCGTCGGCGGTGTTAGTGGCGTATCCACTACCTCGGTGTTCAGGTGCGGCGGCGCAAGGGACAAAGCGTTTAGCCCAGATTTCTCTGGGCGGTGTCCCAGCCGTAGTTGAAGGTTTGAAAGTGGGGGTGTAGCAACAGCGCTTAACGACCGTCTCAAGATTTCGAGCATACCCGTTAGCGTCGTGCCGCAACCGAATGCGCGACTCAGTTCTGCAGAACACCATAACTCGTTCGAGACGTACCATAGCGTGGTTCGCGGAGCGAATAGTGGGGATTTAGCGCCGGCCATGTTCGAACGGCGGAACGGCTCCAAAATGTAACCGATCGGTTACACCGAAAAAGCTACACGTCTTCGAATGTGATCAGGCCAATGCCAGTCGTCATCGGCGCGTAGTAGTGCCGGTGCACGCGCTGCGCCCGCGGCGACAGGGCGCCGCGCATGACGTGCCACATGATGAGCTCGACCGCTTCGGCGCCCGCCTGCTCCATCAGATCGTGGTGGGACATCGCCGCGAGCTTCTCCGGATTTCTTTCCAGTTCATCCAGGAACATCTGGTCGAAGGCCTCGTTCATGAAGCCGAAGCGCTTGCCCTGCAGCTGGTGCGACATGCCGCCGGTGCCCATGACGACGACTTTCAGGTTTCCGGGGTGACTTTCCACTGCTTGGCGAAGGGCGCGCCCGAGCTTGAAGCAGCGGCTCCCGGTCGGCAGCGGGTGCTGAATGACGTTCACCTGCAGCGGCACCGCGGCCACCGGCCAGCCGCCGGGGCCGTGCTCGAAGCACAGGTTCATCGGCACGAGGAAGCCGTGCTCGACGCCCATCTCCAGGCAGACGGTCAGGTCGAATTCGTCCGCCAACAGGCTCTCGATAAGGTGAAAAGAAAACTCCGCGTCGCCGCGCACCGGCGGCAGCGGCCGCGTGCCGAAGCCCTCGTCGGCGATGGCGTAGGCGTCGGCCGCGCCGATGGCGAAGGTCGGGTACTTGTCGAGCATGAAGTCGGCGCCGTGGTCGTTGTAAACCACGATGGCGACGTCGGGCTTCAGTTGCTCCAGCCAGCGCCTGACAGGCACGTACGCGTCGGCGAGCGGCTTCCAGGCCGGCGTCTGCATCTTGCCGCGGTCGTAGGCGACGCCGACCGAGGGCACGTGCGACAGGCCGATGCCGCCGACGATCCTAGACGGCATCCTTGAAATTCCGCGTGGCGAGGAACTGCTCGTAGCTCTCGCCGCGCATCTGCGCGCCCATGCGGTAGAGGCTGTTGCCGGTGACGGTGCCGAGCTTGAGCATCCAGTAGATGTTGAGCCCGGCGTGGATCAAGCCAGCAAAATCCCGTTTTCTGATTAGCTGCTTTTCTTCCTCGGTAAGACCAAAGCGCGCCATATGACCTTCT
Organism: Betaproteobacteria bacterium; assembly: GCA_052387375.1. Taxonomy (GTDB): domain Bacteria; phylum Pseudomonadota; class Gammaproteobacteria; order Burkholderiales; family SG8-39; genus SCGC-AG-212-J23. The sequence continues at coordinate 2,866 of JBQTJF010000207.1, forward strand.
TCGTCGCGCTTGAAGGCCTCGCGGTTCTCGGGCGAGCAGAGCGACCCGCACAGCTTGTTCAGGCGAAAGCCGCGCCGCGAGGCACGCAGGTCGAACACGGTAGTGTCGGGGATCGGCTTCAGCCCCAGACCTCTTTCGCGACATCGATGCAGAGCCTGAGCTTCGCCTTCTCCTGCTCGACGCTAAGGTCGTTGCCGTGGTGCGTGCTCGAGAAGCCGCACTGCGGCGACAGGCACAGGTCCTCGAGCGGCACGAGCTTCGCTGCCGCTTCTATCCGGCGCTTCAAGTCGTCTTTGTTTTCCAGCCCTGGAACTTTGGAGCTGACCAGACCGAGCACCACCTTCTTGCCTTTCGGCACGAAGCGCAGCGGCTCGAAGCCGCCGGCGCGCTCGGTGTCGTACTCGAGGAAGAAGGCGTCGACCTCCAGGCCGGTGAAGACGCGCTCGGCGACGAAGTCGGCGTAAGGGCCGCTCGCCAGCCAGGTGCTCTTGAAGTTGCCGCGGCAGGTGTGGATGGCCACCGTCATGTCGTCGGGCACGTCGCGGATCGCGGCGTTGACCGCGTCGGCGTAGAGCGCCGCGTCCTTCTTCGGATCGTCGCCGAGCTTGCGGAACTGCTCCTGCACCTTGGGGTCGCCCCACATGGCGATGGTGGTGTCGTCGATCTGCAGGTAGCGGCAGCCCGCCTGGTAGAGCTCGGCGATCTCGGCGCGGTAGGCCGCGGTCAGGTCGCTCCAGAACTCGTCCTGGTCGGGATAGGTCCTCGCGATCGAGGCGCGGTCGCCGCGCGCATGCATCATGGCGGGGGAAGGCATCGTGAACTTCGCGGTGCCGGCTTTGATGATCTGCTTCAGAAACTGGAAATGCGAAACCATGCTCGGCTTGGTGCGCCGGATCTTGCGCGCCACCTGCATGGTCGGCGGCTTGGGGTCGGCGCCCTTGAACTTGACCTCGCCGTAGACGTCGCCGCTCGAGAGCTCGACGCCGTCGAAGCCGGCGAGGAAGTCGATGTGCCACCAGTCGCGCCGGAACTCGCCGTCGGTGATCGACTGCAGGCCGAGCTCCTCCTGCAGCTGCACCGCGTCGCGGATCGCCTTGTCCTCGGCCGCCTTGAGCTCGGCGGCGCTCGCTTTCCCGGCGCGCACCTGCTCGCGCAGCTCGTGCAGCGCGGCGGGACGCAGCAGGCTGCCGACGTGGTCGGCGCGGAACGGCGGCCGCATGGCGCCTTCCCTAGACGGTCGCCGCCTGGGTGCGCCAGCCGGCCGCGTAGGAGGTGCGCGCCTGCTTGGCGTAGGGCGCCGGGCTGACGATGGCGCGGACCTCGATCTGGCGGTGGCGCTCGACGGTGGTCTTCTGCGAGCCGCCGCCTTCCTCGCCCCAGACGAGCCGCACCTCGTTGCCGAGCTGGATGTCGGGATCCACCACCGCGAGCGAGAGCATCGAGCGCTCGTTGTAGCTGTAGCCGGCGAACATCGACACGCCGACCGTCTTGCCCTGGTTGAGCAGCTTATCGTAGGACGCCGAGGTGTAGTTGGACAGCGGCAGGTCGATGTACTTGTACGGGTCGCCCGGCTCGAAGAGCGAGCGCAACGCCTTCATCACGTCGTCGGTGTTCCAGGCGAGGGTCACCTTCTTGCGGTGCGGCTTGCCGGCGATCTTCTCGAGCGCCTCGCGGCCGATGAACGGGTGGTCGAACTTGACGAACGGGCCGTAGCCCAGCTCGTAGGGCGTCATGTAATAGTCTTCGATGTTGTTCGAGTAGTAGCTGCCGCCGATCGAGCCGGTGCCTTCGTAGCTCGCCGCGGGCAGCCACTCGCGGTACTTCTGCATCTTCTGGCCGGTGTAGACGGCGGGAAGCGGCGAGGGGATCCAGCCCGATTCGAGCGTGTTGGTGGCGTAGGCGCGCGAGCCGACTTCCTTCAGCCCGAAGTCCTTGCCGGCGGCGACCACGGCGGCGCGGATCTCCTCGCGCTCCTCATACGGCCCCCAGATCTCCAGCCCCGGCGCGCCGGCCATGCCGTGGCGCAGCGCGCGCACCTTGCGGCCGGCGATGTTGATCTCGCCGAGATGGAAGAACTTGACCTCGGGCAGCGGCCCGCCGTTGAGCTTCTGCAGCACCTGCGTCGCGTTCGGCCCCTGGATCTGGAAGCGGTAGTTGGTGCGCACCACCGCCTTGCCCTTCGGGTTGCCCGGCGAGCGGTCGTCCTTGCGCGTCTTCACCTTGTAGCCGCCGGTCTCGGCGTGGAACTGGATCCAGCTCGCCGCCGGCGCGCGGCCGACGAACACCAGGCTCGCCGGCGCGAGATGGAACAGGATGCCGTCGCCGATCACGTGGCCGCTGTAGCTGCAGGGCACGAACTGCTTGGCGCGGCCGACCGGGAAATTGGCGAAGCTGTTGATGCCGAGGTCGGAGAAGAGCTTCACCGCATCCGGCCCCTCGACGTACTGCTCGACCATGTGGTGCGACTGGTCGTAGAGCACGGCGGTCTTCTGCCAGGCGGCCTGCTCGTCGCGCCAGTTGGAAAGCTCCGAAGGCACCACCGGGTACACGTAGGCGCCGATCTGCGAGTTGCGCAGCATGTTGACCGGATTGCCGGCGGCCCTCAGCAACTCCTCGAGATTGCGATGGCTCATGTTTTCCTCCTGCGGATGGGTGGGGCTATGCGGCCTGCTTCAGTGCCAGCGCCTTGTCGGTCGCTTCCCAGGTGAAGTCGCGCTCCTCGCGGCCGAAGTGGCCGTAGGCCGCGGTCTTCTCGTAGATCGGGCGCAGGAGATCGAGCATCTGGATGATGCCCTTGGGGCGCAGATCGAAGTGCTTGAGCACCAGCGCCGAGAGCGCGTCGTCGGACATGCGCCCGGTGCCCTGCGTGGTGACCATGACGCTGGTCGGGCGCGCCACGCCGATGGCGTAGGAGACCTGCACCAGGCATTTCGCGGCGAGCCCGGCGGCGACGATGTTCTTCGCCACGTAGCGCGCGGCGTAGGCCGCCGAGCGGTCGACCTTGGAGGGGTCCTTGCCGGAGAAGGCGCCCCCGCCGTGCGGCGCCGAGCCGCCGTAGGTGTCGACGATGATCTTGCGCCCGGTGACGCCGCAGTCGCCCTTGGGGCCGCCGATCTCGAACGCGCCGGTCGGATTGACGAGGTAGCTGATCTTGCCCTTCATCATGCTCTTGGGCAGCACCGGCTTGATCACCTCATCGGTGACCGCCTCGGCGAGCTGCTTGTGCTCGATGCCCGGCGCGTGCTGCGTCGAGAGCACCACGGTGTCGATCGCATCGGGCTTGCCGTTCACGTAGCGCACCGTCACCTGCGACTTCGCGTCGGGGCGCAGCCACGGCAGCCGGCCGCTCTTGCGCAGCTCGGCCTGGCGCTCGACCAGCCGGTGCGAGAGGAAGATCGGCAGCGGCATCAGGCTCGGCGTCTCGTCGCAGGCGTAGCCGAACATCAGGCCCTGGTCGCCGGCCCCCTGGTCGAGGTTGTCGTCGTGCGCCTTGTCGACGCCCTGCGCGATGTCGGGCGACTGCTGGCCGTAGGCGATGAGCACGGTGCAGGTGGAAGCGTCGAAGCCGATCGCCGGGTCGGTGTAGCCGATGCGCTTGATGGTGTTGCGCGCCACCGCGTCGTAGTTCACGCGCGCATTGGTGGTGATCTCGCCGGCCAGCACCACCAGGTTGTCCTTCACCAGCGTCTCGGCGGCGACGCGCGAGCTCTTGTCCTGCTTTAGAATCGCGTCGAGCACCGCGTCGGAGATCTGGTCGGCGACCTTGTCGGGATGGCCCTCGGATACCGATTCGGAAGTAAACAGAAAATCGCTCATTGCGTGCGCGTCTTCGAAGGAAGGCCGCAAGGATACCAAATCTTGTACCGCTTCCCCCGGTTTTTGCTACGGCTCGCCGCGCGGCTGCCGCTCGCTGCGCTGCATCGATTGGGAGGCGTCCTCGGCTGGGTCATCTAGGGGATTTCGCCCACCTACCGCCGGCACCTGCGCGAGAACCTCGCCGCCGCCGGCTACGGCGACGCGCGCACGCGGCGCGAGGCGATCGCTGCGGCGGGCCGCATGGTGGCGGAGCTGCCGGCGCTGTGGTTCCGCCCGCACGAGAGCGTGGTGCGGCTGGTGAAGGAGGTCGAGGGCCTCGCCGCGGCGCTCGCCGCGCGCGCCGCAGGCCGGCCGCTCGTCTTCCTCACGCCGCACATGGGCTGCTTCGAGGTGGCGGCGCATTACGCCGCCTCGCGCATGCCGATCACGGTGCTCTACCGCCCGCCGAAGATCGGCTGGCTCGAGCCGCTCATGCGGGAGGGGCGCGCGCGGCCGAACGTGCGCCTCGTGCCCGCCGACCTCGCCGGCGTGCGCGCGGTGCTGGCGGGGCTCAAGCGCGGCGAGGCGGCGGGCTTCCTTCCCGACCAGGTGCCCGGCGAGGGCGAGGGCGAATGGGCGGAGTTCTTCGGCCGGCGCGCCTACACCATGACCCTCGCGGCGCGGCTCGCCGAGCGCGACGGCGTGCGCTGCTTCCTCGCCTACGCGAGGCGCCTGCCGCGCGGCGAGGGCTACGCCATCGCGATCCGGCCTTATCCGCAAGCTCATCCGCAGGAAGATCCGATTCGCCGGCTGAACCGCGCGCTCGAGGCGCTGGTGCGCGAGTGCCCCGGGCAGTACCTGTGGGGCTACAACCGCTACAAGACGCCGCGGGGCGCGAAGCCTCAGTGAGGTCACGGTGACGCGCCTGCTCTTCGCCCTGATGTGGCTCGCGCGCCTGCTGCCGCTGCGCGCCATCGCCGCGATCGGCAACGCGCTCGGCGCCGCGCTCTTCTGGCTGATCCCGGAGCGGCGCAAGGTGACGCGCATCAATCTCGAGAAATGCTTTCCGCAGATGCCGCTCGCGGAGCGCGAGCGGCTCGCGCGCGCGAGCTTCCGCGCCTTCTGCCGCAGCTTCGTCGAGCGCGGGCTGCTGTGGTGGTCGAGCGAGGCGCGGCTGCGCCGCCTGGTGCGCGTCGAAGGCGCCGAGAACCTCGAGGCGCTCGCCGGCCGGCCGGTGATCATCCTCGCGCCGCACTTCGTCGGCCTGGACCACGGCGGCATCCGCCTGGCGATGGACCGCGCCATGGCGTCGATGTACTCGCGGCAGAAGGACCCGGTGTTCGACCGCCTGCTCTACGAGAAGCGGCTGCGCTTCGGCGGGCAGCTCTTCGCGCGCCGCGACGAGCTGCGCCAGGCGGTGCGCGCCATCCGCGCCGGCGTGCCCTTCTACTACCTTCCCGACATGGACCTCGGCCGGCCCGGCTCGGTGTTCGTGCCCTTCTTCGGCGTGCCGGCGTCCACCGTCACCGCGCTTTCCGACCTGGCGCGGCTCACCGGCGCCGCCGTCGTGCCCTGCGTGACGCGCATGCTGCCCGGGGGCGGCGGCTACGTGGCGCGCCTGTACCCGGCGTGGCGCGATTTCCCGAGCGGCGGCGCCGCGGCGGACGCGCGGCGCATGCTAGCCTTCATCGAGGAGCGCGTGCTCGAGATGCCCGAGCAGTACTTCTGGCTGCACAAGCGCTTCAAGACGCGTCCCGAAGGAGAAGCGAGGTTCTATTGAAGGCCGTCGTCATCGGCGCCGGACACATGGGGCGCTACCACGCCGCCAAGCTCGCCGCCCTGAAGGGCGTCGAGCTCGCCGGCGTCGTCGCTGCCGATCGCGCACGCGCCGCCGAGCTCGCGAAGAAGCATGGGTGTGCAGTACTGGAAAGCCATGGAGACATCCCCGGTTCGGTAGAAGCCGTTGTCATCGCCGTGCCTACCGACCGCCACCACGCGGTCGGCATGGCCTGCCTCGAGCGCGGCATGCATGTCCTGATCGAGAAGCCGCTCGCGGCGAGCATCGCGGAGGCCGACGCGCTCGTCGCCATGGCCGAGCGCCAGCGCGTGGTGCTGCAAGTCGGGCACGTCGAGCGCTACGGCAAGGCGTTCCGCGCGCTGGCGGAGCGCATGGACCGGCCGGTGTTCGTCGAGGCCGAGCGGCTGTCGGGCTTCAAGCAGCGCGGCGCCGAGGTGGACGTGGTGCTCGACCTGATGATCCACGACCTCGACCTCGCCGCGGCGCTGGCGCGCGCCGAGGTGCTCGAGGTGAGCGCCTGCGGGTTCCGCGTGCTGACCGGCGACATCGACATCGCCAACGCGCGCGTCGAGTTCGCCAACGGCTGCGTCGCCAACCTCTCGGCGAGCCGCGTCAGCCAGGCGCCGGTGCGCAAGCTGCGCGTCTTCCAGAGCGACCTGTACGTCTCGGCGGACCTGCAGGCGGGAAGCCTGCGCTACGTGCGCCAGTCCGGCGGCGTGATCGAGCAGGCCGAGGAGCGCCACGAGGGCGGAGACGCGCTCGCGGCGCAGGCGGCGGCCTTCGTCGCCGCGGCGCGCGGCGAGGCGGCGGTGCCGCTCGACGGGCGCGAGGGCCGGCGCGCGCTCAAGCTCGCGCTCGACGTCGGCCGCCTGGTGCGCGAGCGGCTGCGGCGCTTCGAATGAAGACGCCGATCCCGATGATCGACCCGGCGGCGGAATACCGCTCGCTGCAGGCCGAGATCGACGCCGCCGTCGGCCGCGTGCTCGCCTCGGGCCGCTACGTGCTCGGCCCCGAGGGCGAAGCGCTCGAGCGCGAGCTCGCCGCCTTCACCGGCGCCGCGCACGCGGTCGGCGTCAATTCCGGCACCGATGCGCTGCACCTCGCGCTCGTCGCCTGCGGTGTCGGCGCCGGCGACGAAGTGATCGTGCCGGCCTTCACCTTCTTCGCCAGCACCGAGGCCGTTTCCTACACCGGGGCGACGCCGATCTTCGCGGACGTGGATGCCGGCACCTTCAACCTCGATGTCGCATCCCTGAAGAAAAGCATTACCGGGAAGACGAAAGCCGTGATCGCCGTGCATCTCTTCGGGCAGTGCGCGGCGCTGGACCAGCTCTCGAAGATCTGCAAGGAGAACAAGCTCGTCCTGGTGGAGGACGTGGCGCAGGCGCTCGGCGCCGACTACGACGGCAGGCGCGCCGGGAGCTGGGGCGACTTCGGCTGCTTCTCCTTCTACCCGACCAAGAACCTCGCCGCGGCGGGGGACGCAGGCTTGGTAACCACCTCGGACCCCAAACACGATCAGACCCTGCGCATGCTGCGCCACCACGGCAGCAGCAAGACTTATCTGCACGAGCGCGTGGGCTGGAACAGCCGGCTCGACGAGCTGCAGGCCGCGGTGCTGCGCGTCAAGTTCAGGCACCTCGAGCGCTTCAACCAGGCGCGGCAGCGGGTCGCAGACCAATATCGAAAGCGCCTCGCCGGAAGAGATCTGATCCTGCCGAGCGAGCACGGGCGCGGCACGCACGTCTATCACCAGTTCACCATCCGCAGCGGCCGGCGCGACGCGCTGCGCGAGGCGCTGGCGCGCGAGTCGATCGCCGCGTCGATCTTCTATCCGACGCCGCTGCACCGCCAGCCGGCCTACGCGGCGGCGAACCGGGGCTTGCGCCTGCCGGTGTCCGAGAAGCTCGCCGCGGAGGTGCTGTCGCTGCCGATCAACCCGCTGCTCGACGAGGCGTCGGTCGACCGCATCTGCGCCTGCCTGCTCTCGTGAAGCTCGCCTTCACCAAGATGCAGGGCGCTGGAAATGACTTTGTCGTCCTCGACTGCACCGAGAATGCGTTCTCTCTTTCGCAAGAGCGAATCAAGAGGCTCGCCGACCGGCACTTCGGCGTCGGCTGCGACCAGGTACTCGTGGTCGAGCGCCCGCGCCAGGCCGGGGCAGACTTCCGCTACCGCATCTTCAACGCCGACGGCGGCGAGGTGGAGCAGTGCG
>JBQTJF010000208.1:0-4235 GCA_052387375.1 Betaproteobacteria bacterium
GGCGAGCACGTCGGCGCGCTCGCGATGTCCGAGCCTGGCGCGGGCTCGGACGTGGTCGGCATGAAGCTGCGCGCGGAACGGCGCGGTGGCAGCTACCTCCTCAACGGCAACAAGATGTGGATCACGAACGGCCCCGACGCCGATGTCCTGGTCGTTTATGGGAAAGGCGACAACGGCATTACGACCTTCCTCATCGAGAAAGGCATGAAGGGGTTCTCGACCGCCCAGAAGCTCGACAAGCTCGGCATGCGGGGCTCGAACACCTGCGAGCTGGTGTTCGGCGACTGCGAGGTTTCTTCGGAAAATATTCTTGGAAATGAGGGCGAAGGCGTCAAAGTCCTGATGTCCGGCCTGGACTATGAGCGCGCGGTGCTCGCGGGCGGGCCGCTCGGCATCATGGCCGCCTGCCTGGACGTCGTGCTGCCCTACGTCCACGAGCGCAAGCAGTTCGGCCAGCCGATCGGCGAGTTCCAGCTCATGCAGGGCAAGCTCGCCGACATGTACACCACCTTCTCCGCCTGCCGCGCCTACGTTTACGCCGTCGCGCAGGCGCTCGACCGCAACGACTCATCTGACAAAAGCGCCCGCAAGGACGCTGCGGGCGCCATCCTCTACGCCGCGGAGAAGGCGACCTGGATGGCCGGCGAGGCGATCCAGGCGCTCGGCGGCATGGGCTACATCAACGAGACGCCGACCGGGCGGCTGTGGCGCGACGCCAAGCTCTACGAGATCGGCGCCGGGACCTCCGAGATCCGCCGCTGGCTGATCGGCCGCGAGCTCTTCGCGGAATCGAAGTGAAGCTCACTACGCCCCTGGCCGGGAAGATCGGCCTGCGCCTGCCGCTCATCCAGGCGCCCATGGCAGGCGGCCCGAGCACGCAGGAGCTCGTCGCCGCGGCTAGCGCCGCCGGGGCCCTCGGCTCGTTCGGCTTCGCCTATACGCAGCCGGAGGACATGAAGCGCCAGGTCGCGTGGGTGCGGGCGAGGACCGACCGGCCGCTCGGCATCAACCTGTTTGTTGCGGAGCTGCCGGCGCCCATCGAGGCTGCCGCCCAGCGCGGCGCGTTGGATGCCGTGACCCGCTACTACACGGAGCTCGGCCTGCCCGCACCTGCGCCCGTGTCGCCGCCGTACGCGCCGGACCTCGAGGCGCAACTCGCCGCCGTCGAGGAGCTTCGTCCGAAGGTGTTCACGGTGCACCTCGGCTCTCTCCCCTCGGACACCGTGCGGAAGTTCCAGGGGCTCGGTGTCCTCGTCGGCGGCAGCGCCACGTGCGTCGCCGAGGCGAAGCGGCTGGAGAGCGCCGGCTTCGACTTCGTCATCGCGCAAGGCGGCGAGGCGGGCGGGCATCGCGGCACGTACCTGCGCGACCCGCAGGACGCGCTCACTGGCACCCTTGCCCTGACGCGGCTGGTGGTGAAGGCGGTGAAGCTGCCGGTGATCGCGGCCGGCGGCATCATGGACGGCGCCGGCATCGCCGCGGCGCTCGCCCTAGGCGCCCAGGCGGCGCAGCTCGGCTCTGCCTTCCTCGCCTGCCCGGAAAGCGGCACCCCACAGGTGCATAAGGAGCAATTGACCCGCACGGGGGAAGATGAGACCCGGATAACCGCCAGATTCTCGGGACGCGCGGCACGGGGCATCGCCAACCGCTTCATGGTGGAGATGGAGAAGGCGCCGATGCTCGCCTTCCCCGCGCAGAACAAGGTCACCAGCGCCTTGCGCGCAGCCTCCGCCAAGGCGGGCAAGCCCGATTTCGTCTCGATGTGGGCCGGCCAGGCGGCGCCGCTCGCCCGCGCCCTGCCCGCGGCGGAACTGATCGCGCGCCTGGAAGCCGAAACCATCGCAGCCATACGCAACCTCAAAGGAGTGCTCGATGAATCCTGATCCGATCGTCATCGTCGCCGCGGCGCGCACGCCGATGGGCGCCTTCCAGGGCGAGCTGAAGGGCTTCGCCGCCCCCGAGCTCGGTGCCGCGGCGATCCGCGCCGCGGTGGAGCGCGCCAAGCTCAAGCCCGAGGACGTGCAGGAGGTGATCATGGGCTGCGTGCTGCCCGCCGGCCAGGGGCAGGCGCCGGCGCGCCAGGCCTCGCTCGGCGCCGGGCTGCCGCTCGCCGCGGGCTGCACCACGGTGAACAAGATGTGCGGCTCGGGCATGAAGGCGGCGATGTTCGCGCACGACCTGCTTTTTTCGGGTTCGGCTGAAGTGATCGTTGCCGGCGGCATGGAATCGATGTCCAACGCGCCCTACCTGCTGCCCAAGGCGCGCGCCGGGCTGCGCATGGGTCACGGCCAGGTTATCGACCACATGTTCTACGACGGCCTCGAGGACGCGTACGACAAGGGGCGGCTGATGGGAACGTTTGCCGAGGATTGCGCGCAGAAATACGCCTTCACCAGAGAGTCCCAGGACAGTTTCGCCATCGCCTCCCTGCGGAGAGCGAAGCAGGCGAACAAGGAAGGCTGGTTCGCCTGGGAGACGACCCCGCTCGCCATCAAGGCCGGCAAGGAGGAAAAGTTCGTCGAGTTCGACGAGCAGCCGTTCAAGGCCAACCTGGAGAAGGTCCCGGCGCTGAAGCCCGCGTTCCGCAAGGACGGCACCGTGACCGCGGCGAACTCGAGCTCGATCTCCGACGGCGCCGCGGCGCTGGTGATGATGCGCCGCTCGAGCGCCGAGCGCCGCGGCCTGGCGCCGCTCGCCACGGTGATCGGCCAGGCGACGCACGCGCAGGAGCCGGGCTGGTTCACCACCGCGCCGGTCGGCGCCATGAAGAAGCTTTTCGAGAAGGTGAACTGGGCCGCCAGGGACGTCGACCTCTTCGAGATCAACGAGGCCTTCGCGGTGGTGACGATGGCGGCGATGCGCGAGCACGGCCTGCCGCACGAGAAGGTCAACGTGCACGGCGGCGCCTGCGCGCTCGGCCATCCGATCGGCGCCTCCGGCGCGCGCCTCCTGGTCACCCTCATCGGGGCGCTGCGCAAGCGCGGCCTGCGCCGCGGCGTGGCCAGCCTGTGCATCGGCGGCGGCGAGGCGACCGCCATGGCGATCGAGCTGGCGTGAAGCGGGAGCTGCAGGCGCTCCTCGACAAGGCGCGCTTCCTGCGCGCCTACGGCTTCCGCGTCGTCTCGGTGGGCAAGGACAAGTGCACGCTCGAGCTGCCGCACCGCCCCGACCTCGAGCGGCCGGGCGGGATCATCAACGGGCCGGCGCTCATGGCGGCGGCCGATTGCGCGATGTGGCTCGCCATCAAGGCGCGCATCGGCATCGCGGGCGACGCGCTCACCTCCGAGCTCAACACCGCCTTCCTCGCCCCGGCCAAGGGCGAGCACGTGTACTGCACGGCGAAGATCCTGAAGCTCGGGCGCCGGCGCATCTACGGCGTGGCCGAATGCCACGGCAAGCGCGGCGGCCTCTTCAGCCACCACACGCTCACCTATGTCCGGGCAGACTGAGGAGATCCGCGACGCGGTGCGCCGCTTCGCGCGCGAGCGGCTGGCGCCGCACGCGGCGGCGTGGGACCGCGACAAGACCTTTCCGCGCGAGGCGCTGCAGGGCCTCGCCGGCATGGGGCTCTTCGGCGTGGCCATTCCCGAGCAGTGGGGCGGCGCGGGGCTCGACTACACCTCGCTCGCCGTGGCGTGCGAGGAGATCGCCGCCGGCGACTGCGCCACCTGCACCATCGTCATGGTGAACAACCTCGTGGCGAACATCGTCGCCGGATACGGCAACGACGAGCAGAAAAGAATGTTCCTGAAGAGACTGACGACAGGAGAATTCCTGGGAGCCTTCGCTCTCACCGAGCCGCAAGACGGCTCCGACGCGGCGGCGATCACCACGCGCGCCGAGCGCCAGGGCGAGCATTACGCGCTGAACGGGGTCAAGCAGTTCATCACCTCGGGATAGACCGCCGACGTGGCAGTCGTTTTCGCTGTCTCCGACAAGGCGGCCACCAAGAAAGGCATCAGCGCGTTCCTGGTGCCGACCAAGACGCCCGGCTATGTCGTCGCGCGCATCGAGGAGAAGACCGGCCAGCGCGCCTCCGACACGGCGCAGATCGTGCTCGAGAATTGCAAGGTGCCGGCCGACCACCGGCTCGGCCAGGAAGGCGCCGGCTATCGCATCGCCCTCGCCAACCTGGAGTCGGGCCGCATCAACGTCGCGGCGCAGGCGACCGGGGTTGCCGGCGCGGCGCTCGCGGCGGCGGTTTCCTATGCGTGCGAGCGCAAGAGCATGGGGAA
>JBQTJF010000209.1:0-4253 GCA_052387375.1 Betaproteobacteria bacterium
GAGGGCGACGAGTACTCGCAGCCGGTGGTGCGCCTGATCTCGGCGCTGCTCGCCGACGCGGTGGAGCGCGGCGGCTCCGACATCCACTTCGAGCCCGAGCAGAACTTCCTGCGCATCCGCTACCGCATCGACGGCGTGCTGCGGCAGATCCGCAGCCTGCACAAGACCTACTGGCCGGCGATGGCGGTGCGCCTCAAGGTGATGGCGAAGATGAACATCGCCGAGACGCGCGCGCCGCAGGACGGGCGCATCTCCGCCACCATGTCGGGGCGCGTAGTCGACTTCCGCGTCGCCAGCCTGCCGACCACGCACGGCGAGAACCTGGTGCTGCGCATCCTCGACCGGCAGAAGGGCATCGTGCCGCTCGACAAGCTCAACCTCGAGGAGGGGCAGCTCGAGCAGCTCAAACGCATGATCGCGCGCCCCGAGGGCATCATCCTCGTCACCGGCCCCACCGGCAGCGGCAAGACCACCACGCTCTACTCGATCCTGAACCACATCAACGCCGACGGGGTCAACGTCATGACCCTCGAGGACCCGGTCGAGTACCCGATGACGCTGATCCGCCAGACTTCGGTCTCCGACGCGGCGAAACTCGATTTCGCCAACGGCATCCGCGCCATGATGCGCCAGGACCCCGACGTCATCCTGGTCGGCGAGATCCGCGACCACGAGACCGCGGAGATGGCCTTCCGCGCGGCGATGACCGGCCACCAGGTGTACTCGACGCTGCACACCAACTCGGCGGCCGGCGCCTTCCCGCGCCTGCTCGACATCGGCATCGTGCCCGACATCCTCGCCGGCAACATCATCGGCATCCTCGCGCAGCGCCTGGTGCGCAAGCTCTGCCGCACCTGCCGCCAGTCCTACGACCCCGAGGTGCGCGAGCGGCGCCTGCTCGGGCTGACGCCGACCGAGCCGGCGGCGATCTGGCGCGCGGTGGGCTGCGAGCAGTGCGACTACCAGGGCTACAAGGGCCGGCAGTCGATCCTCGAGCTGCTCAAGATCGACGCCGGCATCGACGAGATGGTGGCGCGCCGCGCCACCGCGCGCGAGATCCTCACCGCCGCCAAGGCCAACGGCTTCAGGACGCTCGCCGACGACGGCGTGCGCCTGGTGCGCGCCGGCACCACCAGCCTCGACGAGCTGATGCGCGTGGTCGATCTCACCGACCGCATGGCGTAGGAGATGACGCCATGGCCCTCTACACCTACAAGGCGGTAGACACCCGGGGCAAGACGGTGATGGGCCGCGTCGAGGCGGTCAACCTGTTCGACCTCGAGCAGCGGCTCTCGCGCATGGACCTCGACCTGGTGGGCGGCGGGCCCTCGAGCCAGACCTCGCGCTTCTTCGGCGGCCGCGTGCCGCGCCAGGACCTGATCAACTTCTGCTTCCACCTCGAGCAGCTCGCCACCGCCGGCGTGCCGGTGATCGAGGGCCTGATCGACCTGCGCGAGAGCATCGAGAACCCGCGCTTCCGCGAGGTGGTGGCGGGCCTGGTGGAGTCGATCGAGGGCGGGCGCAACCTGTCGCAGGCGCTCGCCGAGTTCCCCGAGGTGTTCGGCAAGGTGTTCGTCAGCCTGGTGCGCTCGGGCGAGCAGACCGGCAAGCTGTCCGAGGTGCTGCGGGCCCTCACCGAGTCGCTGAAGTGGGAGGACGAGCTCGCCGCGCAGACCAAGAAGCTGATGATGTACCCGGCCTTCGTCGGCGGCATCGTGCTGCTGGTGACCTTCTTCCTGATGATCTACCTGGTGCCGCAGATGACCGGCTTCATCCGCAACATGGGCCAGGACATCCCGCTGCAGACGGTGATCCTGATGGCGGTGTCGGGATTCTTCGTCGACTACTGGTGGGCGGTGATCGCCTTCCCTTTCGTCGCCTGGTTCGGCCTGAAGTGGGCGGCCAAGACCAACCCGGCGGTCGAGTACGCGCTCGACCGCTACAAGATCTCCATGCCGCTGGTCGGCCCGATCCTGCGCAAGATCATCCTGTCGCGCTTCGCCTCCAGCTTCGCCATGATGTACGGCTCGGGCATCACGGTGCTCGACGCGATCAGGAGCTGCGAGGAGATCGTCGGCAACAAGCCGCTCGAGCTGGCGCTGAAGAGCGTCGGGCAGCAGATCGCCGACGGCAAGAACATGACCGCGGCGTTCCAGGACCTGGGCCTGTTCCCGCCGCTCGTCATCCGCATGCTGCGCATCGGCGAGAACACCGGCGCGCTCGACACCGCGCTCCTCAACGTGGCGTACTTCTACAACCGCGAGGTGCGCGAGTCGATCGGCAAGGTGCAGGCGATGATCGAGCCGGCGCTGACCCTGGTGCTCGGCGCCATCCTCGGCTGGGTGATGCTCTCGGTGCTCGGCCCGGTCTACGACGCCATGTCGAAGATGAAATTCTGATGGCGACGCGCCGCCTCCTCTACTTCACCGCCGAGGACCACTACCTCTACAAGAGCCATGGCGGCACGCTCGAGCTGGAGGCGAAGTTCTCCGGCGACGACCTGGGCGTGAGCGCGTTCAAGGAGCACTTGCGCGGCCAGCGCCGCGCGCTCTACGCGGTGCTCGCCGACCTCGCCGGCGAGGATTTCCACGAGGAGCAGATCCCCTACCTGCGCGGCTCCGACCGCGACGCGGTGGTGCAGCGCCGGCTCGCGCAGCGCTACCGCGACACGCGGCTTTCCGCGGCGCTCTCGCTCGGCCAGGTCACCGCCGGCGAGCGGCGCAACGAGCGGCTGCTGCTCACCTCGTTCACCAGCACGCAGCAGCTCGCGCCCTGGCTGGACGCGCTGGAGGAGGCCGGCGCGCGGCTCTCCGGCGTGTACTCGGTACCGCTGCTCGCCCCGGCGCTCGCCGCGCGCCTGGGCGTGAAGGGCGAGCGCACGCTGCTCGTCACCGCCACGCGCGCCGGGCTGCGCCAGTGCTACATCGACAACCGGCGCCTGCGCTTCGCGCGCCTGGAGCGCACCGTGGAAATGGTGCCGCAGGCGCTCGCCATGTTCGTGCGCTCGGAGACGCAGCGCCTGCTGCAGTACCTCGCCACGCTGCGCGCCCTGCCGCGCGAGGGCGCGCCGGTGCAGGTGCTGGTGGTGGCGCCGAGCGGGCAGCGCGCCGTCTTCGAGCAGGCGCTCGTCTCGGACGCGCGCCTGGTGTTCCGCACCGTGGACGCCGGGGAGGCGTCCCGGGCGATCCGGCTGAAGGCGGCTCCGGAGGGCACCGCGGCCGAGGCGCTCTACCTTCACCTCACGGCGAAGAAGCCGCCGGCCGAGCAGTTCGCGAGCCGCGAGGAGCGCCGCCGCTTCTTCGTCTGGCGGCTGCAGCGCGGCATCGTCGCCGCCGGCGCGCTCGGCTTCGCCGCCTGCGCGCTCTACGGCGGCAGCCGCTGGCTCGAGGCGATGAGCGTGCGCGAGCAGGCGGCCGTGCAGGGCCGCGAGGCGGCCGCCGCGAGGCAGAGCTACGAGCGCATCACCGCCGCCTTCCCCGTGACGCAGACCTCGACCGAGAACATGAAGGTGGCGGTGGTCGAGTTCACCAGGATCGCCGAGCGCAGCGCTTCCCCCGAGGCGGCCTTGGTGCACGTCTCGCGCGTGCTCGAGCAGTTCCCGCAGATGGAGCTCGACGCGCTCAACTGGAGCGTCGGCCGGCCCAGCGACCGGCGCGGCGGCGCGAAGCCGGCGGCGAGCGCCCCCGACGCCTCGGGCCAGGGCGCCAAGCCCGCCGCGCTCCTCGACGAGGCGGTCATCGTCGAGATCTCCGGGCGCGTCAACGCGACGCAGCGCAACGACTACCGCGGCATCACCGGGCAGGTGCAGCGCTTCGCCGCGGCGCTCGCCGGCTCGGGCTACCAGCTGCTGCGCACGCAGCTGCCCTTCGACGTCACCTCCGAGGGCACGCTCTCGGGCGACATCGGCACCGGGCCGGACACCGGCGAGGCGCCGCGCTTCACCATCGTCATCGCGCGGAGGCTGCCTTGACCTACTTGGACGACGAGGTACCGTCGTGAGATTCACGCAGGAAGAGCTGAAGCGCCTCGCCGTCCCGGTCATCATCGCCCTGGCGCTGCTCGGCGCGGGCGCGTTCCTCGTCCAGTGGTCGGGCGGCTCGCTCGCCGCCGCGCAGCGCGCCCTCGCCGGCGCGCAGGCCGAGCGCCGCGAGGCCACCGAGCGCCTCGCGCGCATCGCCGAGGAGGAGCGCGAGGTCAAGCAGAAGCTCGACGTCTACCAGCGCCTGAGGAGCCTCAACATCCTCGGCGAGGAG
>JBQTJF010000210.1:0-4660 GCA_052387375.1 Betaproteobacteria bacterium
CTTCAACGACCTCGACAACCTGCGGCGCATCCTCGGCGACAGGGAGCGGCCGGTGCTCTTTCTCTTCGCCGGCAAGGCGCACCCGGCCGACGAGCCCGGGCAGGAGCTGATCCGCACGCTGGTGCACATGTCGGGGCAGGAGGAGTTCCAGGGCAAGCTCCTCTTCCTCGAGGGCTACGACCTGCACATCGCGCGCCGGCTGGTCTCCGGCGTGGACGTTTGGCTCAACAACCCGGTGCACCCGCTGGAAGCCTCGGGCACCTCGGGCATGAAGGCGGGGATGAACGGCGTCATCAACCTGTCGATCCTCGACGGCTGGTGGGACGAGGGCTACGACGGCGAGAACGGCTGGGCGATCAAGTCGGCGAGCCCGCAGCTCGACCCGCACCGGCGCGACCGCGAGGAAGCGCGCACGCTCTACGAGCTGCTGCAGGACCACGTCGTCCCGCTCTACTACAAGCGCGCCGAGGGCGGCTACTCCGCGCGCTGGATCCGCATGGCCAAGCGCTCGATGGCCTCGCTGCTGCCGCGCTACGACGCCTCGCGCATGCTCGGCGACTACGTGTCGCGCTTCTACCTGCCCGCCTCGCGCCAGGGCCACCGCTACGCCGCCGGCAGCTTCGAGACGGCGCGCGCCATCGCCGCCTGGAAGGCGAAGGTGCGCGCCGCCTGGCCGGGCGTCGCCGCGCGCCGCCTCGACGCGCCGAAGAGCCGCATCCGCTTCGGCGAGTCGATCCCGGTGGAGGTGGCGGTGAAGCTGAACGGCCTCGCCCCCGCCGACGTGTGCGTGGAGCTCCTGCTCTCGCGCGGGCCGCACGAGGCGCAGGCGTTACAGCATAGTCACGAAATGGTTTCTTCCGGAAGAATTGATTCCGGTGAAGAGCGATACACCCTGGAGCTGAAACCCGGCCTGTCGGGGCGGCTCGATTACCGCATCCGCCTCTACCCGCGCCACGAGGCGCTCACGCATCCGTTCGAGCTGGGCCTGACGCGCTGGGTTTGAGGAGCAGGACGACCGAGCGCCCCTGCAGCGGGTAGCTCGCTCCCGGCGCATAGGCGCGCACTTGCGGCAGGCCGTCGGCGAAGCCCGTGTCGAGGAGCGCGTCCCAGCGCTCCTGCGCGCTTCCCGGCAGGATGAACTCCACGGCCTCCGCCTGCGCGTTGAAAAGCACCAGCAGGTCGTCGTCCTCGACCGGGCGGCCGCGCTCGTCGCGCTCGGGCAGCTCGCGCCCGGAGAGGAACACGCCCACCGAGCGCGCCGCGGCCTGCTGCCAGTCCGCCTCGGCCATCGCCCGGCCCTGCGGGTGCAGCCAGGAGATGTTGCGCGAGTAGCGCCGGCGCCGGAACGCCGGGTGCGCGACGCGGAGGCGGGCGAGCCGGGAAACGAAATCCCGGAGGACGGAGGAATTTTCTCCCAGGTCCCAGTCCAGCCAGGTGAGCTCGCTGTCGTGGCAGTACGCGTTATTGTTGCCGAGCTGCGTGCGGCCCATCTCGTCGCCGGCGACGAGCATGGGAACGCCGTGGGAAAAGAAAAGGGTAGCGAGAAAATTGCGCTTCTGCTTTTCTCTCAAAGAAACAATTTCCGGCCCATTCGTCGGGCCCTCTACCCCGAAATTGAAGCTCTTGTTGTCGTGGGCGCCGTCGCGGTTGGCCTCGTGGTTCGCCTCGTTGTGCTTGTCGTTGTAGCTCGCCAGGTCGTGCAGCGTGAAGCCGTCGTGCGCGGTGATGAAGTTGACGCTCGCCACCGGCCCGCGCCCCGACTTCTCGAAGAGGTCGCTCGAGCCGGCGAGCCGCCCGGCCAGCTCGCCCAGGCACCCCTCGTCGCCGCGCCAGTAGGCGCGCACCGCGTCGCGGTAGCGGTCGTTCCACTCCGACCAGGGCGGCGGGAAGGCGCCCAGCCAGTGGCCGCCGGGGCCGAGGTCCCAGGGCTCGGCGATCAGCTTGACCTGCGCGAGCACTGGATCCTGGGAAATTACAGATAAAAAACTGCCGTTGTCGCGCACCAGCGTCGGCGCGAGGTCGAAGCGGAAGCCGTCGACGTGCATCTCCTCGACCCAGCAGCGCAGGCTGTCCATGATGAGGCGCAGCACCGCCGGGTGCGAGGCGTTGAGCGAGTTGCCGGTGCCGGTGGTGTCGACGTAGTGGCGCGGGTTCTGCGCGTCGAGCCGGTAGTAGGTGCGGTTGTCGATGCCGCGGAAGGAGAGCGTCGGCCCGTGGTGGTCGCCCTCGCCAGTGTGGTTGTAGACGACGTCGAGGATCACCTCGATGCCCGCCGAGTGCAGCGTCTTCACCATGGTCTTGAATTCGCCGATGGTGCCGGTGGCGGAGTAGCGCTGCTCCGGGGCGAAGTAGCCGATGCTCGAGTAGCCCCAGTAGTTCTTCAGGCCGTGCTGCAGCAGGCGCTTCTCGTCGACGAAGGCGTGGATCGGCAGCAGCTCCACCGCCGTGACGCCGAGGCGCTTCAGGTGCTCGATCGCCGGTGCCGCGGCGAGCCCGGCGTAGCTGCCGCGCAGCTGCTCGGGCACGCCGGGGTGGCGCTGCGTGAAGCCCTTGACGTGCAGCTCGTAGATGACCGTGTCCTGCCAGGGCGTGCGCGGCGCCCGGTCCTCGCCCCAGCTGAAGGCCGGGTCGACGACCCGCGCGCGGCCGGCGCCGGCCGAGACCTGGCCGGTGACCAGGCGCGCGTAGGGGTCGAGCAGCACCCGGCCGGGGTTGAAGCGGTGGCCGCGCTCGGGCGCGTGCGGCCCGTGCACGCTGTAGCCGTAGGCGAGGCCGGGACGCGCCTCGGGCAGGTAGCAGTGCCAGACGAAGCCGGTGCGCCCGGCGAGCTCGATGCGCTCGATCTCGCGCCGGCCCTTGGGGTCGAAGAGGCAGAGCTCCACCCGCTCGGCGTGCTCCGAGTACAGCGCGAAGTTCACCCCCTCGCCGTCCCAGGTGGCCCCGAGCGGCTGCGGCCGGCCGCTCCAGACCAGGCTCGGGGCAACGATGCTGCGCGCGGGCGCTTCCATGGCGCGCAGTGTACGTTCAGAACAAGCTAGGGAAAGTCCGAGGAAGTCGCCCCCGCGAAGGCGGGGGTCAAATTTTCTCTTTGAAATACAGGGATCCCCGCCCCCGACTAAAGCACTCGGGGGTGACGTTCCTGCGCGATCCCTAGGCGGAGATCTTCCTGGCAGGCTGCAGCACCCGGCAGCCGCTCGCGTGCCAGCGCCCGTCCGGGCGCCTTTCCATCGCGTAGAACGCGAGCCAGGAGGCGCCCGAGCGGTCGGTGACGTGCACTTCCTGCACCACGTCGGCGCCCATCTGCACCAGGTCGCTGAAGCGCAGCGATGCCGGCCGGTAGACCGGGCAGTCCGGGCTCTTCACCTGGGTCTGGCGCTGGATGGCCTCGCGAATCTCCGCCAAGTCCTCCGCGCCGACCCCGGCCGTCGCGGCCGCGGGGACGAGGACCGCAAGAAACAGCAAATGCTTCAATGTTAGATGCCGCCCGCCTTGGCCGCCGCCGCCAGGCGCCGGCGTTCGGCCAGCACCTTCTGCGTGTAGCGCGCCTCCTCGTCCCAGGCGGCGCCGTTGTAGTACTGCAGCCCCGTCTCGAGCGAGCCGGTGCGGCGCACGTACTCGCGCAGGATCTGCGTGCCGACGCGGATGTTGCTCTCCGGGTCGAGCACCGCCTCGTCGCCGCCGTGGCGCGCCAGCTTCTCGCGGTGGTACCGGGGGATGATCTGCATCAGGCCGCGCGCGCCCATGCCGCTCTCGGCGATCGGGTTGAAGCGCGACTCGACCGAGATCACGGCAAGCACCAGCAGCGGGTCGAGGCCGAACTGCGTCGCGGCGCCGTAGGCGGCCTCGACGATGCGCGCGGTCGGCTCGGCGGCGATCTGGAAGCGGCGCGTCAGGTGGCCGACCAGCGCCTGCTGGACGCTGTCGAGCGGCGCTTCCGCCTCGGCCTCGCCGGGCAGGCAGGCGATGAGCGGGGCGAGCTGCGGCGGCGCGATCGCCGCGCGCGGCGCGAGTGCGACCGCCGCGGCGGCGGCGAAAAGGACCAGGACGCTGACGACTTGGTGTCGGGAGAAGGCCATACGCGCGACCTCCTGAGAACGGGCGAGGCCATGCTAGGTCGCGCCGCGTCGCCGCACTATCGCCGCCGCCGGAATATCCTGTCGCTTGCCGACAACGCCGGCGCCGGGGCGCACTACACGCGGAATGGTGTCCGGTCGATAGTCGCTGCAGCGACGACTCAATATCATGCTCGCGCTTACACACCCACCACCAATATGAAGATCGTTTCCCTGGTACTCGCCGGCGGAGAAGGCACCCGCCACTACCCGCTCACCGCCGAGCACGCCACGCCGGCGCTGCCGTTCGCCAACGGCTTCCGCATCGTCGATTTCGTGCTGAGCAACCTCGTCAACTCCGGGCTGACCACCATCTACGTGCTCGCGCAGTACAAACCGGAATCGCTGGTGCGGCACATCGATTCGGCGTGGGCCTCGTGGCTCTCGGACGAAGGCATGATCAAAGTGCTGATGCCGCGCTCGAACACGCTCGGCGGGCAGTTCAAGGGCACCGCCGACGCCGTCTACCAGCACCTCGACCTCTTGCAGGCGCATGCGCCGGACCTGGTGACGGTGTTCGCCGCCGACCACGTCTACCGCATGGACGT
>JBQTJF010000211.1:0-15901 GCA_052387375.1 Betaproteobacteria bacterium
AAGCTCACGGTGAGATAGGCGGCAAGATGCCCTGGCCCTGAGGCGCAGTGGCAGGTGGGCTTACCGCAACGCAGCTCGCGCGTGCGCACCGTGCCGCGCAGGATCTCCTCAAAGGGCGGCAGCCGGCGCCTCAGGCGCAGCCGACGTTCGCGCAGCCGGTGTTTCGAACCTTTCATCTCTACGGATGTAAGATACACGAGAACAACTGCCGCGTCATCCTGCCTCCCGTGGAGGGCTCAGCGGCGCAATCGAGCGAGACTGCGCTAAGCTACCGGAACAATGAAAGAAACCGGCTTAACTAACCGGCATTGAGGCTAAGCGGCGTCAATTGCCGACGCGGTTGCCTTGCACGAGGCGGTGCATCCCCTCGATGTTGAGCGGGAACCACTCCTTCGGTCCCCAGGCTGCGTACCTCGGCAGGGTGACGAGCTGCTTCATGTCCTCGAGCGACTTGCCTTCGCGCGCGTAACGGATGACCTCGGCGCGCAGGTCCTGGAGGTACTCGCGGAACATCGTCACGTTTGCCTTCGTGCCGAGCGGGCCGTGCCCCGGCACGAGCACGTCGAAGTCCATGAGCTCTACGCGCCTGGGCGATTCGATCCAGTCGGGCATGTAGGCGTCGGGAAAGGCGCGGAACGCGTAGGCGTTGACCGGGATGAAGTCCACCGCGAACAGCAGCCGCTCGCGCGGAAAGCGCATGACGATGGCGGTATCGGCGAAGACTTCGCCGCCGGCGATGTGGTCGGCATGGTCGTGGCTGTACACGAGGTAGCGCACCGGCTGCCCGAAGCGCTGCGCGATCTCGCCCTTCAGCCAGCGCGCCGCGTCGGCGTTGATCGGATCGGTGGCGATTACGCCCGCCGGCGTCACTGCGAACACCGAATAGTGGTTGTTGTTGCGGAAGCGGTACACCTCGCCGGCAATGCGCGTGATCTCGCGCACCGGCCCGGGCGACTGGGCCCGGGACGCCGGGACGGCGGCTGCGCCGGCGAGCGCGAGGACGAGGAGCAGAGCGGAGCGTGCACGCATGCATTTCTCCCTTTCTGGGGACATATTCGCGGCCTGGCGCGACGCATAGGGGCTGGAAGCAGGGCGCCGGAGCGGCAAAATGGGTACGATCGTACCCATTTTGGAAACGCCTAGGAGAGCAGCCAAGTCCCCCCAAGCGCGCCTGGCAGCGTCACCGCGTATCGCCTTCCGTCTTCTTTCACCTTCGCCCCGGCCCGCGCACAGCGCTCGGCCATGCGCCCGGCGGAGCCGCAGCCGAGGCGGTAGCCGGCGATGCCGGGAGCCGGCGGGACGTCGCCGAGAAGGCCGGACAGCGCCTTCCTCGACCCCACCATGACCTTGCCTCTGGCTGTCTCGAGCGCGACCAGTTTTCCTTCGCGGCGCGGCAGCAGGCCTGAAAACTCCGCCCAGCGCGCCGCCGTCTCGGCCGGATCGCCGGCGACGACGTAGATCTCCTCCAGGCGCAGAGGGTTCACGTACTCGCCCTTCCACAGGTGCTCGGGGGTGAGGTGCTCGCAGTACTGCACGCGCCCCTCGGGCATCTTCGCCGGCGGCACGTAGACCACGCGGAAGCGGAGCAGCTCGCCGGTATCAAGATTTCTCTGCAGGTCGACCATCGGATCAGGCTCGAACCCGTGCGCCGCGAGCCGCTGGTGCTCGAACCCGGCGTCGGGCGTGCCGAAGCAGGCGAGGTGCACGCCGTCGTAGCGAGACATCAGCTTGCGCACGCGCTGCGCGTGCGGCGTGTCGAGCGTGGGGCAGAGGATCTCAAGGTAGCCATGCTCGAGCATGACGCAGCGGTTCGCTGTGCCTGCCGGTTCCCCCGAAATCTTGTGATGGGAGACGGGGGTCGATGACAGCCCTAATTTCTCGAGCAGCCGCGCCGCGGCATCCAGGTCCGGGACGAAGTGCGCGAGGTGGTCGAGGCAGAGATCCCCGGGGGCCGGCCGTTGTCTCTCCGCCACCGTCATTGACTACTTTTCTTGACCACCCAACCCCAAAGAGCGGCTGATCACCTCTTTCATGATCTCGTTGGTGCCGCCGTAGATGCGCTGCACCCGCGCGTCGACGTAGGCGCGGGCGATCGGGAACTCCCACATGTAGCCGTAGCCGCCGTGGAGCTGCACGCACTCGTCCATGACCTTGCACTCGAGGTCCGTGACCCAGTACTTGGCCATCGACGCCGTTGCCGTATCGAGGCTTTTCTGGAGAAGCAATTCGATGCACTTGTCCACGAACACCCGCGCCACCTGCACTTCGGTGGCGAGCTCGGCGAGCTTGAAGCGCGTGTTCTGGAAGCTCGCCACCGGCTTGCCGAAGGCCTTGCGCTCGGTGACGTAGGCGCGCGTCCATTCGATCGCCGCTTCCGCCTTGGCCGCCGCGGCGATGGCGATCTGCATGCGCTCCCAGGGCAGCTCCTGCATGAGGTAGATGAAGCCGTTGTTCTCCTGCCCGAGCAGGTTCTCCGCCGGCGCCTCGACGTTGTCGAAGAAGAGCTCGGCGGTGTCCTGGCCCTTGAGCCCCATCTTCTTCAGGCGCTTGCCCTTGGTGAAGCCCTGCATCGAGGTGTCGACGATGACCAGGCTCGTGCCCTTCGCCCCCTTCGCCGGGTCGGTCTTGGCGACGACGATGACCAGGTCGCAGTTCCAGCCGTTGGTAATGAAGGTCTTGGAACCATTGACGATGTACTTATCGCCCTTCTTCAGGGCCGTGGCCTTCACCCCCTGCAGGTCCGATCCCGCCCCGGGCTCGCTCATGGCGATGGCGCCGATCATTTCGCCGGAGGCCATCTTCGGCAGGTACTTCTCCTTCAGCGCCTCGCTGCCGTAGGCGAGCAGGTAGGGCGCGACGATCTCGGAGTGCAGGCCGAAGCCGAGCGTGGAGTTGTTGGCGCGCGCCTGCTCCTCCATCAGCACCACGCTGTAGAGCTTGTCGGCGCCGGCGCCGCCGTACTCGGGCGGCATGGTCGGGCAGAGGAAGCCGTTGGCGCCGGCCTTGCGCCACACCGCCTTGTCGGCGTAGCCCTGCTCCTGCCAGCGCTCGTCGTGCGGCATCACCTCCTCCTGCATGAAGCGGCGCACGCTGTCGCGAAACGTCTCGTGCTCGGGCGAGAACAGCGTTCGTGGGATCACCAAATCATTCTAAACTAGGCCCATGAACAAACCGGTCGAGGCGCAGGCGGTGACGCTGACGGGCGCCGAAGCGGTGGTCGAGATGCTCAAGGCGCACGGCGTCGAGGTGGTGTTCGGCCTGTGCGGCGATACCAGCCTGCCGCTGTACGACGCCCTGGCTCGTCTGGGTTCTCTCAAGCACGTCCTTACGCGTGATGAAAGACATGCGGCTTACATGGCCGACGGCTACGCGCGCGTCACCGGCAAGGTCGGCGTGTGCGAAGGCCCCTCGGGCGGCGGCGCCACCTACATCCTGCCCGGGCTGGTGGAGGCGAACGAGTCGTCGGTCCCGATCCTCGCGATCAACACCGATGTTTCGGTCATTTCAAGGGGGAAGTTCACCCTCACGGAACTCGATCAGCGCGCGCTGATGAGGCCGCTCACCAAATGGAACGCGGTGCTCGACCGCGCCGCCGACATTCCGCGCGTCTTCCGCGAGGCGTTCGAGGCGATGAGCACCGGCCGGCCGGGCGCGGCGCACATCGCGATGCCCTTCGACTTGCAGAACGGCCCGGTCGAGCGCGCCGAGGTGTGGGCCGACCCGACGCTCGGCGCCTTCCCCTCGCGGCGGGTGGCTCCCGATCCCTTCTTCGTCGAGCTCGCCGCCAAGCTTCTGCGCGGCGCGAAGAAGCCGCTGTTCATTTGCGGCGGAGGGGTGGTTCTCTCCGGCGCGGAAGGCGAGTTGGAATCTTTATCGAACAAACTGAATGCCCCTGTCGCCACAACCGTCAGCGGTAAGGGCTCGATCGACGAGCGCAGCGCGCATGCGGTGGGCGTGGTCGGCTCGAACGGCGGCACGCCGCAGACGCGCGCGGTGGTCGACGCCGCCGACGTCATCGTCTTCGCCGGCTGCCGCGCCGGGTCGGTGACCACCGAGCGCTGGCGCCATCCGGCGCCCGGGCGCGCGAAGATCATCCACATCGACGTCGATCCGGCCGTGCCGGGACGCAACTACAAGGTCGACGTGCCGCTCGTCGGCGATGCAAAGCTCTGCCTTGCGATGTTGCTGGATGCGGTTTCCTCCCGGCAAGGCGATCTTTCGTTCGTGCACGACCGCAAGCGCGAGAAATTCGCCGCTTTCGAGGCGCTGGCGGCGTCCAACGACACGCCGATCAAGCCGGAGCGGGTGGTTGCAGAGATCGATTCTCTTCTGGACCCGGATGCCATCCTGGTAGCCGACCCCGGCACCCCATGCCCGTACTTCTCCGCCTTCTACCAGGTGAAGGGCAGCGGGCGGCGCTTCTTCTCCAACCGCGCGCACGGCGCGCTCGGCTATTCGCTCGCCGCGGCGATCGGCGCGCATTTCGGCCGGCCGCCGGTGAAGACGGTGGCGGTGATGGGCGACGGCAGCTTCGGCATGTGCTGCGGCGAGCTCGAGACCGCGGTGCGCCTGAAGCTGCCGGTCACGTTCGTCGTGATCTCGAACGCCGTCTACGGCTGGATCAAGGCGGGGCAGAAGTCGGGCTACGGCCAGCGCTACTTTTCCGTCGACTTCGGCGTCACCGATCATGCGAAGGTGGCCGAGGCCTTCGGCGTGAGGAGCTGGAGGGTGACCGAGCCGGGGAAGTTAAAAGAAATTCTCCAGCAGGCATTGAACGCGGATGGGCCTACGCTCGTCGATGTCGTGTGCCAGCCCCTGCACGAAGCGAAGGCGCCGGTCTCGGAGTGGGTGGCATGAACGTCCCCCACAGCTACCACGACATGGGCGGCGAGCCTGCCGGCAAAATCGAGCCAACGGAGCACGACTATGAAGATTGGGAGCGGCGCATCGACGCGATGTGCGTGCTGCTCTGGGGCCTCAAGGGCGGGCCGCGGCGCATGACCGTCGACGAGCACCGCAAGAACATCGAGGCGCTGCCGCCCGAGCTCTACCAGCGCATGAGCTACTACGAGCGCTGGGTGTGGTCGCTCGCGCAGTGCCTCATCCAGCGCGGCATCATCACCACCGAAGAATTGGCCCGCAAACTGAGCATTTCTTTTGAACGAAGTCATCACGATATGGGCGGCATGCCCGCGGGACGCTCGGGCCCGACGGAGCACGAGTACGAGGAATGGGAGCGCCGCGTCGATGCCATGAGTGTTTTGCTTTCAAAGTTCATAAAAGTGGATCAGAGACGGCGAAACATCGAGGCTCTCCCGCCAGCGGAATACGACGCGATGGCGTACTACGAGCGCTGGGTGGTGGCGCTCGCGCAGAGCCTGATCCAGCGCGGGCTGATCACGACGGAAGAGCTCGGGAAGAAGATGGCGAAGCATGGACGCTAGGTTCAAGGTCGGCGAGAAAGTGCGGGTGATTAAGGCCTACCCGCCGGGCCACCTGCGCACGCCTTTCTACATCCGCGGCCATACCGGCACGGTGGAGCGCATCTGCGGCGCCTTCCCGAACCCGGAGGAGCTGGCGCAGATGCGCGACGGGCTGCCGGCGCAGCCGCTCTACCGCGTGCGCTTCCGGCAGAAGGATGTGTGGCCCGACTACCAGGGAACCGAGAACGACGCCGTGGAGATCGAGATCTACCAGCACTGGCTGGAGCCAGCGTGAACGACAAGGGCAAATATCAACCCCTTTCCTACTTCCAGCTCATGGAAGTGAGCCTGCGCGAGCTGCTGGTCGAGAAGGGGCTGCTCACCGAGGCGCAGATCCGCGCCGAGGTGGAGAACATGCGCGGGCGCACGCCCGAGCGCGGCGCGAGGGTCGTGGCGCGGGCATGGCTCGATGCGGAACTTCGAAAAAGACTCCTGGAGAACGGCACGAAGGCATGCGAAGAGCTCGGCCTGGACGTCCCGGCGCTCAAGCTGGTGGTGGTCGAGAACACCCCGCAGGTGCACAACGTGATCGTGTGCACGCTGTGCTCGTGCTACCCGCGCATGCTGCTCGGCATCCCGCCCGACTGGTACAAGTCGCGCGCCTACCGCTCGCGCATGGTCAGGGCGCCGCGGGAGGTGCTGCTGGAATTCGGTCTTCAGTTGAAGGAAGACGTTCAAGTCCGGGTCCACGACTCCACGGCCGACATGCGCTACCTGGTGCTGCCGATGCGCCCGGCGGGCACCGAGGGCTGGAGCGAGGAGCGGCTCGCCGCGCTCGTCACGCGCGACTCCATGATCGGCGTCTCGCTCGCCAAGTCCCCTGGCAAGAGCGCCTAAGCTCCTCGGGGTCTGGCCGCTCGGCGACCTCGCCGCGTACGCCGAGTTCTCGCCGACGCTCGACTTCGAGGTGAACGCCTTCGTGCAGCGCCTCGCGCTCGCCGTGTACGCGCGCCAGGAGCCGGAGCTGCGCGACGTGGTGCCCGCCCTCGGCGGCCTGGCGCTGCACTTCCACCCGCACTTCACCGGCGACCTCGTGCAGTTCACTCTGAGCGTGGTGCAGCGCGCGCTCGAGGACGGGCTGCCGCCGGCGGCGCAGGTCGGCCGCGAGGTCGACGTGCCGGTGTGCTACGAGGCCGAGTTCGCGCCCGACCTCGCCGAAGTGGCGCGGCGCCTGCGGCTCGAGCCCGAGGAGGTGGTGCGCCGCCACGCCGCGGCCGAGTACCGCGTGCTGATGATCGGCTTCGCCCCGGGGCACGCCTACATGGGCGGGCTCGACCCGTCGCTCGCGCTGTCGCGGCGCTCGGCGCCGCGCCCGGAGGTGCCGGCGGGCTCGGTGGCGATCGCCAACGAGCAGACGGTGGTGTATCCCTACGCCATCTCCGGCGGCTGGAACGTCATCGGCCGCACGCCGCTCGTGGCCTTCGACGCGACGCGCGAGCCGCCGAGCCTCTTCGCCGCCGGCGACAGAGTGCGCTTCCGCTCGATTCCGAGATTCGAATTCGAAAAGCTCATCCCTTGATAAGAATTCTTCGCCCCGGCCTGCTCATGACCCTCCAGGACCTCGGCCGCCACGGCCACCAGCACGTCGGCCTGTGCCCGGGCGGCGCGATGGACCCGGTCTCGCTCTCGCTCGCCAACGCGCTGGTCGGCAACGAGCCCGGCGAGGCGGCGCTCGAGCTCTCCGTGCTCGGGCCCGACCTCGAGTTCGAGCGCGACACGCTGGTCGCGCTCTGCGGCGCCGAGTTCGAGACGACGCTGCCGCTCAACCGCCCGGTGCTGCTCGAGGCGGGCGCGCGCCTCGCCATCGGCCGCGCGGCGCGCGGCGCGCGCGCCTACCTCGCGGTCGCCGGCGGCTTCGCCGTGCCGGCGGTGCTCGGCAGCCGCAGCACCTACCTGCCCGGCGGCTTCGGCGGCTTCCACGGCCGCACCCTGCGCCGCGGCGACGCCCTGCCGCTGCAAAGCGATTCTCAAGAGTTGTCTCGTGAAAGATTCTCACGGCTCAAACGTGCATCTGGTTCGAGCGTCCGCTGGTCGGCGCCGCCGCAGACCGTCCCCGAGCACGAGCCGCTGGTGCTGCACGCGCTCGACGGCCAGCACTTCCCGAGCTTCGACATGGCCTCGCAGCGCGCCTTCCTCGACGCGGTGTGGAAGATCGCGCCGGATTCCAACCGCATGGGCTTTCGCCTCGAGGGGCCGAAGCTCGCGCGCGCCGAGGGCGATGAGATACTATCCGGGCCCACCTGCCTGGGCACGGTGCAGGTTCCCTCGAACGGCATGCCGATCGCGCTGATGGCGGACCACCAGACCACCGGCGGCTACCCGAAGATCGCGGAGATCGCCTCCGCCGACGTGCCGCGCCTCGCGCAGCTCGGGCCGGGCGGCAAGCTGCACTTCGCGCGCTGCAGCCTGGAGATCGCCAACGAGCTGCGCCGCCACACGCGCGAGCGGCTGGAGACGGCGTTGCGCGGCATTGCGTGGGAGTACGGCAACTGAAGACGATCGACCTCAACTGCGACATGGGCGAGAGCTACGGCGCCTGGAAGATGGGCGACGACGCCGCCGTCATGCCGCACATCAGCTCGGCGAACATCGCCTGCGGCTTCCACGGCGGCGACCCGGCGACCATCCGCAGGACCGTGGCGCTCGCGGTCGAGCACGGCGTGGCGGTCGGCGCGCACCCCTCGCTGCCTGACCTGCAGGGCTTCGGCCGCCGCGCGATGAAGATCGCGCCGCAGGAGATGTACGACCTCGTCGTCTACCAGGCGGGCGCGGTCGAGGCCTTCGCGCGCGCCGCCGGCACGCGCCTGCACCACGTCAAGTGCCACGGCGCGCTCTACAACATGGCGGCGAACGACGAGGCCCTGTCCGAGGCGATGGTGCGCGCGGCCAAGGATGTAGGGTCGGAGATAGTTTTATACGTATTGGCGGGTAGCTTGAATTACCGTATGGCAAAAGCGAAAGGCATCCGCGTTGCCGGAGAGGTGTTCGCCGACCGCGGCTATGCCGACGACGGCACGCTCTGGCCGCGCGACCGGCCGGGCGCGATGATCGAGGACGCGGCGCGGGCGGCGCAGCAGGCACTGGCGATGGTGGAGGAGGGCTACGTCACCAGCGTCAACGGCAAGCGCGTGCCGGTGGCCGCCGAGACGCTCTGCCTGCATGGCGATCAGGCGGGGGCAGCGCAATTTGCGTCCCGGATAAGAAAGCTTTTCTCCGAGAAAGGAATACGAGTTGCGGCTCCCTAAGCTCTTCACCCCGATCCCGCTCGGCGGCGTCACGCTGCCCAACCGCATCGTCGTCTCGCCGATGTGCCAGTACTCGGCCGACGACGGCTCGATGACCGACTGGCACCTCGTCCACCTCGGCAGCCTCGCCTGCTCGGGCGCCGGCATGATCGTCGTCGAGAAGACCGCCGTCACGCGCGAGGGGCGCATCACGCACGGCTGCACCGGCCTCTACAGCGAGCACAACGAGGCGGCGATGCAGCGCGTCATCGACGCCTGCCGGCGCATCACCCGGAGCCCCTTCGGCGTCCAGCTCGGGCACGCCGGCCGCAAGGGCTCGGCGAACGTGCCCTGGATCGGCGTGCAGCCGCTCAAGGCGCACGAGTCGCCCTGGCAGACCGTGGCGCCTTCGCCGCTGCCCAATGGCGAGGGCTGGCCCGCACCAAGAGAGCTTTCCTTATCCGAAATTCACTCGCACATCGAGGCTTATGTAGCCGCGACCTTGCGGGCGAAGCGCATCGGCTTCGACGCGGTGGAGCTGCATTCGGCGCACGGCTACTTCCTGCACGAGTGGTTGTCGCCTTTGTCTAACAAAAGAACCGATGCTTATGGCCGTGATCGGATGAAATTCCCGCTGGAAGTCGCCGCGGCGTTGCGCGAGGCCTGGCCCAGGGACCGCGCGCTCGGCGCGCGCATCACGGGCAGCGACTGGGCGGAGGGCGGCATCGTGCCCGAGGACGCGATCGCCTACGCGCGGGAGCTCAAGCGCACCGGCTTCGACTACGTGTGCGTCTCGAGCGGCGGGCTGCCGCAGGCGAAGGTCCGCGTCGAGCCGGGCTACCAGGTGCCGTTCGCCGAGGCGGTGAAGAGGGCGGTGGACATCAAGGTTCGCGCGGTGGGGATGATCGCCGACCCCGACCAGGCCGCTGAAGTCGTTGAATCGGGCCGCGCCGACATGATCGCCATGGCGCGCGCCTTCCTCGACAACCCGCGCTGGGTCTGGCACGCCGCCGAGCGCTTCGGCGTGAAGATCGATTACCCGCCGCAGTACGCGCGCAGCCGCCACGACGCCTGGCCCGGCGCGAAGATCGTGCGGCCGCCTTCCGAGGTGGCCTAGGAGCCGCCCGGCGCGGCGATCAGGCCGACGTCTCCCTCGATGACGATCCTCGTGCCGAAGGGCTGCGAGAGACGCTGCAGGTCCTCGAGCGCGGCGCGCGCCACGGCGGGCGCAGCGAGCCTCGGCACGCCGCGAATGCCGTGGCGTGCGGCATGGTCGAGGTCGATGGGATAGAGGCGGATCTGCGAGACGCGGCCCTGCGCGAAGCGGCTCACCGCCACCACGCTCCGATACCACGGCTCCCCGTCGAACTCGCGCGCCGTCCACATGCGCAGGAAGTCGGCCGCGGAGACCTTCGCGGGATCGAGACCGAAGCGCTCGTAGAGATCCGACATCTCGGTGTAGCTCGAGGCCGCGGACACGAGCCCGACCCGCCCCTTCGGCGTATCCACGTATCGAGCGGCGCGTGCGGCGGCGCGATGCTCGCCGACGCCGGCGAAAGCGATTCCCGCCGCGGCGAGCGTTTCGCCCGTGAGCCGCATCCCCTCCACGCCCCAGTCGGTCGCGTGGTTGTTCGCGCGCGACACGAGATCGATCCCGAGGGAGCGCAGGTCCGCCGGGCCGGCACCGACCGCATCACCCTATGCCCAGACGCTCTACGCCGCGTCACTTGCCCTTGCAGGCGCCCGTCCGGCGCCCCTCGGCGCTCGCTGTGACCAGGGCGGATTCGCGCGGCGTGCGCGACTCGATGCGCATGGCCAAGGTGAACAGGCGCGGATTCACCACCGTGACGCCGGTCGCCGCGTTGACGCTCAAGCCCGGCGCCGTGCAGCGCATGCGATAGTTGATCTGCCGCGGGTCGCTCGAAGCCTGCCGCGTGCGCTCGCACTTGGCCTGCGTCCCCTCGAGCGACGGCGCGAAGTAGGCGCCGAGGTCCTTGAGCTCGTCGCCCAGGCACTCCTCGCTGTTCTGCACCGGATCGGCCTTGCCGTTGGTGGTGCTACGAAGCGTGAGCTCCCAGTTGCCAGGCTCGAGCTGAGCCTGCGCGAGGGCGCCGGACGACAGCAGCGCCGCGGCGAGGAGCGAGGCCATGATCCTGATCATGCCGGTCGCCTGCGCACGAGGCCAATGGCGACGAGATAGGCGGGAACGCCGGCGAGAAGGACGGCGAGCGCGCCGTGCCGTGCCAGCCGCAACGCGGCTTTCTCCGCTTCGGAGAACTCCGTCGACTGCTCGAGCGTCCAGAGGTCGCGAATTCGCTCCGGGTCGGCGCCCATCAGGTGCAGCGTAAAGGCGCCGTGCGCCTGGCAATGCTGGCACCCGCCGGCGACGCTGGCCATCGTCATGCCCGATTCTTACACACGGCCGGCGGCCTTGCGGATGTGTCCCGCGAGCGCGGCGGCGGCGGGAGTGAGGGGAGAGTCGGCGCGCTGCACCAGCCCGATCGAGGCGACCGAGGTCTTCTCGCGCACCGGCACGCGCACGAGCAGCCCGGCGAGCTGCGGCAGCTCGAGGAAAGGGCGCGGCAGCATGGCCAGCAGATCGTTGGTCACCAGCATGGCGATGAGGGCGG
Organism: Betaproteobacteria bacterium; assembly: GCA_052387375.1. GTDB lineage: Bacteria > Pseudomonadota > Gammaproteobacteria > Burkholderiales > SG8-39 > SCGC-AG-212-J23. The sequence continues at coordinate 11,338 of JBQTJF010000211.1, forward strand.
CGAACGAGCCGCACTCGATCGCCGGCCGCGGCGCCGCGATGCCGTGCGCGGCGAAGGTTTCCTCGGCGAGGATGCCGACCGAGCCGCGCGCGCCGGCGTGCGCCCAGTCGGCCTCGACGAGGTCCTTGAGCGAGCGCGCGCCGGCGAGCGGATGCCCCTTGCGCGCCACGACCGCCGTCTCGTACTCGAGCAGCCGCTCGATGCGGAACTCGCGGCGCGGCCAGTGGCGCGTCAGCGAGCCGACCGCGAACTCGATCTCGCCCGCGCGCAGCTGCGCGATGGCCGAGGGCAGGGGGCCATCGAAGATGCGCAGCCGCACCGCCGGATGCTCGCGGCGGAACTCGCGCACCGCCTCGGGCACGAGCGCGAGCGTCGCGGCCGGCGCGACGCTGAACGCCACCTCCCCTGCCATCGAGCCGCGCATCTGCTCGATCTCCAGGCGCGCCTTGCCGAGCTCGCCGGCCACGAGCCGCGCGCGGCGGTAGAAGCGCTCGCCGAATTCGGTCGGCGCGGAACCGCGCGTCGTGCGCACCACGAGCTGCACGCCAAGCTCCTGCTCGAGATTGCGCAAGGCCTTGGTGAGCGCCGGTTGCGCGAGCTGCAGCTTGCGCGCCGCGGCATGGATGCTGCCCGACTCGACCACGGCGACGAAGCACTGGAGGGCGGTGAGCTTCACCGCCAGATGATAGCCCAGTGATAACCCGGCGGCATTGCAGGTGCTCTTTCGGCATCTTCTGGAATCTCGCGGCGGCGTCTAGCATCCGCACGTGCGGCTCTTCTCCTACAAGAACCGGCCGGTGCACCTCGGCCCTTTCCCCCTAGAGAGGCTGAAGCGCCGGCCGGCGCCGCCGGACCTTTCCCACGTGCCGCCGATGCGGCCCCTCTCCTTCGTCGACGCGGCGCGGCCCGAATCCCTCGTCAACGCGATGACCCGCTACATGGGGATGCTCGACGCGGTGCGCGAGGGCAAGGCGTCCGCGCTCAAGGCCGAGATCCCGGAGGACCCGCAGGAACGCGCGCACCACCTCAAGGCGGCGGGGTACTACTTCGACGCCAGCATGGTCGGTGTCTGCCGCCTCTCCGACGAAGCCTTCCTGAAGGAATCGATAAGAAATCCGGCGCTGGACGGTCTCGCCGAAGAGCTTGGCCGGGGGCAGCCAAAGTCCTTTGCCGCCGGCGTCGACCTCATCTATGCCGACACGCTCGACGCGGCGCGGGCGCGCCCGACGCCGGCCCGGCACCATCGCTACGCGCTCGTGTTCCTCGTCGAGTACACGCGCGACCCGTGGCCGGGCGAGCCGGGCACGGACTGGATCCACGGCACGCAGGCGCACCGTGCCGCGGTGCTCAGCGCGCTGCCGGCGGTCCTGCTTTCCACCTACGTGCGCATGCTCGGCTGGGAGGCGCGCGCGCATAGCGCCTCCTCGAGCGACGTCGACCTGAACAAGCTCGCCGTCGCCGCCGGCCTGGCCGATGTCTCGCTCGACAATCCCTTCGTCGGCAAGCGCTACGGCCTGGCGGCGGTGACCACGACGCTGGAGCTGGCCCCCGACGCGCCGCTGGCGGAGCAGAGAACGCGCTTTCACAAGGAACCGTATGCGGCGCGCGAGCTCCGCATGGGCGCGTATCCCTTCGAGAAGCTCAAGCGCGTGGAGGAGCCCACCACGTTCATCGACCATGCGCGCGTGCCGCGCTTCCCGAAGCGCGCCGACTTCTTCGCGCGCGCGCTCTTCGGCGACATGGGCAAGAACGTGCAGGAGGCCGCGAAGGGCGGCATGTATGTGATGAAAAGTCCCATCGGCGCCTGCGCCCGCCGCGCTCTCGGCGCGCTCCTGCTGCTGCAGTTCGGCGAGGCGCGCGGGCCGGTCAGCCCCGCCGTCGGCGATCCAGAGAAGAATTCCGATCTGGTCAAGGCAACGTCCTACTACCTCTGTTGCGATGCGGTCGGGCTGTGCGCCGTTCCGCCGTGGGCCTACTACTCGCACGACGCGGGCGGCAATCCGCTCGAGCCCTATCACAAGAGCTCGGTCACCATGCTCTACGACCAGGGCCACGAGACCATGGAAGGCGCGAGCGGCGACGACTGGATATCGGTGGCGCAGAGCATGCGCGCCTACCTGCGCTTCTCGCTCCTGGGAGGCATCCTCGCCGAGCAGATCCGGCGGCTCGGCTACTCGGCGCGCGTGCACTCGGTGCTCGACGGCGACGTGCTGCAGCCGCCGCTCCTCCTGCTTTCGGGGCTCGGGGAGGTGAGTCGCATCGGCGAGGTGATCCTCAATCCCTACCTCGGGCCGCGGCTCAAGTCGGGCGCGGTGACCACCGATCTGCCGATGGCCTACGACAGGCCGATCGACTTCGGCATGCAGAGGTTCTGCGAAAGCTGCAACAAGTGCGCGCGCGAGTGCCCCTCGGGGGCGATCACCGCCGGGCCGAAGCTGATGTACAACGGCTACGAGATCTGGAAGTCCGACGCCGAGAAATGCGCGCGCTATCGCCTCACCAATTCCGGCGGCGGCATGTGCGGGCGCTGCATGAAGACATGCCCGTGGAACCTGGAGGGCATCTTCGCCGACTCGCTCTTCCGCTGGGCGGCCATGAATGTCCCGGCGGCGGCGCCTTTCCTGGCGAAGCTCGACGACAAGCTCGGGCGCGGCGCCATCAACCCGGTGAAGAAGTGGTGGTGGGACATCGAGGCTGACCCGAAGACCATGCAGTATGTGCGCGCGAAGCAGGTGCACCGGCGCGGCCTCAACCTGCACCTCGACCTGAAGTACGAGGACCAGACCCTCGCCGTCTACCCGGCGGACACCATGCCGCCGCCTTACCCGGTCGTCTTCCCGCTCAATCGCGAGAAGGGCATCGAGCGCTACAAGTCTCTTCTTACTCCCCAGGCCTATACAGAAAAGCTGCGAACGGGAGAAACCGGGAACCTCGTGCCGGCCTTCCGCATGCCCGAAGGGCCGCCGCCGGTGTTCCCGGTCATCCTCAGGCGCCGCGAGGAGCGCGCGGCCGACATCGCGCGCTACGAGTTCGTCGCGCCCGACGGCCGCGAGCTGCCGCCCTTCGAGCCCGGCGCGCACGTCGACGTGGTGATCGCGCCGGAATACCTGCGCGAGTACAGCCTCGCCGGCGACCCGGCGGACCAGTCGCGGTATGTCCTGGGCGTGCAGCGCGAGGCGAAAAGCCGCGGCGGCTCGGCGCTCATGCACCGCGCGTTCCGCGAAGGCCGGCGGGTCTTCATTTCGCGCCCGCGCAACAATTTTCCCCTCGTCGAGTCGGCTGCGCGCACGCTCCTGTACGGCGGCGGCATCGGCATCACGCCGCTGCTCACGATGGCGCACCGGCTGCGCGCGCTGGGCAGGAGCTACGAACTCCACTACAGCGTGCGCCGCCGCGCCGACGGCGCATTCCGGAGCGAAGTTCAAGGTCTTTCCGGAACGATGCACGTCTCGGCAGAGGGCACGCGGCTCGAGGTGGACAAAGCGATCCCTCGCTTCGAGGCCGGCTTCCATCTCTACACCTGCGGGTCGGCGCTCTACATGGACGCGATCTTCACCGCCGCGCAGGCGAAGGGCTGGCCCGAGGAAGCGCTGCACAAGGAGTATTTCAGCGTTCCGGAGCCGCCCGACTACGTGAACTTCGCCTTCTCGCTGAACCTGGAGAGATCGCGCAAGACCGTCGAGGTGCCGCCAGAGATCTCCGCCATCGAGGCGCTCGCGCGCGCGGGCATCCTGGTCGACACCAAGTGCTCCGACGGCATCTGCGGCGTGTGCGCGACGCCGTATCTCTCGGGCGAGATCGAGCACCGCGACCACGTGCTGAGCGCGAAGGAGCGGCAGGCGAAGATGATCGTGTGCTGTTCAAGGGCAAAGGCCCAGGGAGGGGAAATTGTTCTCGATCTCTAGGAGTATCGCGGCTGCGCCGCTCTGTGTCGCCGTCTTGGCGAACCCGGGACAGGCGGCGCCCCAGGGTGCCGAAGACTGCCGCAAGCTGTTCGCGCTCACGGGCACAGAAGTCTCGATCACTACCGCAAACATGGTGCCGGCCTCGGGGGACCTGCCGCAGCACTGCCATGTGACCGGCCTCATCCCGCCTAACGTAGGTTTCGAGGTCAAGCTGCCGGCGCAATGGAATGGCAAGTTCTTCATGGCGGGCAATGGCGGGTTCGCGGGCAGGATCCAGGACGAGCAAACCTACGGGCTGCGGCGGGGGTATGCCACCGCAGCCACGGATACCGGGCACGAGGGTCCGGACCCGAGATTCGCGCTCAATCGTGCTGCCGAGATCGATTACGGCTACCGCTCGGTCCACGTTACTCAGGCGGCGGCCAAGAGACTTATCGCGGCGCACTACGGTCGCGGCCCGGGACGGTCCTATTTCAAGGGATGCTCTACGGGTGGCCGTCAGGCGCTCCTCGAGGCGCAGCGTTATCCAGGAGACTTCGACGGCATCATCGCCGGCGCACCCATTTACGACTTCAGCCACAAGCAGGCCTGGAATGCGGGTTGGGTTTCCAAGGCGCTCTTCGGAAACAACCGCGCCGGGCTGGTCCCGCTGGCAAAGC
>JBQTJF010000212.1:0-4018 GCA_052387375.1 Betaproteobacteria bacterium
GCGGCGTGGGACCGCGACAAGACCTTTCCGCGCGAAGCGCTGCAGGGCCTCGCCGGCATGGGCCTCTACGGCGTGGCGATTCCCGAGGCATGGGGCGGCGCGGGGCTCGACTACACCTCGCTCGCCGTCGCGTGCGAGGAGATCGCCGCCGGCGACTGCGCCACCTGCACCATCGTCATGGTGAACAACCTCGTCGCCAACATCGTGGCGGGATATGGCAGCGACGAGCAGAAAAGAATGTTTCTGAAGAAACTGACAACAGGAGAATTCCTCGGGGCGTTCGCCCTCACCGAGCCGCAAGCCGGCTCGGACGCCGCGGCGATCACCACGCGCGCCGAGCGCCAGGGCGAGCATTACGTGCTGAACGGGGTCAAGCAGTTCATCACCTCGGGAAAGACCGCCGACGTGGCAGTCGTTTTCGCGATCACCGACAAGGCGGCCACCAAGAAAGGCATCAGCGCGTTCCTGGTGCCGACCAAGACGGCCGGCTATGTCGTCGCGCGCATCGAGGAGAAGACCGGCCAGCGCGCTTCGGATACGGCGCAGATCGTGCTCGAGAATTGCAAGGTGCCGGCCGACCACCGGCTCGGCCAGGAAGGCGCCGGCTATCGCGTCGCCCTCGCCAACCTGGAGTCCGGCCGCATCAACGTCGCGGCGCAGGCGACAGGGGTTGCCGGCGCGGCGCTCGCGGCGGCGGTTTCCTATGCGCGCGAGCGCAAGAGCATGGGGAAAGCGCTGGCCGAGCACCAGGCGGTGAACTTCCGGCTCGCCGACATGGCCACGCAGGTCGAGGCGGCGCGGCAGCTGTACCTGCACGCCGCGCGCCTGCGCGACGCAGGACAACCCTGCATCAAAGAGGCGTCGATGGCGAAGCTCTTCGCCTCCGAGATGGCGGAGAAGGTGTGCTCCGACGCCATGCAGATCCACGGCGGCTACGGCTACGTCGTCGACTTCCCGGTCGAGCGCCTCTGGCGCGACGTGCGCGTGACGCAGATCTACGAGGGCGCGAGCGACATCCAGCGCCTCGTCATCGGCCGCGAGGTGGCGGGATGACGGGGCTGGAACCAGGAGCGGGAAGGCGCAAAATCGGTACGATCGTACCGATTTTAAGATGACCGCCCTCGCCACCCAGCTCAACCCCCGCTCGGCCGAGTTCAAAGCCAACGCCGAGCGGATGCAGGCGCTCGTCGCCGACCTGAAGGAGAAGGTGGCGCTCGTCACCGTCGGCGGCGACCAGGCGGCGCGCGACAAGCACCTGGCGCGCGGCAAGCTGCTGCCGCGCGAGCGCGTGCGCCGGCTGCTCGACCCGGGCTCGCCCTTCCTCGAGATCGGCCAGCTCGCCGCCTGGGGCATGTACGGCGGCGACGTGCACTCGGCGTCGATGATCTGCGGCATCGGCCGCGTCGCGGGGCGCGAATGCGTGATCGTCGCCAACGACGCCACCATCAAGGGCGGCACCTACTATCCGATGACGGTGAAGAAACACCTGCGCGCGCAGGAGGTGGCGGCGCAGAACCGCCTGCCGTGCATCTACCTCGTCGACTCGGGCGGCGGCTACCTGCCGGAGCAGGACAACGTCTTCCCCGACCGCGAGCACTTCGGCCGCATCTTCTACAACATCGCCAACCTGTCGGCGGCAGGCATCCCGCAGATCGCCTGCGTGATGGGCTCGTGCACCGCCGGCGGCGCCTACGTGCCGGCCATGTCCGACGAGACGGTGATCGTGCGCGGCCAGGGCACCATCTTCCTCGGCGGCCCGCCGCTGGTGAAGGCGGCCACCGGCGAGGTGGTGACGCCCGAGGAGCTCGGCGGCGCCGAGGTGCACACGCGCGTCTCCGGCGTCGCCGATCACTACGCGCAGAACGACGACCACGCGCTTGGCATCGTCAGGAGAATTGTTTCAAACCTGAACCTGAGAAAAAGCATCTCCCTCGATGTCCGCGAGCCGCGCGAGCCGCTCTATCCCGCGGAGGAGCTCTACGGGGTCATCCCGGCCGACCCGCGCAAGCCCTACGACGCGCGCGAGCTGATCGCGCGCCTGGTCGACGCCTCGGAGCTCGACGAGTTCAAGCAGAACTACGGCACCACGCTCGTCACCGGCTTCGCGCGCCTGCACGGCTACCCGGTCGGCGTCCTCGCCAACAACGGCATCCTCTTCTCCGAGTCCTCGCTCAAGGCGGCGCACTTCATCGAGCTCGCCTGCCAGAGAGGCATCCCGCTGCTCTTCCTGCAGAACATCACCGGCTACATGGTCGGCAAGAAATACGAGGCGGGCGGCATCGCCAAGGACGGCGCCAAGATGGTGACCGCGGTGGCCACCGCCGCGGTGCCCAAGCTCACCGTGATCGTCGGCGGCTCCTTCGGGGCGGGAAACTACGGCATGTGCGGCCGAGCTTACGGCCCGCGCTTCCTGTGGATGTGGCCCAACGCCAGGATCTCGATCATGGGCGGCGAGCAGGCCGCGAGCGTGCTTGCCACAGTGAAAGGAGACTTTCCTTCTTCGGAGGCGGAGGAAGCGTTCAAGAACCCGATCCGCGAGCAGTACGAGCGCCAGGGCCATCCCTATTACGCGAGCGCGCGCCTGTGGGACGACGGCGTGATCGACCCGGCCGACACGCGCCGCCTGCTCGGCCTCGCGCTTTCCGCCGCGCTCAACGCGCCGATCGAGAAGACGCGCTTCGGCGTGTTCCGCATGTAGGCATGTCCGAGCACCGCGCCACCGTGCAATGGCAGCGCTCGGGCGAGTTCCGCTATGAGACGTATTCGCGCGCCCACATCTTGAGGTTCGGGGAAGATCTCTCTATTCGGGGTTCGGCGGCGCCAGGCAACATCCCCCGACGGCCGCCAGCGTGCCGGGCGTGGATCCCGAGCAGGCCTTCGTCGCCTCGCTCTCCTCCTGCCACATGCTGTGGTTCCTGCACCTCGCCTACCGCGCCGGGTTCGTCGTCGAGCGCTATGTCGACGAGGCGGTCGGCATCCTGGACAAGACCTGGATGTCGCGCGTCACGCTGCGCCCGCAAGTCAGCTTCTCCGGGAAGACGCCCTCGCGCCGGGAGCACATGGCCTTGCACGAGAAGGCGCACGAGAAGTGCTTCATCGCCAACTCGGTGAAGACCGAGGTGCGGGTCGAACCATGCTGAACGTCGAGAAAAGCGGCGGCGTCGCGCGCGTCACCCTGGACCGGCCGGAGGTGCGCAATGCCTTTGACGACGCGGTCATTGCCTCGCTGAGGAAGGTCTTTCTTGACATTGAGAAGGACAAAAGCGTCCGCGTAGTGGTGCTGGCGGGGAACGGACCGGCGTTCTGTGCCGGTGCCGACCTCAACTGGATGAAGCGGATGGCGGGCTACGGCCGCGAGGAGAACCTCGCCGACGCGCGCGCGCTCGCCGAGATGCTGGCGGCGCTCGACCGGCTGCCGCAGCCGACCATCGCGCGCGTGCACGGGCCGGCGTTCGCCGGCGGCACGGGCCTGGTCGCCGCCTGCGACATCGCGGTCGGCGCGCCGGAGGCGAAGTTCTGCTTCTCCGAGGCGAAGCTCGGGCTCTCGCCCGCGACCATCAGCCCCTACGTCATCCGCGCCATCGGCGAGCGCGCGGCGCGCCGCTACTTCCTCACCGCGGAAGTCTTCGGCGCCGAGGAGGCGCAGCGCATCGGCATGCTCTCGCTGCTCGTCCCCGCCGCGCAGCTCGACGCCGAGATCGAGGCGCTCCTGAAGCACCTCCTCGCGGGCGGCCCCGAAGCGCACGCGAGCATCAAGGACCTGATCCGCGCCGTGGCGCGGCGCCCGATCGACGAGGTGCTGATCGGCGACACGGCGCGGCGCATCGCCGAGATCCGCGCCTCCCCGGAAGGCAAGGAAGGCATCGCCTCGTTCCTCGAGAAGCGCAAGGCCGCCTGGTGTTCGCCAAGCTCCTGATCGCCAATCGCGGCGAGATCGCCTGCCGGGTGATGCGCAGCGCGCGGCGCCTGGGCATGCGCTGCGTCGCTGTGCACACCGACGCCGACCGCGGCGCGCGCC